>NZ_JBBCBT010000015.1:0-122901 GCF_037203985.1 Pseudarthrobacter sp. CCNWLW217
TCGCCGGCTTCTACTTCTGGTGGCCCAAGTGGACTGGCAAGATGCTCAACGAGCGGCTCGGAAAGATCCACTTCTGGCTCCTGTTCCTCGGCTTCCACGGAACCTTCCTGATCCAGCACTGGCTCGGTGTCGAGGGCATGCCCCGTCGTTACGCTGACTACCTCGTGGAGGACAACTTCACCTGGATGAACCAGTTCTCTACCATCTCCTCCTTCGTTCTGGGAGCTTCGCTGATTCCGTTCTTCTGGAACGTCTACATCACGTGGCGCAGCTCGGAGCGTGTCGAGGTAGACGACCCCTGGGGCTTTGGAGCTTCGCTTGAGTGGGCCACGTCCTGCCCGCCGCCGCGCCACAACTTCACGTCCCTGCCGCGGATCCGCTCGGAACGTCCCGCATTGGACCTGCACCACCCCGAGCTGGCGCAAATCCACACCGTCGAGTCTCCGTCTGCGGCTGCAGCGGTGCTCGGTAACGCCGACCAGAAGGACACTGCCAAGTGAAGATCGAATCATGGATTTTTGGAGCCGGAGTCTTCTTCTTCGTGCCGGTCTCCCTGGTTTACGGTTTCCTGACCAACTGGCATGAATGGGTAGGCACGCTGGGCATCCTCCTGGTGGGCGGGCTCGCCGGAATGATCGGCGGCTACCTGGGCTTCACCGGCAAGCGTGTGGGTATGCGTCCCGAGGACCGCAACGACGCCGAGATCCACGAGGGTGCCGGCGAACAGGGGCACTTCAGCCCCTGGAGCTGGTGGCCCCTGGTACTCGGCCTTGCCTGCGCGGGCGGGTTCCTTGGCTTGGCCATTGGTTTCTGGATTACGTACGTCGCGGCCGGACTTGCTCTGGTAGCGCTCGTTGGCTGGGTCTACGAGTACAGCCGCGGAGACCACGCACACTAGGTCTTGCCAGACTGGCAGCAAAGACTCGATAACGACGGCGGGCCCCACCTTGAAAAGTGGGGCCCGCCGTCGTTATGCGTTAAATCGTTGGGGGAGGGGCGGCGCCACTGTGCCGCCAGGGGCGCCGCGTTACCTCGGCACAGGCTGCACGGCCCTTACTGAGCGCCCTGTGACTCCAAGAGCTCCACGAGGGCCTGGAGGGCTGCGTCGGCGGCGAGAAGGCCATGAGAGGCGTCCACAGCCGATTCATTGATGCTCAGCTCAACCTCGCAGCCGTGGTGGAAGTCCGCGGTCATCACTTCCAGCAGCGACCGGGCGTCAACGCTTTCGATACCGGCCTTGCGGATGGTGACGGGCAGTCCCGTATCCGTTACTGCCCGGACGAACACCGCGGCGGGACGGGCGTGCAGCCCGATCGATGCCGAAACCACTGCCTTGTGAACTGGCAACGCAACTCCTTTTCCCTGACGGCCCCCTCCGTCTGACGACAAATTTCCTGTCCAATATAGCCGTCCGCATGCGGCTGCGCCCAAACCGAAGCATAGAGGATGGCCGCTGGTCTAGACCTGCCGGCGTTTGACTTAAGATTGAGGGGTGAAGAGACAAGCAGGGAACCTGCATCATGGCTGCTAGCGCGGCCGCCGTTGCCGGTGAAATTGATCGCAGCAGTGGGACCGCAATCTATGTCCAACTCCGTGAGATTCTCAGGCAGTACATAGCGGACTCCTGTCCGCCCGGATCTGCGCTGCCGTCGGAACGGGATCTTGCGGAGCGCTTCGGGCTGGCCCGGATGACTGTACGCCAGGCCATCGATGCCCTGGTGGGTGAAGAGGTCATCGAACGCGTAGTCGGACTTGGCACCTTCGTGCGGAAGCCCAAGCTCGACCTGCAGGTGAAGCTGACCTCCTACAGCGAGGAGATGCAGCGTCGCGGGATGGTTCCCGCGGCCAGGGTCCTCAGTTTCGAACAAATTGGCGCCAGCGCCTTCCTGGCCCGCGAACTCCAGCTCGATGAGGGCACGCCCCTCGTCCGGTTCCGCCGGCTCCTGCTTGCCGACGGTGAACCCATGAGCGTGGACGAAAACTTCATCCCGGCCCACCGCGTTCCTGGGTTGCTGGACGGCGAACCGCCAACGTCGCTGTACAACGTCCTCAGTGAACAATTCGGCCTGGTGATGGAGTGGGGGGAGGACATGATCGAAGCTACCGCCGCCTCACCCTCCACCGCACGCCTCCTCAACGTCGATGTCGGTGCACCGCTGCTCAAGATCCAGCGCCATGCCTTCGTTGCCCGTTCCATGGTGGACTATTCGGTGTCCTACTACAGGGCAGACCGTTACAAGCTTTGGGTACCGCTGCAGCGCCCGGGGGCCAGGCCTGCCAGGCACCACGGCTCCGGCTACCGCAACACCTAGTCGCGGCCGCCCGAAACGACGATCAACGAGAAAGGCCCGGTCCAAACGGACCGGGCCTTTCTCGTTGACACCGAAGGTGTCCCTTAGTGGCTGAGGCTCTTGCTTTCCTCGGCAGCTTCCACTGCAGGGTGTGCATGGTGGCCGTGGGCGGCCTCCAGCTCTGCGGGGGTGGCCGGGGCTACCCGGTCCTCGAAGAACCACCTGGACAGGAACGCACGCTGCTTTTCCTTGCGAGTGACGATGCCGTGGTCGTTGGGGACTGCAGGCAGCGGCACCGGCGACTCGAAGCCGACCAGCTTGTAGCGCTTGTATTCATCCAGGGGAGCGTGCACCTCAATGAACTCACCGTGAGGGAGGCGCACGATGCGGCCGGTTTCGCGGCCGTGGAGTGCAATTTCGCGGTCCTTGCGCTGGAGGGCCAGTGCAACGCGCTTTGCAACAATGAACGCGATGATGGGGCCGATGAAGAACAGCGCGCGGAGCCAGTAGGTGACATCGTTCAGCGACACATGGAAGTGCGTGGCGATGAGGTCCGAGCCTGCCGCCGCCCACATCACGCAGTACCAAACGAAGCCTGCCACGCCAATGGCGGTGCGGGTGGGGGCGTTTCGCGGACGGTCCAGTACGTGGTGTTCGCGGTTGTCCTTGGTGATCCAGCTTTCGATCCATGGGTACATGAACATCACTGTGAACAGGATGCCGGCCGGCACCAGGGCTGGCAGCAGGACGTTCAGCGTCAGCGTGTAGCCGAAGATGACGTACTCGAAATGGAAGTCGCCGATGACGCCGGGCATCAGGCGCAGTGCGCCGTCAACGAAGCCGATGTACCAGTCAGGCTGGGTACCCGCGGACACCGGTGAGGGGTCGTACGGGCCGTAGTTCCAGATCGGGTTGATCGTGAAGAAGGCCGCCATGAGGGCGACGACGCCGAACACGATGAAGAAGAAGCCACCGGCCTTCGCTGCATAGACAGGACCCAGGGGGTAACCGACGACGTTGCCGTCGTTGCGGCCCGGACCGGGGTACTGGGTGTGCTTGTGCACAACCACCATAAAGAGGTGCAGCACGATCATCAGCAGGATGAGGGCAGGCACCAGCAGGATGTGCAGCATGTAGAGGCGGCCGATCACGGCAGTGCCGGGGAACTCGCCGCCGAAGAGGAAGAACGACGTGTACGTACCGATCACCGGGATGGACTTGATGACGCCGTCGATGATGCGCAGGCCGTTGCCGGAGAGCAGGTCATCGGGGAGGGAGTAGCCCGTGAAGCCGGCCGCCATGGCCAGGATCAGCAGGACCCCGCCGACAACCCAGTTCATTTCACGGGGTTTGCGGAAAGCGCCGGTGAAGAAGACACGCAGCATGTGGACTGCGATGGACGCCACGAAGAGCAGGGCTGCCCAGTGGTGGACCTGGCGCATGAACAAGCCGCCACGAACATCAAAGGAGATGTCCAGCGACGAGCTGTACGCTACGGACATTTCGACGTTCTGCAGCGGAATGTACGAGCCGTCGTAGTGCGTTTCCGCCATGGACGGATCGAAGAAAAACGTCAGGAACGTGCCCGACAGCAAGAGGATGACGAAGGAATACAGCGCCACCTCGCCGAACATAAACGACCAGTGGTCGGGGAAGACTTTGCGTCCGAATTCCCGCAGGATTCCAGAGCCTCCCACACGTGCATCCACGAAATCGGTGATGCGTCCGGCTTTTGTCGTGGCGACGAAGGCGGGGGCTTTAGCTGTTGATGATGCGCTCATGCTCATCACGCTCCCAGTAACTCGGTCCAACAGGTTCTTTGAAGTCGCTGGTAGCGACCAGGTAGCCCTCGTCATCAACTGCGATCGGCAGCTGGGGGAGTGGCCGGCTGGCGGGGCCAAAGATCACCTTGCACTCATTCGTGAGGTCAAAGGTGGACTGGTGGCACGGGCACAGCAGGTGGTGCGTCTGCTGCTCGTAGAGAGCAACGGGGCAGCCAACGTGGGTGCAGATCTTGGAATACGCAACGATTCCGTTGTAGCCCCAGTCTTCGCGGCCCGGTGACGGGTTCAGCGACGCGGGGTCGAGGCGCATGAGGAGCACAACGGCCTTGGCCTTTTCGTTGAGCTTTCCCTCATGGAGCTCGTTGAGCCCTTCCGGAATAACGTGGAAGGCCGAGCCAAGGGTGACATCGGAAGCCTTGATGGGGGTGCCGTCAGGATCGCGGGTAAGGCGCTTGAGTTTGCCTTCCACGGGTGCCCACATGGTGTGCGACAGCGCCTTATCCGGGCGCGGGCCCAGGTCGCCGAAGATGGCGAGGGCGGGCAGCGGTGCCAGTGCGACAGCTCCCAGGAGGGTGTTGCGGATCAGCGGGCGGCGCTTGATGCCCGTCTCGTCAACGATGTCGTCGACGATGCGGACTGCGGCCTGGCGGTCGTCCTCTGTGCGGATCGCGTGGCGTTCCTCGGAGACTTCGTGGTCAGGCATCAGGGCCTTCGCCCAGTGCACGATGCCCGTACCGATGCCAAGCATGGCGAAGGCGGTGCCTACGCCGAGCAGGGCGTTCTGCAGCCGGATGGTGGCGATGTCGGCGCCTTCACCCAGGTCGATGGCGAAATATGCCACCAGGAAGATCAGTGTGCCGACAACGGAGGTGCCAAAAAGTAGCGCGACCTGCCGTTCTGCACGCTTGGCGGCCTTCGGGTCCGTGTCAGCCAGGCGCAAACGGTGCGGAGGAAGCCCAGGATCCTGGAACTTCTCCACCTCATTCTGACCAGCCGTAGCTACGGTGCCCGAGTGGTTCGGACTGCCGTCACTATGGTTGCCCATAATTCGCCTCATCCTTCTCTCGTCCCGGCTTATGCCGAGTTAGTTTTGCAATTTCAAACTGCTGACGGATCAGCAGGAGTTCTAATGTGTCGCGGAGCGCCTAGGACGTCCGGGACGTCAGCCAGATGGTGAACGCAATGATGACGCCCAGACCGGCAACCCAGACAAACAGGCCTTCAGCCACGGGGCCGAGGGAGCCCAGGTCAGCGCCGCCGGGGGAGCCGTTGGACTCGATCTGCTTGAGGAAGGTGATGATGTCGCGCTTGCCTTCAGGGGAAACGTTGGCGTCGCTGAACACCGGCATGTTCTGCGGGCCGGTGACCATGGCCTCGTAGATGTGCTTCTCAGAAACATCTGCGAGAGCAGGAGCGAACTTGCCTCGTGTCAGGGCACCGCCTGCTGCGGCAGCATTGTGGCACATTGCGCAGTTCACGCGGAACAGCTCGCCACCCTCGGCGGCATTGCCCTTGCCGTCGAGCAGGTGTTCTTCAGGGATTGCCGGGCCGGCTCCCAGGGAGGCTACGTACGCTGAAAGCTGGTGGGTCTGCTCATCGTTGAACTGGGCCGGCTTCTTGTAAGCCTGCGGTCCGTTCATCTGCATCGGCATACGGCCGGTTCCGACCTGGAAGTCAACCGCTGCTGCACCTACACCGACGAGCGAGGGACCATCCTGCGTGCCGCTGGCACCCATGCCGTGGCAGGTCGCGCAGTTCGCTGCAAAGAGCTTCTCGCCCTCCGCGGTGTCGTTGGCGCTGTAGCTCGTGGTGGATGCCTTCGCCTCGTTGACGGTAGTGGCGACTGCGTAGAGCCCACCCGTGACGAGTAGCCCCATCAGGAGCAGCGCTATTGCTGCTAGTGGGTGACGCCGCTTTTGCGAGAGTGCCTTCACGTGGTGGTTCCTTTTTTCGATCGTGCGCCGGCTCCGAGAGCCGCTTCTTGAAATTCTGCCTCTTGTAGAAAAAGAATCAAAGCGTGGCTACTTGAGGACGTAGATGACCAGGAAGAGGCCAATCCACACGACATCCACGAAGTGCCAGTAGTAGGACGTGACAATCGCTGACGTCGCCTCGAAGTGGCCGAACTTCTTGGCTGCAAACGCGCGGCCGATGATGAAGAGGAACGCAATCAGGCCGCCGATGACGTGGAGGCCGTGGAAGCCCGTCGTGATGTAGAAGGCGGAGCCGTAGGCGTTGGACGACAACGAGACGTGCTCGGAAACGAGCATTGCGTATTCGGTGGCCTGGCCTGCAACGAAGAATGCGCCCATGAGGAAGGTCAGCGTGAACCATTCATTCATGCCCCAGCGGGAGAACTGGAACGGGCCACCGGTCTTGCGGGGCTGCAGCCGTTCGGCGGCGAAGACGCCCATCTGGCAAGTAAAGGAACTGGCCACGAGGACGATCGTGTTGACGAGCGCAAAGGGGAAGTTGAGCTTGGCCGTCTCTTCCGCCCACATCTGTCCGCTCGTGGAGCGCAGTGTGAAGTACATGGCGAAAAGACCGGCGAAGAACATCAACTCGCTGGAGAGCCACACTACGGTTCCAACGGAAACCATATTGGGGCGGTTCAGCGTGGGGTGCGCCGGGGTACTGGGGGCATGGGTCGCAGATGTCACATAGACATTATGTCTATAAAAGTCCGTACTTCCCAACGCAAACCGCCTTTTGGGGGGACTTTTTCTACAAAGACGCGAAATCACTGGGAAAAGTTCCCGGAGGGGTTCACATTGGTCAGGGCGCGGCGTCGCTCGATAGCATCAGGGAGTGACTTCACTCGCATCCGCACCGGCGGCAGGCAATACTTGGCCACGGCTCATCTCGGCACTCATCAGCGGCACGGACCTCACTGCAGATAACACGGCGTGGGCAATGGACACCATCATGTCGGGCGAAGCGACGCCCGCCCAGATCGCCGGGTTCCTGGTTGCGCTCAGTGCCAAGGGTGAGACCGTGGAAGAGCTGTCCGGCCTGGTGGAAGCCATGCTGGGCCACGCGAATCCCGTCAACATTTCCGGTGAAAAGCTGGACATTGTGGGCACCGGCGGTGACCAGCTGAACACTGTAAACATCTCCACCATGGCCGCACTGGTGGCGGCCGGGGCAGGCGCCAAGGTGGTCAAGCACGGCAACCGGGCGTCGTCGTCCTCCTCTGGTTCCGCCGATGTTCTGGAGGCGCTGGGCGTCCGGCTGGACTTGCCCATCAGCCAGGTTGCACGGAACGCCGAAGAGGCGGGAATCACTTTCTGCTTCGCGCAGGTGTTCCACCCTTCGTTCCGCCACACGGCAGTTCCGCGCAGGGAACTGGCCATCCCCACTGCCTTCAACTTCCTCGGCCCGCTGACCAACCCTGCCGGTGTCCAGGCCTCGGCTGTCGGTGTGGCAAATGCCAGGATGGCGCCGCTGGTGGCAGGGGTGCTGGCCCGCCGGGGCAGCCGTGGCCTGGTTTTCCGGGGCAATGACGGTCTTGACGAACTGACCACCACGGGCCCGTCCACTGTGTGGGAAATTAGGGACGGCGCCGTGACCGAGCTGATGTTTTCGCCGTCCGATCTGGGTATCCGCCGCGCAACCGTGGAGGAGCTTCGCGGGGGAGACGCGCAGGTGAATGCCGCCGTCGTGCGTGATGTCCTTGCGGGCCATCCCGGGCCTGCCCGAGATGCGGTCCTGCTCAACGCCGCCGCCGGGCTCGTGGCTTTTGACCCTTCGGCTGACGGCGACTTTTTGGAGCGCATGCGTTCAGCGCTTGCGCGTGCGGCCGCGTCTGTGGACTCGGGCGCCGCGGCGGCCGTCCTCGACCGCTGGGTGTCGCTGAGCCACGGCTAGAAATGCCCGGAAATGAGCAGGGCCCGGTTGGAAGCCGGGCCCTGCTCATTTAACTTTTGACGCTACTGTTCGAAACCGAGAGAGAAAGCGGCGTCGAGATCGTGTTGGGAGTACGCGCGGAAGGCGATGTGCGTGGTGGTGTGAACCACCGCGGGGACCTTGGAGAGCCGGTCGGCGATGACATCGGCGAGGTCCTCGTGCTTGGCCACCCTGGCGACGGCAATCAGGTCCCATTCCCCGGTTACCGAGTACACCTCACTGATGCCCTGGATCGCGGAGATTTCCTCGGCGGTTTCAGGGATGCGGGCGGCGTCTGTTTTGATCAGAACGAATGCGGTGATCACTTCAATCCTTCCGGATCTGTTGCGCCGTAGCAGTGCCCGGCAAGACTGGTCAGTGCTGCCAGCCTATTACATGGCCACCGGCGGCAGGCCCTTGTTTCGAGTGCCTCAGGAATTCCTCATCCTGCGGACCAAAGCCAGCAGTGCCCGGTAGCCCACCAGAAAGAGTCCCAGGCTCAGCAAGGCCACGGTCACAAAGGCCACCACCACTGTCTGGCCGGTGAGAGCCCGTAGGATCATGCCGCCGGCAACGGCGCTGAGCCACACGGCCACACCCGTTGAAAGTGACAAGGGACGCCGTCGTACCTTGCCCGACATCCATGCGAGCGCTGCTCCGGCGAGGAAGGGCCAGGCAGTGAGAAATACTCCTGTGACGATTTCACCCCTTTGGTGCGCGTCCCTCCCTATCGCCGCAAAAACCAGGATCAGGACCACGTCGGACAGGGCTGCGGCGATGACGGCCATGGGGCGGGAAGAGGTCTTGAAAGTCATGACTTCGAGCCTAGCGTTGCGGCCAGGACGTTCGGGAACCCATGGTTGCTCCCTGCTTCCCGATTGCGGAAGATTGCAGGGAAAGACCGTGGGCATACCACCAGGGAGGCAGCATGCGCTTGATTCAGGTGGCCCAGCAGGCCAAGGACCTGCAACGCGCCTCCGCCTTCTATGCCCAATTGCTCGGGGTGCAGCCAACCGCTGTCTATGACCCGCCCGGGCTGCTGTTTTTCGATCTCGACGGCGTCAGGCTGCTCCTCGAGCGCGGGGCGCCGTCGTCAGTGCTCTATTTGGAGGTCACCGACGTCCGCTCCACGATCGAGTCACTCCAGGACACGGCTGTGGAAGTTATTGCCCCGCCGCAGGTGATTTATCACCATACTGACGACAAACTGGGCCCCGCCGGAACGGACGAATGGATGGCCTTCATCAAGGACTCTGAAGGGAACACTGTGGGTCTGGTCAGCCGGCTTCCCCCCGCCGTTGTGCCATAAACGCCCCCGGACTAGGCTCAAGCCGGAAGGGAGCACCCATGCAGAAGATTTCCACTTGCCTGTGGTTCGAGAACCAGGCCGAAGAGGCTGCCGAGTTCTACGTCTCGGTTTTTGATGATTCCAGGATCCTGGACGTGTCGCGTTACGGCGAGGGTGGTCCCGGACCGGCTGGGGAGGCCATCACCGCCGAGTTCGAGATCGAGGGGCGCAGGTTTCTGGCTCTGAACGGTGGAGCGGCGTCCAACTTTACCGAGGCTGTCTCGTTTGTTGTTGACTGTGCAGACCAGGAAGAAGTGGACCGCTACTGGGAGGCCCTGACGACTGGGGGAGCGGAGAGCCAGTGTGGATGGCTCAAGGACCGCTATGGCGTGTCGTGGCAGATCGTCCCCTCAGTCCTGTCGTCCCTGATCGCCGGACCGGATCCCGAGGGCTCACAGCGCGCCATGCAGGCCATGCTGGGAATGCGCAAGCTGGATATTGCCGCACTTCGAAGCGCCTATGAGGGCTAACGGCCTTCCTGTGACGCGCCGATGAACAAGGCTTTGTGGATCGGGACGCTGCTGGGAGCTGCCGTTGGCATAGCTGTTGGACTGGCGTATTTCGACAGTCCTTTTGTTGGCGTGGCCGTTGGAGACGGTTTGGGAGCCGTCGTCGGTGCCGGGGTTCGACCGCGACGGTGAGCCAGCCCACCCACCGACCGGGGGCCGTCACGCGGTGATGCCGATTCCAGGAGTGTCGTTCAGCGGAGCTCCTCAACCTGCCTGATGACGTCGCGACCGCGTCGGCGACGAACGTGAAGCGAACGGTGCCCGGCACGTTAGAACTATTCTCAGCTGGTACAGAGCCCGCATTTAACCGGTAGAGCCGATAGTCCCGCCCAGCGGTCTGGTGATGGCCAGTTGAGGAACTCTGCCACCGAGGTTATCTGGCCGAGACAAGCCCAAGGATCGCAATGGCGACGCCGATCCCAACCCAAGCCCCAGCCATGATCCGCAGTATTCTGACGTTTCGACGCTTGAATGCCAGCCGGTTCAGATTTGGCTGAAACCACTCGACGCGGATCCTCGCCACCCGTTCCGTCAGGGCAGCTGAAATAGCGAACAGAATGATTCCTGCCCCCACCAGTACCAGGCCGAATATAGTTCCGGGCGCCATGCGTTCTCCCTAGTAGCGGAGTATCTGTGCGGCCATTATCCATGCCATCTCTGTGCTTGCGTAACGCGACCACGGTTCTGCCGCTGCGGCGGCGTGTTTCTGGGTGACTCGGTAGCTGTAGCCGAGCATTTGGGCAACCAGCGGGGTGTCGATGTTGCCGGTGAGGCAGGCTTTGGGCATGGCGAGCCGCCGAGTCCTATGCGGGCGCTGGGCGCTGCAGATCCCGCTTAGCTGTCGGTTTCCCGATCGTTCCTCGCTGCCACCGGCTATTAGAAATACGTACCGAATATGGACGCCACGTAAGCAAGGAGCAGGACGTATCCCAGTGCGAAGGCCGTTTGGTAGGGCCATCGAGTGCGGCGAAGTTCAGGTTCACCTACTGAGTGCTTCGCTGCCGTCCCGGGGCGGACCGGCCGAATTGGCGGCAGCTGGACTCGAAAGATGCTCACAGCGAAAACTTGGAGGATTGCGGCCGCGTAGGCCAGCAAGGGCTGACCAAGAAAACCTGTGACGGCGGGAAGCAGGAGTTCCACTCCGATGGCGACTACGTTCCCTGCCAACTGGAGCCGTTCGAAGAAGTGATCTGCTCGGGATCCTTCTTTGATGGGGTATCGATAGCGTCCGGCTGTGCAGACTGCCACTGAAGCTAGGACTATGGCCAGCAGTATCAGAAACCGTTCCAGTCGGGTCACCTCCTGCGTGTCGTCGGGGCATCGCGATCATGAATTCGGAACACGCGCTGCACTCGGCCACGTCCCCGGGGAGAAACCGTGCAGACCACCCGTCACAAGACCGACCTTAGTTGTGCGGGGACCCACGGTGCTGCAGCTGAGGAGGACGGGGATGTTCCAGGCTTATTGATTCATCTGATGAGATACGCAGAGTCCTACTGGTAAGTGTGCATATTCAATTCGGCACTATTCGAAGACCACCACGCCGCAGTGAAGGACTCCATACAGGGCTGGCGGGATGGTTGGCCGGACGGTGCGCTTGTGAAACGCCGGGTTCACACGGGCGCGACGCTCACACGAACTTTGCGTAAATCGTTGCCACATACCATGCAGCCAGAAAGTAGCCTGTGGCCCACGCAAAGGAATATGGCCATTTAGTCCGACGCTGCTCTGGCACCGGCTTCGCCCTTGAGCCCGACGCAGGACTGAGCGACAGGATAAGGCTTTTCGTTTTGAGATTGAAGAGCGCGAGGGCTGCTATTAGTACAGCTCCGGAGGAGTAGGCAAGCTCAGGACGACCATGAAAGTCAGTCATGGGTGGCAACGCAAACATGAAGACCGCAAGTAGCGCCATCAGCCCGAGATGTATGGTCTCTAGGACCAGTTCCGTTGTCGAACCACTTTTCAGATCCAGTCTGAAGCGTCCGCTCCAGCCCAGCGAGTATCCGAATATCAGGAACGTCACAAGTATCATTATCCTGATCATCACTAGTACTTCCGGGTTGTAACGATGTCTTGGCCCGATACAGCGCGGCCTCTCGCGCTGATCCTAGTCGCTTGGCAATGTAGCGGGACCAAAGCTCGGCAGCGCCGTGTTTTTGGGGTGACCTGGGTAGCTGCAGGGCCTGAATGATTCATCTGATGAGATACGCGGTGGAACTATTCAGCGTCGGCCGACGGAAACCGCTCCGGATGTTTAGGATCTCTTCCTCGTTCTCGCCAGTACTCGTCCCTCTGCCATAGCGAGAATCTGGTTATTTGGGCGCCCATTACGAGGACTGCGATGCCGAAGAGAATGGTCCGAGTCCAGAGCCAAGGCTCCGAATCGACACCAACGAAGCTTAGGACGGTGGAGATCAGCATGATGACCACTATTGGAAGGGACCAGCGGAGGATGCGTTGAAGGCTCCGTCGCAATTCTTCCTTTGTTGCCACCATTGTCTCCAGTAGTCGGGCTGCCATCCGTGAGGCCCGTCGCAGATCTCTAGGGAGTGGCTATCGATCGATTCCGATGGTGTCAGTCATTATCCGCGTCGCCTGGATTCTTGGATAGCGAGACCAGGGCTCGGTGGCCGCGGTTACGTGCTTCTGGGTCACGTGGTAGCTGTAAGCCGAGCATTTCGGCGACGAGAGGCGCGGGCACTCGCGGGGGTGCCGGGTGGCAACGGGCGGAGGAAGGTCGATCGCGCACCAGATGCAATAATCACGTTTTACTTTACATAATGTAGATTATCGGCGTAAAAAGCACTGGAGTGGAAGTGGATGCGAGAACTGCCGGTCAGGCACAAGTCGACACCACCGAGCTAGAGTCCACGCACTTATTTCAGCCTTCAATGCCGACTCAAATCTGTCGCTTCTAAATACGCGCCGTACGGTTTGAGCCGCCGGGATGCGTGCGAGATGGCAGTTCGAGGCAATGCAGCCGTTGACCATTGCCTCGAACTGACACCTCGCGGCCGCACCAGGTTGACATAACTCAACCCGGCTTCACCCCCCCTGTTATTTGCCTAACTGACGCAGGCCGCAGAGTGGTTGCCTGTCAGGGTGGACCTGGCCGCTACAAGCTCGCCGCAAACCTTGGCCACGACCCACCCCCTCGCACTCCAACACCGACTGGGCTTTCCGTCCTCAGTCGACGAGCGCGGTGGCCTCGACCTCCACGAGCACGTCCTTCTCGAACAGGGCCTCAACGCCGATGAGCGACGTGGGTGGCATCGGGAGTGCGAGGCCGATCTCGTCGGCGACGGCTTCCACGCCGGCCATGAAGTCGCCGATCCGCTCGGGCCGCCACTGCGTGACGTAGAACGTTAGCCGCAGCACGTCCGCAAACGTCGCGCCGGCACCTGACAGGCCTGTGGCTGTGTTCCGCAGGGCCTGCGCCACCTGCCCCGCCAAATCGCCCACCGCGACGGGCGTGCCATCGGCCTGGCGCGCAACCTGCCCGCTGACGTGCACGTGCCTCGCACCCGTGCCGACGGCGACGTGGTGGTACGGGACCGGCCGAAGCATGCCCTCAGGGGTAAAGTGTTGGACCGTCATATCGAAACTCCTCTTCTCGTCCAATGTGTATCGTCATGGTGCCTATTCCTAGGTATCATCAAGATACTTAGGCGCCAGAGGACACTTCAACGAGACCAGGTTTCACCATGGATACCCCCACCGAGCTCCGCATCGCGACCGCGCACCGAGACCTCCTCGACCAAGTGCTCGACAAGTGGTCGCTCAGCGTCCTGAACGAGCTGTGCGAACGGCCTTCCCGCTTCAACGAGCTCCGCCGCGCCGTCCCGGAGGTCACGCAGAAATCGCTCACCGGGACGCTCCGGCGGCTGGAACGCAACGGCATCGTCGAACGTGAAGTGACCTCGTCGCGACCGGTCGCCGTCACCTACCGGATTACCCCGCTCGGCAAGACGCTCCGCCACCCGGTTGACGTGCTGCTGGAGTGGGCGGAGCAGAACATGCCGCACATTGAGGCGGCACGCGACCGCTTCGACGAGGAGCTCGACCGCGTCTGATGCTCGCCAGGGCACAGGCCCAAGTTGAGATAACTCAGTCCGGCCTAATCCCTTGGCTGTTCAGTCCTAGGAACCGACGTAGGCCGCGAGGTGCTTGCCGGTCAGCGTGGAACGGGCGGCCACCAGCTCGGCGGGCGTACCCTCGAAAACGATCTTGCCGCCGTCGTGACCTGCACCGGGACCGAGGTCGATAATCCAGTCAGCGTGCGCCATGACCGCCTGGTGATGCTCAATGACTATCACGGACTTGCCGGAATCAACCAGCCTGTCCAGGAGGCCCAGCAGGTTCTCGACATCGGCAAGGTGGAGGCCGGTGGTGGGCTCGTCGAGTACGTAAACGTCGCCCTTCTCAGCCATCTGGGTGGCCAGCTTGACGCGTTGACGCTCACCGCCTGAGAGCGTGGTGAGTGGCTGTCCGAGCGTGAGGTAACCGAGCCCCACGTCGACGAGCCGGTCGAGGATCTTGTGGGCGGCAGGCGTGTTCGCCTCGCCGTCGCTGAAGAAGGCCTCAGCCTCCGTCATGGACATTGCCAGCACCTCGGAGATGTTTCGCCCGCCGAGCGTGTACTCCAGCACTGATGCTTGGAACCGGCGGCCTTCGCAGTCCTCGCAGGTGGATTCGACGGTGGCCATGACGCCCAACTCCGTGAAGATGACGCCGGCGCCGTTGCACGTGGGACAGGCGCCCTCGGAGTTGGAGCTGAAAAGCGCCGGTTTCACGCCGTTTGCCTTAGCGAACGCCTTGCGGATTGGCTCGAGCAGTCCGGTGTACGTGGCCGGGTTGCTGCGTCGTGAGCCTTTGATGGCACCCTGATCGATCACCACGACACCGTCGCGTTGCGCCACGGAGCCATGGATGAGCGAGCTTTTTCCCGAGCCGGCGACACCGGTCACGACGCAGAGCACGCCGAGCGGGACGTCGACGTCCACGTTCTGGAGGTTGTGGGTGGAGGCGCCGCGGACTTCCAGTTTGCTGGTGGCCAAACGGACCGCGTCCTTCAAGGCCGCCCGGTCGTCGAGGTGGTGACCGGTGATGGTGTCGCTCCCCCGCAGCCCCTCCAGGCTTCCCTCGTAGCAAACGCTGCCGCCTTGGGTTCCAGCACCCGGACCGAGGTCGACAACGTGGTCGGCTATGGCGATGGTCTCAGGCTTGTGCTCCACGACGAGAACGGTATTGCCTTTGTCCCGGAGCTGCAGCAGGAGCTGGTTCATCCGTTCGATGTCATGCGGGTGCAGGCCGATGGTCGGCTCATCGAAGACATAGGTAACGTCAGTGAGGGAGGACCCGAGATGGCGGATCATTTTGGTCCGCTGGGCCTCTCCCCCGGACAGCGTCCCGGCCGGCCGGTCCAGCGACAAATAGCCGAGCCCGATTTCTGCGAACGAGTCGAGCAGGTGCCGCAGGCCTTTGAGCAGTGGCGCCACCGACGGTTCGTCGAAGTCGCGGACCCATTCGGCCAGGTCGCTGATCTGCATCTCGCAGAGGTCGGCGATGTTCTTGCCCTGGATTCTCGAAGACCTGGCCTCAGGGCTGAGCCGCGTTCCCTCACACTCGGGGCAAGCCTGGAAAGTGATGGCGCGCTCCACGAAGCGCCGCACGTGTGGCTGCATCGCCTCGACGTCCTTGGACAGCATGGACTTCTGGATCTTGGGGATGATGCCCTCGAACGTGAGATTGATGCCCTCAACCTTGATCTTGGTGGGTTCGGCGTACAGCATCG
The DNA here is from genome assembly GCF_037203985.1 of Pseudarthrobacter sp. CCNWLW217. NCBI lineage: Bacteria > Bacillati > Actinomycetota > Actinomycetes > Micrococcales > Micrococcaceae > Pseudarthrobacter > Pseudarthrobacter sp. CCNWLW217. The sequence goes on from NZ_JBBCBT010000015.1 coordinate 15,612, forward strand.
TCTCAAGCTGCTTTTTCGTAAACGTGGCAATCGGCTTGTCCATCGGCAGGCCCATTCCCTCGAACAGCCGGCCGTACCATCCATCCATGCTGTAGCCGGGGACGGTTAGCGCACCGTCGCCAAGCGACTTGCTGTCGTCGTACAGTGCGGTGAGGTCGAAGTCGGAGACCGAACCCATGCCCTCGCAGCGAGCACACATGCCGCCCAGATAAACAGCATTCTGGACTACGGCCTTCTCCACCCGGCCGCCTGCCTTCTCGGTGCTCATCACGCCGCTGGCCTTCCGCGTCGGGACGTTGAAGGAAAAGGCCGTGGGTGGCCCAACGTACGGCTTGCCCAGGCGGCTGAAGAGGATCCGGAGCATCGCGTTGGCATCAGTGGCAGTGCCCACCGTGGAGCGCGGGTTGGCTCCCATCCTCTCCTGGTCGACGATGATCGCCGTCGTCAGTCCTTCGAGAAAGTCCACGTCGGGCCGCGCCAGCGACGGCATAAACCCCTGCACGAAGGCACTGTAGGTCTCGTTGATCATCCGCTGCGACTCCGCGGCGATGGTAGCAAACACCAGCGAGCTCTTCCCGGATCCCGAGACACCGGTGAACACCGTCAGACGGCGTTTGGGGATCTCAATGCTGATGTCCTTCAGGTTGTTCTCCCGCGCGCCCTGGACGCGGATCAGATCATGGCTGTCGGCAACGTGCAGTTCAGACGACTGCTTCTCCGACCTCGTGGCGATGCTCATTGTTGTCTCCCTGTTTTACCGCGGTTTTGCGCGGCGGCGCCCCGGCAGCCCCCTGCAGCGTGCCCTGGGTCTATCTAACCAGCTTCCCCCACTCTGTCGAAGGGTATTTGCGCTCTTCAGAGGCCGTTCCCGCGACCCGACCCATTGTCATATCCGCGGACCTCGCCAAGAATAAGCCAATGACGGTCTATGTGCGTTCCCTGGAAACAGCTGTCCCGCCAACGATGCTGGTTCAAACAGAAGCGCGTGACGTTTTCGCCGCCCAGCCCGGACTGACCCGTCTTGGCTCGAGGCTGGTGAGCACATGCTTCGACTCGGCGGCAATCGACACCCGCTACACCGCCGTCGAGGAGATGACGAGGGATTTCCGGGCTGATGATCCGCAGTTCTTCGACCCGGCAACCAGCCTGTTGCTGAACCCCAGCACTAAAGTCCGCAATGAGATATTCGGCCGCGAAGCCACCAAGCTGTTCATCGAGGCTGCACGGTCCGCCATCGACGCCTGCCCGGACTTGGCAGCACAGGAGATTACCCACCTCATTACGGTCTCCTGCACCGGGTTCTACAATCCTGGCCCTGACTATAAGATCGTCCGCGCGCTGGGGCTGGACCCTTCCGTACAGCGCTACCACCTCGGGTTCATGGGCTGTTACGCAGCGTTTCCTGCCCTCCGTGCCGCAAAATCCTTTTGTGAGGCAGATCCGGAAGCGGTGGTCCTTGTGGTCTGCGCCGAGCTCTGCTCCCTGCACGTCCGAACCTCGAACGATCCGGACACCATCATGGGGTCGGCGCTCTTCGCAGACGGCGCAGCGGCCGCCGTCGTCACCGCCCGCGAAGCACCGGACGCCCCTGCGCTGATGCAGTTAGACCACTTTGAAACCGTGCTGACACCCGTGGGCGAGGAATCCATGGCCTGGAATATCGGCGATCACGGATTCGAAATGATCCTGGGAAACTACGTGCCCCACATCATTGATGACCACATCATCGGGGCACTGCAGCCCCTACTCGCCCGCGACCCGTCAGTGCAGGCACTCCCCTACCGTGAAATCCAGCATTGGGGCATCCACCCGGGCGGCCGGAGCATCCTGGACAAGGTCCAATCGAGGCTGGAACTGACCGATGAGCAACTCGTGCCGGCACGGGAGACGCTGCGGAACTATGGCAACATGAGCAGCGCCACTGTCCTCTTCGTCCTCAAATACATCCTCGACCAGCCGTTGGACGGAGGTGGCGAGCGTATCTGCTCCATGGCTTTCGGCCCGGGGCTTACGGTGGAAACCGGCCTGTTCACCAAATTGCGGCAGGGCACAGGACGAATGCCCTCAGCTGCCTCAGCCGTAGGGGAAAAAGCCGCAGAATCTTCGCTGGCTTGAGCCCCAGGTGTGGTTGATGCGCCGACGCGCCTCCGATGCTTTTGAACAGATGGACTTGCCTGACTGCGATCCAAACCGGCTGGAACGGACCTACCGGCAGTTCGCTCTGGTCAACGGCGCACTATCAGGCTGGCACCGGCTGTATGTGCGGGAAATTCGACCCCTACTGCACGCCGGGAGTACCACCACCGTGCTGGACATCGGCTCCGGGGGTGGCGACCTCGCCATCCGACTGTCCCGGTGGGCGGCAAAGGACGGGTTGAGGCTGCACGTCACCGGCATAGATCCTGACGGCCGCGCCCATGCTTTCGCGTCCTCCCGCCCGCCTGTTCCCGGGGTCGAATTCCGGCGCGCGCACACCACAGAGCTCCTCGGGGAAGGACTGACCTTCGACGTAGTCATCTCCAACCATGTCCTTCACCACCTTCAACCGGCCGAGCTGCAGCAACTGCTGTCAGACTCGCAGGAACTCGCGCGCACGAAGGTGCTGCACAACGACCTGCGCCGCAGCCCGGCTGCCTATGCACTGTTCTCCGTTGCCGCATTGCCTTTCCGTGGTTCGTTTATCCGGGAGGACGGCCTCACCTCCATTCGCCGCAGCTATACGCAGCAGGAACTTGAGGCTTTGGCTCCGCCGGGTTGGCATGTGGAATCCAGTTCTGCCTTCCACCACTTGCTGGTCTGCTGCAAGGAACCCCATGACTGATGTGGCGGTAGTGGGCGGCGGCCCGGTGGGCCTTTACCTGGCCGCGTTGTTGCTGCAGGAAGGCGTGGGTGTCCGTGTACTGGAACAACGGTCTGAGCGTGACCGGCATTCGCGCGCTATAGGCATCCATCCGCCCGCCCTCGCTGCGCTTGAGCGCGCCGGGGTTGCCCGGGCTCTGGTCGCCGACGGGGTGCCGATCCGCCGCGGCCGGGCCTACAGCGGCGGGAAACTTGTGGGCACTATGTCGTTTGAATCGGTTTCACGGGACTTCCCCTTTGTGCTGTCTCTGCCGCAGTGCAGCACGGAAGCGCACCTTGAGCGCCGTGTACAGGACCTGGATCCCACGGCGCTGGCCAGGGGCGCCCGCGTCACTGGAATAACGGACGACGGCGACAGGCTGGCTCTCGCAGTGACTTCCGGCGGGGCTTCCACGCAGCTGGCGTCCGCACTCGCCGTGGCAGCGGACGGCACTCACTCCACGGTGCGCCAGCTGCTGGGGATTCCGGTGACCGCGAGACGATACCCGGACCACTACGTCATGGGAGATTTCGCCGACGCCGGGATTTTTGGCACGGACGCCGTCCTGTTCTTGGAGGAAGGCGGAATCGTGGAGTCCTTCCCGCTGCCCGGTGGCTTACGGCGCTGGGTCGTCCGAATCGGCGAGCCCCGCACTGCCTCCGCCGCAGACCTTGCTTCCCTGGTGCAGGAACGGACTGGAATAGGCCTCGATGCCGGCAGCAGTACGATGCTCAGCAGCTTCAGTGTCCGCTCGGCTCTGGCACGCAGCATGGTGGCCGGCAGGACTGTGCTGATTGGTGACGCCGCCCATGAGGTCAGCCCGATCGGGGGCCAGGGAATGAACCTCGGATGGCTGGACGGCGAAGCGTTGGCGCCCATCATCTGTGGCGCCATGGCGGGCGGGCCCGTTGAGCGCCGCCTTCGGGACTTTGAGGTCCTGCGCCGCCGGGCAGCAGGTATTGCGCGCCGGCAGTCCGAAGTCAACATGATGCTGGGGCGTCCTCTTACGGGGCCATGGCTCCGCCTGAGGAACTTCGCCATGGGGGCGGTCGCTTCCGTGCAGCCACTCAACAGGGCAGTGGCGCGCCGTTTCACGATGCAGTGAGGTCGATGCAGTGAGGTCCTCACGCAGCCGGGGCGGAGCGGGCCGTTTGAAGGTGGCGTTCAGGAACCGATGAAGTAGCAGTCGTAGCTGTCCTGGCTCACGATCAGCCCGTCACGGACCTCAAAAACAGATGACGTGCGCGCCCGGATGGTCTCCCCGGCATCCCAATACCGCAAGTCCATCAGGGACGTCGCCGACCAGTCAGCCTCCAGGACAACGCGCCCCTGTTCACAGGTGGTCCGCCGGATCTCGAACTTCTGGTTGGCAACGACGCCGCCGCTGTGATCGGCACCCGCCAGGACCTGATCGCGGCTCCGGGTTGAACCTTCGGGCGCCTGCAGGTGCGGCGCCTCAACGAGGACAAACCCGTCCGCCAGGAAGGGCCGGATGTCGGCACCCACGCCTCCCGCCTCCAAAGTCCGGACAAAATCAAGGACCAGTTCCAGCGGTGGTTTTTCCGACGACGTCTCTTCAGCCATGGAACCGACACTAACCGATGGCTGCTGCAGCCGCTTCTTTTGCGCCGCTAGGCTGTTCCCCATGAGTCACGCATCGTTGCCGACGCCGTTCAGTCCCGCCCGCATCCAGGAGACCGTGCAGGAAATCCTTGCGGCAGGACCACTGCCGCCGATCGTGCAGGCCGGACATCCCGTGCTGCGGCAGCAGGCGGCCGCTTTTGAGGGCCAGATAACGTCCAGCGAACTGGACCAGCTCATTGATCTGATGCGGCGGGTGATGCACGAAGCCCCCGGAGTTGGTCTGGCCGCCCCGCAGTTGGGCATCCCCCTCCAGCTCGCGGTCATGGAGGACAAGTTCGACGTCGATCCGGAAGCTGCGGCCGTGCGGAACCGGACACCGCTCGAGTTCCTCGCGGTCCTGAATCCGCGTTACCGTGCGGTGGGCACGCAGGCTGCTGCCTTTTTCGAAGGTTGCCTCTCGCTGAACGGCCTGCAGGCCGTGGTGGTCCGACCAGAACGCGTCCGGCTGAACTTCGTTGAGCCTGGCGGCTTGCCGGCCGAAAGGGAGTTTACCGGCTGGCAGGCCAGGATCGTCCAGCACGAGACCGATCACCTCCAGGGGACGCTGTATGTTGACCGGGCCGAGCTGAGGTCCCTGAGTGGCAATGCCGAATATGCGGCGCACTGGGCGGAGCCCGGCATCGGCAAGGCACGCGCTGCGCTGGGTTTCCTCCCTGGCCTCCCGGACCTGCCACGGCATTAGATCTGTTGCCGCCGTCGGGCCCTCAGGCGTCGGTCCCGGCGGGGTTCGCCGCCGTCGGCAGGTATCGGGACCACCAGCGGAGGATGTGCTCGAACCGGAGGCGACGGTGGTGTGGCGTACCTGTCCTGGAAAGTTCATGGTCCTCGCCCGGGAACAGGAGCAGCCCGGTCGGGACCCCGTTCCGCTTCAGGGCAGTGAAGTAGCGCTGGCCCTGCTCCACCGGGCACCGCAGGTCATTCTCGCTGTGAATGACCAGCGCAGGAGTCCGGACCTCGTCCACATGTTCCATTGGGCTCTGCGCCGCCACGGCAGAGCGCGACCGGCCCAGGTACTCTGCACCGAAGTACCACCCAATGTCCGCCGATCCTTCAAAACTGACCGGATCGAGGAATCCACGCTCCACGACGGCAGCTGTGAAACGGTGGTCGCGGGCAATGGTCAGCGCGGTGAGATAACCGCCATAGGAGCCGCCCACCATGCCAAGCCTGCCGGTGTCCAGGGCCGGAAATTTCTCCAGTGCCCCATCAAGGAACGCCAGGACATCCTGCATGTCGAGCGTGCCCATGGCCCCCTTGATGGCGCGTCCGTGGTCCTGGCCATAGCCTGCGGAGCCTCGCGGGTTGCACATCAGCACCGCATAGCCGGCACCCGCATAAACCTGGGCTTCGTCATGAATGGCCACCGTGTACTGGGCGAACGGCCCGCCGTGAACGGACAGGAGTACAGGATGGGGCCCCTTGCCCGCAGGCATGAACAGCCAGCCGTGCACAGGATATCCGTCCGCTGAAGGGAACGTGAGCTCCTGGGGAACGGTGAGCTCCGCCTGCCGGCGAAGCGCAGCGGAAAAATCCGTGAGGAGCCGCAATTGCCCGTCCTCGAGGATGGCCACATCGCCGGCGGTGGACGGGCCGCTGAACGAGACGAACATGGATCCGCCGGCCCAGGCGGCCCCGGTAACAACCTGGTCCCCATGAACCAGCAATGCATGCTCACCTGTGGCATGCAACTCCAGCAGTTCCACGGTGCCCTGGGCGTTGTTCAGCACTACGGCTCCGGCCGGCCCGCGCAGTTCGAGGCGGTCGCCTGGGCAGGCAACGTCCATGATCTCCGGGTCTGTGAGCGCTGTTGCTTCGCCGCCCCCCGTGGGCATGCAGTAAAGTACCGCGTTGCGGGCCACGAAGTCCGTTCCGGATTCACCGACATCCCTGGCGACAAAGAACAGCCACATGCCGTCCCTGGACTGCCGGACGGCGTGAACGGTTTGCCGCGGCGCTCCTGCCTGCTCCACGTGCAGTGGTTCTCCACCCCCGGACGGCACACGGTAGATGCCGGTCTCCAGCGATTCGTCGCTCCCGGGCGGTGCGGAAACATAGTAGACAAAGGCACCGTCGGCACTGAATGCCGCGCTCTCATGGTCGGTGGCGGCGGAAGTCAACTGCGTGGCGAGGGGGACGTCGCCAGCTGGCTTGTGGTCCTGCTGGGCACGTCCGCGCGGAACAACGCGCGGTTCCTCGCCAAATTCCGGGACGTCCACGACAAAAAGCTGGGCAGGTTTGTCTTTCGTGTACCCCACCCCGTTGAGCCGGTACTGGAACTCGGTGACGAGCCGCGGATCCTCAGCTGCGTGTCCTACGTTCTCCCAGGTACCGTAGCGGCCTGCGGCAGGTTCCCGGGAGCTGAAGACAATCCGCTGGGAATCCGGTGACCAGGAAAAGCCGTCGACGCCCAGGAGCCGGTCAGTCAACGCCCGCGGTTCACCGCCACCTGCTTCCACAACAAACAGCTGCGGCTTCGCGGACGGCCCCGTTGCGCGCAGAAAAGCCAATGCCAGGCCGTCCGGGGAGAAGGAAGGTGCCGAATCCTTGAAGCCCCGGGTGATCCGGCGCGGCAGGAGCCCAGGATCCAGGGGGACAGTCCATAGCTGTCCGACATAGGCGTCGGCATCAAAGTCGGGTCTGGTGACCGAAACCACGGCACGGCTCCCGTCAGGGTGGACGGCCGGAGCCGATACGGTGTTTAACAGCGGGAGGTGTTCTGGCATCACCCCGTGAGCCTAACCTGCGCCCCTCCACGGGAGAAGAACGCCGAGTGGTCCCCGCGCGCGGTGTCTGCCCGGCCAGCCGCCATAAGATGGTGGACATGCTCTCCTCCCCTGTACTGGCGCTGCGCTGCCCAGTCTGCCGTTCGCAGCTGAACATGACCCGCGACGCCGGTACGCCAGTCCTGGCCTGCGCTGAGGGACACAGCTTCGACGCCGCCAAACAGGGATACTTCAATCTCCTCGTCGGGAAAGGCACCGCATTCGAGGCCGATACCGCCGAAATGGTGGCCGCCCGCGTGAGCTTCCTGGCGACCGGCCACTACGGTCCGCTCGCCGAGGCAGTGGCTGCCGCCGTCGTTCCCTTCCTTCCCACGGAAGCGGCGACCCTGCTGGACTCCGGCACCGGCACTGGCTACTACCTGCGGGTGATGCTTGACGCGGCCGCGGCAGCGTCCTCCCATGTCACGGCCATCGGCTTGGACATCTCAAAATTCGCCCTGAGGCGGGCGGCCCGCCTTAATCCCGAAGCCGTCAATCTCGTATGCGATGTGTGGCAGCCGCTGCCCGTGGCGGACCATGCCATCGACGTCGTGACGGTGATCTTCGCGCCCCGAAACCCGGGGGAATTCGCCCGCGTCCTGCGGCCCGGCGGACGGCTGGTGGTGGTCACGCCCAGGGCAGGCCACCTCGCGGCCATAGCCGGGCAGACGGGGATGCTCGGGATCGAAGAGGGCAAAGACGACAAGCTCGTTGATGCGATGTCTGCCCAGTTCAGCCTCGAAGCCGTCCACGACCTCGACATTCCACTGGTCCTTTCACCCGAGGAAGTTGCCGACCTCGCCTACATGGGTCCAGCCGGTCATCACCTGGACCGCACGGAGCTCTCAGCACGTCTGGCCGGACTGGAATCAAACACCGCCGTGGCGGCGCGGTTCCGCATCAGCGTCTTCCGCCTGACACCGTCGCGGTAACGACTTGGCCACTATCCCCGCGAAAGTCGGCGCAACCTAACGCCCTGCTGCCCTTCGGACTACGATTGGAGGACAGTACTGAGGGCCTGCCGTCGTTGCACGCTGCACGACCGAAGGCTGTCGAAGGGGGACGGAATGTTTGAGTGGCTTGGCGAGAACTGGTGGGCACTGTGGCTCACCGCCTTCCTCGCTTTTGCAGTGATCGAGATGATCACACTTGACCTGTTCTTCATCATGCTCGGCGGCGGCACCCTCGCTGCCCTGGTCGCAGACTTCGCCGGCGCCGACCTCTGGCTGCAGATCGTGGTCTTCTGCGTGGTGTCACTGTTGATGATTGCCTTCGTGCGGCCAGTGGCACTCACGCACCTGAAAAAAGGGCCCAGCGAACAACGCACCAACGTTGACCGGCTCATCGGCGAGCAGGCGCTGGTGATGGAACCTGTCAGTTCCACCGGTGGCCTCGTAAAGATCGGCGGCGACGTCTGGACCGCCCGCTCGGCAGCCGGAGTCCTGGCGGCCGGCGAGAAGGTAGTGGTTTCCGCTATCGACGGCGCCACCGCGGTGGTTGCAGCCCGGCCGGAACCTGCCGGCCCGGCCTAGATACAGCTTCAATAACAACTGGGGATAAGAGGAGATGTATGGATAACGCAGGAGGAGCCGCAGTGGCCATTGTGCTGGTGGTCCTGATCGTGTTCGTGATAATTGTTCTGGTCCGCTCGGTGCGTATCATCCCGCAGGCGCGGGCCGGTGTTGTAGAACGCCTCGGTAAGTATCAACGGACGCTGAACCCCGGCCTGACCATCCTGATTCCCTTCGTCGACCGACTCCTGCCCCTCCTTGACCTTCGGGAACAGGTGGTGTCATTCCCGCCGCAGCCGGTCATCACCGAGGACAACCTGGTGGTATCCATTGACACCGTGGTCTATTTCCAGGTCACCGATCCACGGGCTGCCACATACGAGATCGCGAACTACATCCAGGCCGTTGAGCAGCTGACCACCACCACGCTGCGAAACGTCGTCGGTGGGCTGAACCTGGAAGAGGCCCTGACCTCACGCGACCAGATCAATGGACAGCTGCGCGGTGTGCTGGATGAGGCAACCGGCCGATGGGGCATCCGGGTCTCGCGCGTTGAGCTGAAGGCCATTGATCCGCCGCATTCCATCCAGGACTCCATGGAAAAGCAGATGCGCGCCGAACGCGACCGCCGCGCTGCCATCCTCACTGCAGAAGGCACCAAGCAGTCGGCGATCCTCACTGCCGAAGGCCAGCGCCAGGCATCCATCCTGGCCGCAGAGGGTGACGCAAAGGCGGCCATCCTTCGTGCTGACGGTGAAGCGCAGGCCATTCAAAAGGTCTTCGATGCCATCCACAAGGGCAATCCCGACCAGAAGCTCCTGGCCTACCAATACCTTCAGACCCTGCCTAAGCTCGCTGAGGGAAGCTCCAACAAACTGTGGATTATCCCCAGTGAAGTCGGCGAAGCACTGAAGGGAATCGGGAACGCACTCGGCGGCACCAACCCCGACCCTCAGGCCAGCGGGGGTTTGTTCGATGAGGTGGCTGCCAAGCAGCCAGGGTCCTGACCCGAAACACCACATACTGATGGGGATCCGTGCTTTGGCGCGGATCCCCATCAGTTTGGTGACCGGTCCCCAAAACCCGTATAATTGAATATTTGTCCGGTCCGGTGAGAACCGACGGAACAAGAAAGCTTCGCAATGCGTTGAATCTATTGATGCAGCACAGTGCACACAGTAGTCCGGGCGGCCTGTACCGCCCCCGGCTAGCGTGGGGCCTTGCTCCGCGAACCGACCAGAGGGAGAAAACATGAGCGATCGCAGCCTGCGGGGTATGCGCCTTGGCGCGCAGAGCATGGAGACCGAGTCAGGCGTGGAGCCGGCTCCGCGTCAGCGTGTCGAATACAGGTGCGAGGATGGCGAGCAGGTCTTTGTTACCTTCTCCTCCGAGGCGGAAATCCCCCCGGTCTGGGTTTCCAAGACCGGCAAGGAAGCGCTTCTGGTTGACGGCGAGCGTCCGGACACCAGCAACGAAAAGGCCGTCCGCACTCACTGGGACATGTTGCTTGAGCGGCGGACCCTTCCCGAGCTGGAGCAGATCCTTGAAGACCGCCTCACAATCCTGCGCGAACGCCGTGGCGAACGGCGCACAGCCTAACTCCGCAGACCAGTAAATGCCGCCTGGCGGCATACTAAAGGGCCGTCCCGCACCAACAGGTGCGGGACGGCCCTTTTCGGGTTTGACCAAAAGCCGGGCGGCGGCCGCCGCCCGGCGCGGCGGTCATGGTTGGGAAGAATCCTTGCCGGTCAGCTTGTTCCAGCGGGCCAGCAGACCCCACTTGGTGACGTTGATCATTGCTTCCACAACGATGTTTCCGCTCATCTTGGACGCACCCAGCTCACGCTCCACGAATGTGATGGGCCGTTCCTCAATCCTTAGCCCCATCTTCGCGACGCGCCAGGCGAGGTCGACCTGGAAGCCGTAACCCACGGAGTCCACCTGGTCGAGGTTCAGCTTTTCCAAGGTGGTCCTGCGGAAGGCCCGGTAACCGCCGGTGACGTCCTTGATCTTCAGGCCCAGCATGATGCGGGCGTAAGTGCTGCCGATCCGGGAAATGGCCTGGCGGTACAACGGCCAGTTGACCACGCTGCCGCCAGCGACCCACCGCGAACCCATCGCCAGGTCTGCGCCCTGGTCAATGGCGTCCAGGAGGAGCGGCAGCTGTTCGGGCTTGTGGGAGCCATCCGCGTCCATTTCCACCAGGACGTCGTAGCCGGCGTCCAAACCCCATTTGAAGCCCGCAATGTATGCAGCGCCAAGGCCTTCCTTACCCTTGCGGTGCAGAACGTGGACCTGGGAGTCTTCGGCAGCGAAGCCGTCAGCCAACTGCCCCGTCCCGTCAGGGCTGTTGTCATCGACCACCAGTACATCCGACGCCGGCACGGCTGCCCGAAGGCGTTGGAGGGTCTTGGGAAGCGATTCCAGCTCGTTGTAAGTAGGAATGATGGTGAGGACGCGCACAGAGAGCCTTTCCTGGATGAAAGCGGTCAGAGCACCTGGTGCGCAGCGGAGGCACTGGCAGGCGCAACTTCCCATTATAGAGTGATGCCCGGTGGGCCGTGTTCAGGAGCGGAGGGCCGGGTTGCAGTACAGCTCGGCTCCGTCACGGACCGTCTGGAGGCAAACGGGGTCCGTATCCGTGTCCAGGGCGGGGAGGAGGGGGGTGCGGGCACGGGGGTCGGTGCTCCACGACTGAACCCTGCCGTCAGCCACCTGGACCATAAGTTCTTCGACGTCCCACACGGCAAAACTTGCCGGAGCCCCCGGAACTAACTGCCCGGCCATGGGGTTGTGGTACTTCGCAGCCCGCCAGCCGGCGCGGGTGTGGCCAAGGAAGGCGGCGCGGGCCGAGATCCGCTGATCGGGATTGTGGTGTTCCAGGCATGCGCGGACACTGGCCCACGGGCGCAAAGGCGTTACCGGGCTGTCGCTTCCGAAAGTGATGGGCACACCGGCTGAGTAGAACGAGGCGAAGGGGTTCATGCTCCTGCTGCGGCTGCCAAGGCGTCGTGCGTAGAGGCTTCCATCTGCGCCCCAGGCGGCGTCAAATCCAGGCTGCGAACTGACCGTGACTGAGTAGTGCGCCAGCCGCTCCACTGCCTTGGAATCTGCGATCTCGACGTGCTCAAACCGGTGGCCCGCAGACCGGATACGTTGTTCGCCCACTTCAGCGGCGGCAAGGTCCAGGGCCGCGAGGGCGGTGTCCAGCCCGGCGTCGCCTATGACGTGGAACCCGCCCTGGATTCCAAGCACGGAGCACGCGGCGAGATGGGCAGCAGCCTGGTCCACCGAAAGGTACAGGCTGCCCCGCTCCCCCGTCGCGTCGCTGTAGTCGGAACGGAGCGCCGCGGTTCTGGAACCGATGGATCCATCGATATTCAAGTCGCCCGCAAGTCCACGGACGGGCACACCCAGTTCATCGAGGATCGACTGTGCGTGTTCCGGGGTCAGAGCCAGTTCTCCCCAGTACGGGAGGACCTCCGGCAACGCTTCTGTTCCGGGCCAGCCAAGGTTCCAGGACGCAGCCAGTCGAAGGTCAGCCATCCCGCCAATGTGGGGTGCCCCCATTTCGGCGGCCGCGACGTAGCCGTTCGCTGCCGCCTCAGCCAGTGCGCGCCGTTGGTAGTTGCGCAAGGCTTCCTCCGGCAGGTTCCGGGTGGCCTGCCGGGCAGCGTTATGGGCCGCACGCTTTAGGTGGCCTTCCGGCGAAAATCCGTCCAGTTGTGCCAAGCCGGCGGTGGCGGAGAGGGAACGGGACACGAGGGCCGAGTGAACATCCACCCTGGACAGGTAGACAGGCCGGCCCTGCGCAGCGCGCTCAAGTTCATCGGCGGTGGGCAGGGAAGGATCGTGCCAAGTGGATTCGTCCCAGCCGTGTCCGAGCACGGTACCCTCCCCGGGCGCGGACTGGACTGCGTCCAGCAGCTCCCGGGCGGACTTGACCAGGCCGAGTTGGAGGGAATCCAGGGCGATCCCCGTTTCGGTCAAATGGATGTGAGAGTCGACAAATCCCGGCGCCACCAGGCCACCATGGAGGTCGATGACCTCCATGGTGCTGTCAGCGATGGATGACGCCGCCTGCTCAGATCCCACCCACGCCACTGTTTCGCCGTCCACGAGCATGGCAGTGGCAAAAGGATCCGCCGCCGTGTACACGGAACCGTTGCGGTAAAGCACCACCTTGCGCTCGTTCGGGGGCGGCGTGGCAGACTTTGCTTCGGTCATGTGTTGTAAGGCTCCTCGAGATAGTGGGCCGCGCGCGGAGGTGGCAGCGGCAGGTGGGTCAGACGACGGACGAGTAGGCCACCACGCCACGGCGGACTAAGGAAATGGCTTCGGTGCAGAGCCGGGCGAGGCGGGGTTCCAGCCCGGGAATCTTGGCGAGCTGGTCAAGCAGGTCGATGACCTGCTTGACCCACCGTACGAAGTCGCCTGCGGCAAGGTCCGTGCCGTTAAGCACCTCCTGCAGGTGCTTGCCCTTTGCCCACTTGTACATCGGCCACACCAGGCCCAGTTCCGGCTCGCCGGTCAAAGGAAGCTTGTTCTGTTCCTCCACATCCTCAAGCGAGGACCATTCCCGGATGACGACGTCCACGGAGGACTCCAGCGAGATGCTGGGCATTCGCGGCCGGAGCCCCCGGTCCTCGCGCTTGGCCTGGTAGACCAGCACGCTGGCAAGGGCCGCAACTTCGACGGCGTCCAGGTCGTCGAAAGCACCCAGTCGGAGGGACTGGGAGATCAGCAGATCCTTTTCACCGTATATGCGCCGCAGCCGCTGGCCGTCCGCGCTGATGGACTGCCGTCCGTCAGCCGTGGTTTCCAGGTAGCCGTAGGCCGAGAGCACGTCGCAGACGCGGTCGAACGTTTTGGCGATGGTGTTGGTCCGGCCCTGGATCTGCCTGACCAAGGCGTCGGTTTCCCGGCGCAGCTTCCACCAGCGTTCGGACCACCTGGCGTGGTCTTCACGCTCACTGCAGCCATGGCAGGGGTGAGCGCGAAGCGCCCGCCGGAGGTCAGCGATGCGCTTTTCCTGGTTGGGCAGCGCTGTAGCCAGGCCGAAGTCATTGTTTCGGCTGCTGGTAGCCGCAGGTGGCCGGTTCTCCCGCAGGGCATTCCGTGCTGACGAGGCAAGGTCACGCCGTGACTTGGGCACTTTGGCGTTGAAGGACTTCGGGATCCGGATCCGGGTCATGGGCGCAATGGGCCCTTCCAGATCCTCGGTCCCGATTCGGCGCAGCTGGTTGTCCAGCGTCAGGACGGCCGGCCGCGGTTCCCGGCTGCTGTGATCGGCACTCAGCACAATAGCCGGCCCTGGCGCGCGTCCGCCGGGTACATCCACAACGTCCCCCGGCAGCAGCCGCGCCAAGGAGTCGTCACTGAGTGACTTTCTTGCTCGCGACTTGCTCCGGGAGGTCATGTTTTCGGCGTCTGAGAGCTCCCGGCGCAACCTTGCATATTCGGTGAAGTCCCCGAGGTGGCAGGTCATCGACTTGGCGTAGCCGGCCAGTGATTCCTCCCTGCTGCGCACTTGCCTGGCGAGGCCCACCACCGAGCGGTCTGCCTGGAACTGTGCAAAGGAGGATTCCAGGATTTCGCGGGCCCGTGCGCGGCCGAACTGCGCCAGCAGGTTGATGCTCATGTTGTAAGTCGGGCGGAAACTGGAGTTGAGCGGATATGTCCGGCGCGATGCGAGCCCGGCCACCGCCGTCGGATCCGTTCCTGGCTGCCAGAGCACCACAGCATGGCCTTCGACGTCGATTCCGCGCCTGCCCGCGCGGCCCGTCAGCTGGGTGTACTCCCCTGCTGTGATATCCACGTGGGCTTCGCCGTTGAACTTGTCCAGTTTCTCCAGGACTACGGACCGCGCTGGCATGTTTACACCCAGGGCGAGCGTTTCCGTGGCGAAAACTGCTTTGACCAGGCCCTCAACGAACAGTTTCTCCACGACCTCCTTGAAGGTGGGCAGCATTCCCGCGTGATGGGCCGCAAAGCCCCGGAGCAGGCCGTCCCTCCATGTCCAGAAGCCAAGCACGTCAAGGTCTTCGGAGGGGATGTCCTGCCCGGCCTCGTCAACGCGCTGGGCAATAATGCGCTGCTCTTTCTCCGTGGTCAGCCATAGCCCGGAGGAGACGCACTGTGCCACGGCTGCATCACAGCCGGCACGGGAAAAGATGAAGGTGATGGACGGCAGCAGGTCCTGCCGGTCGAGGCTGGCGATGACCTGGGGGCGGCTGGCCTTCCGGACGCCGACTGGCTGGGCGCCTTGGCCCGGCCTGTCGTCTCCGCGCTGCCTGTGCTGTCGGCGCTGGCTGCGGCCGCCGTGGCCGAAGCGTCCGCGGAAACTTTGCTGGCTCTCGCTCCTTGCCATGGCTAACAGGTCCGGATTGACCTCGAATCCACGGCCGGGCATCTCCTCCGGCACTGCTGCAGGTGCCGGTACTCCGGTCTCCGCGTCTGCGGGCGGGGCGATTTCGTCGAAAGTGGTCTCGCCGGCGAAGAGATCCACGATTTCCTTGCCCACCATGACGTGCTGCCACAATGGCACGGGCCGATGCTCCGAGACGATGATGTCGGTGTCGCCCCGGACGGTGTCCAGCCAGGCCCCGAACTCTTCTGCGTTTGAGACCGTGGCGCTCAGCGAAGCTACCTGCACCTCACTGGGCAGGTGGATGATGACTTCCTCCCACACGGCGCCACGAAAGCGGTCCGCGAGGTAGTGCACTTCATCCATCACCACGAAGCCAAGGTCATCCAGTGACGCGGAGTCGGCGTAGAGCATGTTACGGAGGACCTCGGTGGTCATCACCACCACCGGCGCTTCGCCGTTGATGCTGGTGTCCCCCGTCAGGAGGCCAACGTTTTCCGGTCCATACTTTTCCGAGAGCTCGGCGAACTTCTGGTTGCTCAAGGCCTTGATGGGGGTGGTGTAGAAGGCTTTGAGGTTGCGCTCGAGTGCGAGATAGATCGCGAACTCACCCACGATGGTTTTTCCGGCGCCGGTGGGTGCGGCGACCAATACGCCCCTGCCTTCCTGCAGGGACCTGCAGGCCTGGCGCTGGAAGTCGTCCAGCTCAAAATCGAGGGTGCGGACGAAGCCGCCCAGATAGCTCGCGGCCTCGGCTGTCCGCTCCGTGCTGGCCCGGTAACTCTCAGAGGGCGAGGGCTGCTCTGGAACGGTAGGCCGGGAAGGGAACGGACCCGCTGGGTGCGGCCCGGAAATAGAGGACATGACTCCAGCCTAGTGGGCGCGGGGCTACAGGTTCTTCAGTTGGTTTCCGGGCGTCGCGACGTCGGCTGTCGCCTCGGTCTCGGCTTCGCGCTTGGCCACTCGCCGGGCACGGCGCTTGTCGTTCAGCAGGCAGAGGCCGATGGCTGCGAAAAAGAGCACCAGCAAGGGCCCTGCCAGCATGAACATCGAGATAGCGTCAGCACCGGGGGCGGCGATGGCCGCGAGGACGAACACCAGGAATACAGTGATCCGCCAAGCCTTAAGGATGGTCCGACCAGTGACGATGCCGGCCATGTTGATCCCTACCAAAACCACCGGGACCAGGAAGGCAAACCCGAGGACAAGGACCATCCGGGTGACAAAGTCGATGTAGTCCCTGGCGTCGATGATGTTGGAGAACCCGGCGGGGGTGAACTGTGTGAGGGCGCGGACGACCTGTGGGACCACAAGCCAGCCTGCCCAAATGCCGGCAAGGAAGAGCGGAACGGCGGCAGCCATGTAGCCCAAGGTGTAACGGCGTTCAGTGCTGGTCAGTCCCGGGGTGATGAAAGCCCACAGCTGGTAGATCCAGATGGGACTCGATATGACCAAGCCGATGATGAGAGACATCTGCAGCTGGAAATCGAATGCCGACCCGATGTTCGAGAAGTTGACCGACGATACTCCACCGGTCTGCTGTGCGATCCGGTCCACCGGCTCCTTGAGGGCCGACAGCAGCGGGTTATAAAGTATCCATCCGCCGATCGCGCCGACCAGGACACCGATCCCGGACTTGATCAGCCGGTTCTTGAGTTCCTTGAGGTGGTCCCAAAGGGCCATGCGGCCCTCAGGGTTGGCTTTGCGGCCCCTCGTCAGTGCCACCGTGGGTTAGGCGCGGTTCGACGGCGGTACATCAGTACCGTCCGTCGCGTCACCGGGCTTTGCCTGCGGGTGGTTGACGATCTTGCCCTCCACCGGTCCGGTCGTGTCAGCGGGGGTTTCGGTCTTGCCGTCGTTCTTCATTTCCTTGACCTCGGACTTGATGATCCGCATGGACTGGCCAAGGCTGCGAGCCATGGCAGGAAGCTTAGGGGCGGCGAAGAGCAGCAAAGCAACAACGATAATAATGACGATCGGCCAGGGGCCATCAAAGAGTCTTCCCACGGGAATTCCTTTCCTCTTAAAACATCCTACGTCTAAGTGAAGTCCAGATCGCCAAGCGACTGCCGCTGGCCACGGTCAGTCCTGCGCTGGACCCGCCTCAGGCGGCGGTCTTCCCGGCGGGCTGATTTGGATGTGTGGTAATCATGTCGCATTTGCACAGGAGAGGCAAAAACCGCTGCACCCGGAAGGGTTGCCGGTGGAGCCTGCGACGGTGCTGGGGCGGGGCTGAAATGACCAAGCTTCTCCCCGGCTGCCCCCAGATCCTTCAGCGTCGCCATGAACTGGCGGAACAACCGGATGCCCAACAGGACATAAAACAGCACAGACACCGCAACAAGCGCTATCCAGATAAGGATCCAAGACCACCAAGGCATGCTGAGAAGTCTAGCCGCCGTACCGGGTCAGTGCCGCCGCAACCCAGGCGCGGGACTGGTCGGCAAGCTCCCGTGGCTCCAGGATGCGCACCGCCCCGCCGTGCTGTGCTACGAACATTGGCAGCCACGCCGTGTTGCCAAAGCGGATTTCAGCCAGCAGACCGCCGTCGGGCAGGGGCGAAGTCCGCTCGGCGTAGTAGTCCTCTGCCAGCCCGGCGCCCCGCCTGGTGAGCTGCACTGTCACAGTCGTGTCGTCGTCGTTCGGTGTAAACAACTTGGCCGGGAAGCCTTCGTTGGGCTGCAGCATTGTCGACGCCGCGTTGCCGTTCGGGTGCAGCTCCTGCACGCGGTCAAGACGGAAGTTCCGCAGGCCTTGGGCGGAGTGGCAGTAGGCTTCGAAGTACCACGTATTGTCCAGCGAATAGAGCCGAAGGGGGTCCACGTTCCGTTCGGAAACGCGGTCCCGCAGCGGCGACAGATATACCAGGCGAAGCTGCGACCGGGACTCGATTGCTTGGCGGACGACGTCCAGCGTGGCCGAATCAGCGGGGCCGACCTCCGGCCCGGCCAACGTTCCCGCGCGCAGCCCTTCCTCTCCGGCTGCAGCCATCAGTTTCAGGGTGACCGACTCCAGAGCGCCGCCTTCAGCGAGTTCCGGCAGCCCGTTCAGTGTTTCCAAGCCCGTCAGGAGTGCGCAGGCTTCCTCCACGGTGAACCTGACCGGTCTTTTGAGGTCCAGGTCCTGCGTGATGTAAACGTGGTCGTCCTCCCACTGGATATCCAGGAGGTCGTCAGGATATCCCTCAGGCAGCCCGGAGCAGATCAGGATCTGCAGGTCCCCTTCTAGTTCCTTGCGCGTGACGCCAAACCGTTCAGCGACCTCCTGGATGTGCAATCCCTGGTTGTGGACGAGAAACGGAACAAGCTGGAGCATGCGTTTGAGCTGGTCTTCGGAAGTCCGGGTCCGGACGCTGCCCGGCCGGGGCTGGTTCGGGAAGTCAATGACCGGAATCGGAGCCGCACAGAAGTCGGCTGCGGCCCGCAGCCGGCGCCGGACAGCCGTGACGAGGTCATCAGGCGTCACAGCGGTGGCGTCCGGACCGTAGGAGGCCAGTTCCTCTGCAAGTACCTCCACGTCCCGGTACTGGACGCTCAGGCGGTCGTAGCCGGCGTCGGGCGTTCCCGATGGGCCAATGTCGCCTGACAGGGCCCGCTGGCGAAGCCCCAGCAAGCGGCCGACCCGCACATCCACCTCGGCGGTCCGGAGCGGCAGTTCCGGCAGCCGGTCCAGCTCCGCCCGGATGTTGAAGTCCGCTGGCGGCGAGTAGCGCTCTTTATCCAGGACGGTGACGGCGCTGGTCAGACGGGACAGCCGGAAGTGCCGAGGAGCCTGTCGGGTCCGGTCGTAGCCGGCAAGGTACCACTGGCCGAAGCGACTGCCCAGGCCCCACGGTTCAACGATCCGCTGTTCTTCTTTCCCTGTACTTCCCGCGAGGTAGGAAAAGGAGACCGGGTGCTGGGCGTGCATGGCTGCGACGAGGTCGTCGAAGGCCTTTCCGGCGGGTTTGATCCGCGGCTGGACCCCGAGAGGCAGTTCAACGTCAGTGAGGCGGCTGGACGCCTGGAGCTTTCGCAGGGCATTGGCCGCGGCGGTGCCCAGGGCCGCACGCTCCCAGAGCTGCGAGGCCAAGAGAATCACCGTCCACTCCCCTGGGCTGAGTTCGACGTCCGGAAGCCGGTTGGACTCCTTGCCGATCCGGTATCGCGTGGTTGCGGGGTCGTCCTCGCTCCATCCGAGGTCGGTGACGGTTTCGACGTCGAACCCGAAGTTTCGCAGGTCAGTCTTGTCTCGTTCGAACATCCGCCCGAAAGATACGTCGTTGCCGGCAATGTCACGGTAGACCGTTTCGCGCAGATCGCTGCGGTGCAGGCCATACCTGGTGTTCAGGAGGGCTATCAGGAGATTAAGCAGGCGTTCTGTACGGGATGGGGACACCCTCGCTACGTTACTAAAATCCGCGGGGGAAAGCAGAAGGCGCGGTAATGAACGGATGAGCTCATCCGATCATTACCGCGCCCTGGGGCCTGGAGGGCTCCGCTTAGCGGACGCCCACGAGGTCAACCACGAAGATCAGGGCTTCGTTGGGCTTGATCGCTCCCCCGGCGCCGCGGGAGCCGTAAGCCAGCTCCGAGGGGATCTCCAGGCGACGACGGCCGCCAACCTTCATGCCCAGCAGGCCCTGGTCCCAACCCTGGATGACCTGGCCAACGCCGACCCGGAAGTCCAGCGGAGCGCCCCGGCCCCAGGAGGCGTCGAATTCCTCGCCCGTGGACCAGGCGACACCTACGTAGTGGGTGGACACGGTGTCGCCGGCTTTCGCTTCGGCACCGTCGCCCTCAATGAGGTCGGTGATGACCAGTTCCGTGGGAACATCACCTTCCGGGAAGTCAATTTCCGGCTTCTGGCGGTCGAATTCGCGCTGACCAAATGACATGCTTGCTCCTTTTATTTGTTGGGCGGGTGAAGTTTGCCTGAAGTCTTGCCGGGCCCGGTTTGGGGGCCCGCGATGGGGCTATTTGGCGCCGAGGATATCCACGACGAAGACAAGGTCGCCCTTGGCTTCGCCCTGGCCTGCATCACCATACGCGAGGTCCTTGGGGATGACCAGAAGGACCCGGGAGCCCACCGTCTTGCCTGCAAGGCCCTTGGTCCAGCCCGGAATGACGCCGGTCAGCGCGAAGCTGGCCGTCTCGCCACGGTCAAAGCTGGAGTCGAATTTGGTGCCGCCAACCAGGGTGACGCCCACATAGTTCACCGTCAGTGTGTCGGTTTCCTTGACTTCCGCGCCGGTGCCCTTGATCAGGTCCTGGGACACGAGGGCAGTCGGGGCTGCGACACCCTCAACGGAGATTTCCGGCACGCCTTGGTCGTTGTCCTTGACCGTGGGGAGGCCAGCGGGCGGGGTCACTGTTTCACCCTCGGGCTTTTCGAGCACCGGGGTTACATCCGTGGCGGAAAGTACCTTAATCAGCAGCAGCTGGGTGGGCTGCGCTGCGGCGCCTTCAGCGGCTGCCGCCTTGCCAGGAATGGCCAGGGCCAGGGTCGAGCCGATCTTGGAACCGACAAATGCGTTATAGATGACGGCGCCGCCGGTCTTTAGCTCCTCGTTCAGTTCCAGGGGCTCGGGTTCGCCTGCGTAGGTGTCTTCGAGCGTGGCCCCGTCAGTGCCGTTCAGGGCGAGGATGGAAATGTTGGCCACCTGGTTCGCCTTGAGGGAATCGCCGGTGCCTTCGGTGACGACCTTGATGGTGGGCTCCGCTACGTCCAGCGGCTTGGTGAACTCAACACCGGGAGCTTTTTTGTCCCCGTTGTCCGTCAGTTTCAGGGAGTCGAACTTGGCAGTATCACCTGCGGACTGGCTGGTGGGCTCCGGTGCTGCGGGCGTCCCGCCTCCACAGGCGGTAAGCAGCAGCAGACCGGGGATAAGGATTGCTAGTAGTCGGCGCACGTAAGAACTTTCGTCGGGGCAGGATGGACGCTGCACCGGAAAATATCGCTCGGCACAGCTCAGGACCGAAGAACGGCCCCATCCAGAATAGCCCCTGAAGCTGGGTGTCAGCCCATAGAGTCCAGGAGCGCATCCACACGGTCATCAACGCTTCGGAACGGATCCTTGCAGAGGATGGTCTGGTGGGCGCGGTCATTGAGTTTCAGGTGCACCCAGTCAACTGTGTAGTCCCGGCCGAGTTCCTGGGCACGCCGGACGAAGTCGCCGCGCAGTTTGGCGCGCGTGGTCTGCGGCGGAGCGTCCACTGCATCCTTGACCACGGTGTCGTCCACCACGCGCCGGACGGCGCCCCTGGACTGTAGGAGGTAGTACAGCCCCCTCGTCCGGGAGATGTCATGGTAAGTGAGGTCCAATTGTGCGATCCGCGGTGCATCAAGGCCGAGCCCGTGCCGTTGCCGGTAGTTGTCCATCAGCTTCTTTTTGATAGCCCAGTCGATCTCGGTGTCAATCGAACTGGTGTCTCCGCTCTCGATGGCCCTCAACGTCCTGCCCCACAGGTCCAGTATCAGCGGCACGTGCGGGTTGTGCGCCCCATGCTCCTGGACGAAAGCAGTGACCTTCGTCAGGTACTCCTGCTGGATCTCCAGGGCAGTGAGTTGGCGTCCGTTGGCCAGCCGGACCAAGGCCCGTCCACTGAGGTCGTGGGAGATCTCCCGGATGCTCCGGATGGGGTTCTCCATGCGCATGTCGCGCATGATCACACCCGCCTCGATCATGCGGAGGATCAGGTCCACCGTTCCCACTTTGAGGAGGGCGGTGGTCTCGGACATGTTCGAGTCGCCCACGATCACGTGGAGCCTGCGGAAGAATTCGGCGTCGGCGTGGGGCTCGTCCCGGGTGTTGATGATCGGACGGGACCGGGTGGTGGCCGAGGACACGCCCTCCCAGATATGGTCTGCACGCTGCGAAAAAGCGTACGTGGCGCCGTGCGGGGTCTTGAGGATTTTTCCTGCGCCGGCAATCAGCTGGCGCGTCACGAGGAACGGAATGAGGATTTCGGCGAGCCGTGAGAATTCCCCACGCCGTGGAATCAAGTAGTTTTCGTGGCTGCCGTAGGAGTTGCCGGCGGAATCAGTGTTGTTCTTGAACAGGTAGACGGTGCCGTTGAAGCCTTCTGCCGCCAGCCGGGACTGGGCTTCGTCCACGAGGTCATCGAGGATCAGTTCGCCGGCCCGGTCATGGGCGATCAGCTGCGCGAGGTCGTCGCACTCGGCGGTGGCGTACTCGGGGTGCGATCCCACGTCGAGGTAGAGGCGTGAGCCGTTGGTCAGGAAGACGTTGGACGAGCGTCCCCAGCTGACTACCTTCCGGAAAAGGTACCGGGCCACCTCTTCCGGGGCCAGCGGCCGCGAATCGGGGCTCGAATACGAAATGCCGAATTCGGTCTCGATACCGAAGATCCTCTTGTCCATCTCAGTCCTCCTCAGCCAGCAGCGCCGTGATGTCGGCGTCGTTCAATCGTCGGAACGCACGCCGGGACCCGCGCGAGCTCTCCGAGAGCCGGTCCAGGACAGCGACTTCCACCGCCGTGGCCGGCAGCGCGCCGGCTTCGGCGTCGGTGACGAGTCCTCCCATCGCCAAGCGGATCGCTCCCGGGAAACGCAACGAAGCGCGCCAGCCGTCCGCGATGGCGGCTGAGACCCGGTCCGCCTGGCCGCCCATCACGATGAACCCCTGTTCGTCTGCGATGGACCCGTCAAAGGTCAGGCGGTAGAGGTGGTCCTCTTCCTGGGTTTTGGCGACTTCGGCGACTGCCAGCTCCACCTCGAAGGGCTTCTGCTCCGCAGTGAACACTGCGCCAAGACTTTGGGCGTAGACACTGGCCAGTCCGCGGGCGGTGACGTCCTCGCGGTCGTAGGAGTAGCCCCGGACGTCGGCATACCTCACCCCGGCCTGCCGGAGACTCTCGAACTCGTTGTACTTTCCAACGGCGGCAAAAGCGATTTTGTCGTAGATTTCGCCGATCTTATGCAGGGACGGCGAGGGGTTCTCGGCCACCAGCGCGATGCCGTCCTGGCAGCTGACCACCACGACGGACCTGCCGCGGGCAATGCCTTTCCGTGCGAAGTCCGCACGGTCCTTCATCAGCTGCTCGGGGGAAACATAAAACTGCTGGGTCATTCTAGGCCTCCCGCCGGGCGATGGTCCGCGCTTCAATGATGCTGCCTGCAACCGCAGCGAGCTCGGACTCGGGTACGCGCCGGGCTCCGCTCCGGCTGACGGTATACACCACGGGCCACAGTTGGCGGACGGGGTCGGGGCCGCCTGTGGCAGAGTCGTCGTCGGCTGCGTCGTAGAGGGACTCGACGGCGACAGCGACCGCTTCGGCTTCGGTCAGGTTAGGCCGCCAGAGTTTCTTCAGGGCGCCGCGGGCAAACACGGAACCGGAACCGACCGTGTGATGTTCGCGTTCTTCGTACCGGCCGCCGGTCACGTCATAGGAAAACAGCCGGCCCAACCCCGCGGCAGTATCAAATCCGGCGAAGAGGGGCACCACCGCCAGCCCCTGCAGCGCCATGGGCAGGTTCCCCCGGATCATGGCCCCCAGTCGGTTGGCCTTACCTTCGAGGCTGAGCAGCGTGCCCTCTATTTTTTCGTAGTGCTCAAGTTCAACCTGGAATAATCGGGTGAGGTCGATCGCGATGCCGGCCGTGCCCGCAATGCCCAGCACCGAGTAGTGGTCGGCCGGAAACACCTTCTCTATGTGGCGGCTGGCAATGACGTTGCCCATGGTCGCCCGGCGGTCTCCGGCCATCAGGACTCCGCCTTCGTAGCTCAAAGCCACGATGGTGGTGGCGTGCGGCACCTGCAGCGGCGTGGCGGCTGCCCCGGCGGGTAAGTCCCGGTTGTACGGAAGCAGTTCCGGCCGATCCCGCTGCAGATGCTCGGTGAACGAGGATGTCGCGTTGGCGGCTACCTGGTGGGCGGTCGGTTCCTGCACTGATGCACTCCTTCAACGTAGTAAGTCAACGTCTTGCCAGATCTGCGGCCGTCCGCGGCTCCCGCCGCCGTGTCGGACCGGTTACTGACCGCCCTTTTGGACGAACGCCCGAACGAATTCTTCGGCGTTGGATTCCAGGACGCCGTCGATTTCGTCAAGGAGGTCATCCACGCCCTGGGTCGCTGCGGATGCCTGCGCTTCGGGCGGCGCGGGAGGGGCCTCCGGCACGTCCTCTTCGACCTGGCTGTCGTGCGACTGCGGCTGCTGCTGCTCCTGGCCTGCCATTGTTATCTCCCTCTTCCTTAAAGCTCGGGTCCGGGTGGAACATCCGATACGCCCATATTGCCACGCTCCGGGGCTGCCGGGGTGGTTTACGCCCCCGGCGGATTGGTGTTATGTCCGAGCAGTTCCGCCAGGAAAGGACCAGCCTCCCGGTGCCGGGCAAACAGGCCACTTGTCAGTGCTTTGGTCCCCCTCAGCGGCTCGCGGGTGGGCACCCGCTGGAGACGTCCGTAGCCCGGCACATCGAAGATTACCGAGTCCCAACTGGCCCCCACGACATCCTTTCCGAAGCTGCTGACGCAGCGGCCGCGGAAGTAGGCCCGGGTGTCCGACGGCGGTTCCGTGACCGCTGCGGCGATGTCGGCGTCGTTCACAATCCGCTGCATCCGGTCCCTCGCCAGAAGGCGGTAGTAAAGGCCCTTCTCTGGCCGGATGTCCGCCCACTGGAGGTCCACGAGGCCCAGCCTGGCATCGTCCCAGGCAAGTCCGTCCCGATCCCGGTAGCCGTCAAGGAGCGAGAGCTTGGCGAGCCATTCGACCGAGGAAGCCGCTGCCGACCTGTCGCTGTCGAGTTGCGTCAGGGTGTTGGCCCAGCGCTCCAGTACCTCGTGCGTGTGGCCGTCGCCGTCGAGGGCGTCGGAAACCCCGGTGTCCTGGGCGAGCTTTGCCGCTGCTTCGTGGTAGATCCACTGCAGGTCCAGCGCAGTGACGCGGCGCCCGTCCAGCAACCGCAGCTTGGTGGTCAGGGACGTGTCATGGCTGATGGCCTGCAGAGCGGCGACCGGTTCATGCACCTCCAGCTTCGGTGCCAGGCCCGCCTCGATGAGACTGAGGACCATGGCAGTAGTGCCGAACTTGAGGTAGTTGGACGCCTGACTCAAGTTGGCGTCGCCGATGATGACATGCAGCCGGCGGTACTTGTCCGCCGTGGCATGCGGTTCATCGCGGGTGTTGATGATGGGCCGCCGGATGGTGGTTTCAAGGCCGACCTCCGCCTCAAAAAAATCGGCCCGCTGGCTGATCTGGTACCCCGGAACAGAACTGTCCTGGCCCAGGCCCACCCTGCCCGCGCCGCAAAATATTTGCCGCGTAACGAAGAAGGGCGTCAACCCGCGCACGATGTCCCCGAACGGAACGGAGCGTGGCATGAGGTAGTTCTCGTGCGAGCCATAGGACACGGACTTGTTGTCCGTATTGTTCTTGTACAGGTTTACCGCGGGCAACTCGGGGTCCATTGTGAGCCGGCGTACCGCGGCCAATGCCACCAGGTCGCCGGCGGCGTCCCACGTCACGGCGTCGCGGGGGTTGGTGACCTCGGGGCTTGAGTACTCCGGGTGGGCGTGGTCCACATACAGGCGGGCGCCATTACCGAGCACCATGTTCATCAGCAGTGTCCCGGACTCGTCCTGTCCGTCCAGTTCCAGTTCTTCGCGGCCGTAGGCAAGGGCGACGGCCTCCGCATCCAGGACCGGCGGCTGGTCCGTGAGCTGGCTCGGGTGCGCCGAGGCCCGGTCAAGGGTCCAGCCGCGGGCGTCGTGCAGCGGCTCCTCATCCGTGTAGTCCCACCGCGTCTCCGCTCCGCCGGCCGCGCGCTGGCGTGTCACCTGCGCATATGCCTGCACCACCCGGGCCGACATCATGGTGGCGTTAGCCGAGGGAGCAGCCGGAGCGTGGATCCCGTATTCCGTCTCCGCGCCCATAACCCGCATGGCCCCGCCGACAGGGAGTCCTCCTCCGCTGGCGGGTTCCGCAGCAGCCGTCACAGGTACTGTCCTGTGCTGGGCATCGTTTCGATGGACTTCCCGGGTTCCTGTCCGGCCTTGCCCTGGACGATGGTCCGGATATAGGTGATCCGCTCGCCCTTCTTGCCCGAGATGCGGGCCCAGTCATCCGGGTTGGTGGTGTTCGGCATATCCTCATGCTCGCGGAACTCGTCCACGACGGCTCGGAGGAGGTGCTCGATCCGCAGGCCCTTCTGGTGGAGGGTCAACAGGTCCTTGATGGCATACTTCTTGGCCCGGTCTACAACGTTTTGGACCACCGCACCGGAGTTGAAGTCCTTGAAGTAGAGCATCTCGGTGTCCCCGTTGGCGTACGTGACTTCCAGGTATTCGTTGGACTTCTCCGTGGAGTACATGGCTTCCACCGTGCGCTGGACCATGGCGTCCACAGTGGCCTGGACATCGCCGTCGTATTCGGCAAGGTCAGACTCGTGGAAGGGCAGGTCTGTAGTGATGTATTTGTTGAAGATGTCCGCGGCTGCTTCGGCATCCGGCCGCTGGATCTTGACCTTGACGTCCAGCCGGCCCGGACGAAGGATCGCGGGGTCGATCATGTCTTCGCGGTTGGACGCGCCGATGACGATGACGTTGTCCAAGCGCTCCACGCCGTCGATCTCGCTCAGAAGCTGCGGCACGATGGTGGTTTCGACGTCGGAGGAGATGCCCGTACCGCGTGTGCGGAACAGGGAGTCCATTTCGTCGAAGAACACCACAACGGGGCTGCCGTCCGAGGCCTTTTCACGCGCACGGGAGAAGATCAGCCGGATGTGGCGTTCGGTTTCACCGACGTACTTGTCCAACAGTTCGGGGCCCTTGATGTTGAGGAAGTAGCTCTTCAGGTCGACGTTCCCGGACCGCTCGGCTGCCCGGGCTGCCAGCGAGTTTGCCACCGCCTTCGCGATCAGCGTCTTACCGCAGCCCGGGGGGCCGTACAGCAGAATGCCTTTGGGGGCCTTCAGTCCATGCTCGCGGTAGAGGTCGGGGTGAAGGAACGGCAGTTCGACGGCGTCGCGGATCTGTTCGATCTGGGGGCCCAGCCCGCCGATGTCCTCGTAGGTGATGTCGGGAACTTCCTCCAGGACCAGGTTCTCAACCTCGGACCGCGGGACTTTCTCCAGCGCATAGCCTGTCCGGGAATCAATGGACAGGGCGTCCCCAACCCGGAGCTTTTCGCCCAGCAGGGCGCCTGAGAGCCTGATGACCCGTTCTTCGTCGGCGCGTCCGACGACGAGGGCCCGGTCCGTACCCAGCATCTCCTTCAGGGTTGCCAGCTCGCCGGCGCGTTCGTAGCCAAGGCCGGCAACAATCAGAAGGGCCTCGTTGAGGAGGACTTCCTGGCCAACGGCCAGCTGGCTGATGTTGACCAAGGGGCTGATGCCTACCCGCATCTTCCGGCCGGCATTGAAGATATCCGCTGATTCCTCGGTGGTGGCTTGGCCGCTGTTGCCGGCGGACGGCTGGCGCTTCGGATTGAGTTGGAGAATGGTGCCGAAGCTGTATGGCGGCTGCCCCTCCTGGTCGAGGGCGTTCTTGAGCCGCAGGATCTCCGCTTTCGCGGCTTCCAGCATGGTGACCAGCTTGGCGTTGTTCTGTGTTGCGGCCGCGAGTTGGCGGTCAATGTGCCTGAGCTTGTCCCGGAGGATGTTGACCTGCCTGTCAGCAACAGACAAATCATTAACGGCAGACTGCTCTGCCGGTGTACGTCCGGAGTCCTGGTTCGGAGTCTCCATGATGCATCAGCCCCTTCCTGCGCTTCTCTTAAGACCTTAGCCCCAAGTTGGCAGGTACAGCTGAAGACTCCCGAAATCTGGACTAGTTCGTGATCTCCGGATCGTCCTTGACGTTGGTCCCCGCGATTGCGTCGCGGGCGGCTCGGCGGAGCTTCTTGTCTGAGACCAGCCGCTCCCCCACTGCTCCCGGTGTCCAGGCATTCACATCGGCTTCGTCAAAGTCGGTTTTCGACGGGCGCCGCTTGACAGAGATCCCGGTCACGCCGTCGGCCAAACGCCGGGTGACCAGCAGGAAACCTGTGTGGGCAACCATCCGGTGGTCGGGGCGGACCGCGAGGCCTTCAAGGTGCCAGCCGCGGACCATGGACTCCCAGGCGTCGGGCTCGGTGAAACGGCCGTCGGCGCGGATAGCTTCAGCCGTGCGGGAAAGCTGGGTCACTGTGGCCACGTAGTTGATCCAGACGCCGCCCGGAGCAAGCACTGTTGCTACGGCGTCGAGGCACTCCCACGGGGCCAGCATGTCCAGAACCACCCGGTCAACGGATCCGGGGGCTTCGCTGCGGACAACTTCCTCCTGGAAGTCACCGAGTGAAACTTTCCACGCCGGGTGGGGTCCGCCGAAGATTGTTTCAACGTTGCCGCGGGCAATGTCGGCGAATTCTTCCCGCCGTTCAAAGGAGTGCAGGTAACCGTTGTCGCCCACCGCCCGCAGGAGGGAGATGGACAGTGCTCCGGAGCCGACGCCCGCTTCAACGACCCTGGCCCCGGGGAAGATATCCGCCATGGTGACGATCTGGCCGGCGTCCTTGGGGTAGACAACGGCGGCGCCGCGGGGCATGGACAGGACAAAGTCGGAGAGCAGGGGGCGCAGCGTCTGGTACTGCTGGCCTACGTTGTTCACCACAACGGAGCCGTCAACCTTGCCGATGATCTCGTCGTGGTTGAGGAATCCCCGGTGGGTGTGGAAGGCGCCACCCACCTCAAGAGTGATGGTGTTCATGCGGCCGCGCTCGTCGGTCAGCTGGACGCGTTCGCCCTCACGGAAGGGTCCCCGGCGCCGCGCAGCTCCCACCGGCTGGGCTCCGTTGGCGGCAACACCTGTCTGGGGTTTTGCTGCGGCTTCGGTGGCGGCAGATTCGCTGCTCATGAATTTTCCTCGCTCCTGTAAAACTGTGGGGCTGCGCACTTGGTGGGGGCTGTCCTGTCCGGCCTGGCCCCACAACGGAAACCGTGTGGCAGCTAAACGCGACCGGCAGGTAACTCTACCGGTTCTGGCGCTGTGGATACCTATTGGGGCGCACGCTCTTACCGGTGATGGCTGCCACCACAACATCCTGGGCCAGCAGCCCGGTCACTGTGCCGCGGTGGTCAACCACCGCATACTCCTGGCCTTCCAGCTGGCCGAGGTACTGGATGAGCTCCTGGCCTTTTGACCACTCAGGCACGTAGGCGCCTGCACCAAGGGCATAGGACACCGCCGTTACTGGCGTGGAACTTGTGGCGTGCGGCGGAACTGCGGCCACTGCCGGGACGTCCACTACGGCCTGCGGGCGTCCATCGGGTCCGCACACCACCACGGCAGGGACACCGGTCGGTGACAGCCGAAGGACGTCCGCCACCGTGGAAGTGTTGGGAATTCCGACGGCGGGCCTGGCCAGTGCGGCAGCATTGACGAGGTGCAGCCGCCCGCGCATGGTTCCCTGCTGGATAGACGCCGATGCCCCCATCCAGAGGAATCCACCCACCAGGACGGTGATCATGAGCAGGCTGAGTTCGGTCGTTTCTCCGGCCAGGACGGGGCGGGCCAGGAACCAGAAACCCAGGGCGACGACGATGACGCGGCCTGCCCAGCCTGCCGCGACCGTGCCTTTGGCTTGGCTGCCCGTGGCTTTCCATACGGCGGATTCGACGATCCTGCCGCCGTCGAGGGGCAACCCGGGAAGGACGTTGAAAATACCGATCAGCAGGTTGGCCCACATAAAGATGTTGGTCAGGAGTTCCGCGACGCTGGGAAGGCTGGCGCCGGACAGGACCAGCCACGCGCCACCGGCCAGCGCGAAGTTCGCGGCTGGTCCTGCAAGCGCCACCAGCACGGACCGGCCCGGGGTGGCTGTGAAGTTCTCAAACTGGGTGTGCCCGCCCCACAGGTTCAGGACGATCTTTTGCGTCGGCCAGCCGTAGATTTTCGCGGTCAGTGCGTGGGCGAGTTCGTGCACCAGCACAGAAATCAGTAGCAGGATGGCGTAGGCAAATGCCACCGTGTAGGCGGCTACGCCGAGAGCCGGATTGTTCTCCCGCAGTACCGGTCCGTAAACAATCACGGTGAAGGCGGCGATGACGAACCATGAGTAGGCCAGGATGACAGGGATGCCCGCGATCCTGCCGAGTGGGATTCCTTCGCGGCGTGCCGGCGTGGTTTTCTCACCCATCTGCGGGGCTCCCCTGCGCCGCTTCCAGCAGACGCCCGGCGCCGCCTGTTCGGTTGCGGTCCTCGGCAATGGCGACCAGTTCGGCCACTGTCCGGCCCGCCAGGGACTCCCAGGTGGTGTGCCGGGGGCTGTCTGGGATAGGCACGATGTGGGGAATGGCCACCGTGGATACGCCGGAAGCCACTGCCGCTGCAACGCCGGGCGCGGAATCTTCCAGGGCGATGCAGTGATCGATGGTCAGGGCCGGATCAGAGCCCTGAAGCAGTTCAACCGCGGTCAGGTACGCCTCAGGGTGCGGCTTGCCCTGGGTGACGGTGTCCCCTGTCACCACAAATTCAAAGTAGGGCCTGGGGAGGTTCGCAACGATTTCCCGGGCCAGTGGACCCTCGGACATGGTGACGAGGGCGCACCGGATACCCTCCTGGTGGAGCTCGTCCAGGAGTTCACGGGCGCCGGGCCGCCACGGCACACGGCGTTGCACGCCACGGATGACTTCTGCCGTGAGTGTGTCGATGATTTCCCGGGCTTCCAGGTCCACTCCGGCGTTCTGGAGGATGCCAGCCGAGTAGGTCAGCGACTGGCCGACGAGCTGAATGGCTTGTTCGTGCGACCAGGTGCCGCCATGGGCTTCCACCAGCGCGTGTTCGGCCGCGATCCAGTAGGGCTCCGTGTCCACAATGGTGCCATCCATGTCCCAGAGGACTGCTTTGAGGGGGGAAATTGTGGCTGGGGATCGCATGTGTTCAGTCTACGGTGCCCTGCTGGACGCGGGCTGTGGGCTACGCCCTCGGCGAATACATGGCATCCCGCAGGCAGGCGTGGCGCGGCGCCGATCATTTTTCGGCGCTTCATTCTATGCGTGACGCGGGTTCTTGGACGTAGGGTGATGGGATGAATAGCTTCGACGGAGACACCACCGAACCGGGTGCCGAGGCCGGGCCGGAGCGGTTCCTGCAGCCAGTGGCTGAGGGTGAACGCATCACCGTAATGCTGGCCGCCTTTGAGGGCTGGAACGACGCCGGGGAAGCGGCCAGCGATTCCCTGCGGTACCTGAACAAGCTCTGGGGCGGCAAGAAAGTTGCGTCCATCGACGCCGACGAATATTACGACTTCCAGTTCACCCGGCCGACGGTACGGCGCAACGCGGCCGGCGAACGGAAGATCAAGTGGCCATCCACCAGGATCTACAAGGCCAGCGCGCCCGATTCCAACGTGGACGTCATCTTTGTCCAGGGCACCGAGCCGTCCTACAAGTGGCGTGCCTATACGGCAGAGCTGCTGGTCCACGCGGAAGCCCTGAATGTGGACTATGTTGTGCTGGTCGGAGCCCTGTTGGCTGATGTGCCCCACAGCCGCCCCATCCCGGTCAGCACATCCTCGGACGATGCACCGCTGCGGGAACGGCTGAACCTGGAGGCATCCCAGTACGAGGGACCCGTGGGCATAGTGGGAGTTTTGGCCGAAGTGGCGCTGCTGGCCGGGATCCCCACCGTCTCCCTGTGGGCTGCCGTGCCGCACTACGTGGCCCAGGCGCCGTCGCCCAAAGCTCAGCTGGCCCTCCTTCACCGAATTGAAGAATTGCTCCAAGTGCCGCTGGACACCCATGAACTGGCCGAGGAAGCTGATGCCTGGGAACGCGGCGTGGACGAGCTCGCCACCGAAGATCCGGAGATCGCAGCCTATGTGCGCCAGCTTGAGGAAGCGAAGGACACCGCCGATCTGCCTGAGGCCAGCGGGGAGTCCATCGCCCGGGAGTTTGAGCGCTACCTGAAGCGCCGGGGCAAGGACAAGCAGTAAGACTTCCACAGCAGAGGAGTCCTGATGACGAAGTACCTGATCTCGTTCCCCAGTGAAGCGATGGTGGTCCCGGAGGAGGAGTTCGAGGCGGTGGTCGAAGCCTCGCACGCCGTCATCGACGAGGCCAAGGCGGCGGGCGTCTACGTTTTCGGCGGCGGGATTGATGAGAGCTCCGGTGCTCGTCGCCGGTGACGGCACCGTCAGGACGGCGGTCTAAAGGACGACGCCGAGCAGCGCCTCGACGGCGTCACTGACCAGGGCACGGTCCTGCTGGCTGCCCGCTGCCGCGGCGGAAGCGGCTCCGGCGGCCCAACGGTCGACCGCCCCAACCGCCGCCGGCGCGTCCAGATCCGTTGCGAGGGCGGCACGCATTTCCGCGATCAGCCCGAGGGCAGAACCTTCCGGAGCAGCCTCGAGTGCGTTGCGCCACGCTGAGAGCCGTCCTTTCGCCTCCGCGAAACCGGCGTCGGTCCAGGACCAGTCAGACCGGTAGTGGTGGGCCAGGATCGCCAGCCTGATGGCCGCGGGCTCCTCCCCCGTGGCCCGGAGCCGCGACACCAGGACCAGGTTGCCTTTGGACTTGCTCATTTTCTCGCCGTCCAGCCCCACCATGCCGGCATGTGCATAGTGGTGGGCCAGCGGCACGCCCGCTAGGGAGTAGGCGTGGCCCGCCCCCATCTCGTGGTGCGGGAAAATGAGGTCGGAGCCCCCACCCTGCACCGTAAACGGGGCGGGGAGGTACTTCTGGGCGATGACAGTGCACTCGATGTGCCAGCCAGGGCGTCCGTCTCCGAGCTCTCCCCCGGGCCAGCTGGGTTCACCTTTTCTGGCGACTCGCCACAGGAGCGGGTCCAGCGCCTGCCGCTTGCCGGCACGTCCGGGGTCGCCGCCGCGTTCGGCGAACAGTTCCAGCATCTCCGTTTCCACAAGGCCGGAGATATCACCGAGGGTCCAGGCATCGGCGGCGGCGGACTGCTTTCCGGCCGCCTCGACGTCGTAATAGACATCGCCGTCCGGCTCGCCCGCTCCGCCGGGTACGCGGTAAGCGAGGCCTTTGCTGAGGAGCCGCTCAATGGCGGGAACGATCAGCGGGACGGATTCCACAGCGCCGACGTAGTGGTCCGGCGCGAGGACATTCAGGGCCACCATGTCCGTCTGGAAAAGTTCGATCTGGCTGGCGGCAAGGTCCTGCCAGTCGACGCCCGTGGCAGTGGCCCGCTCCAGCAGCGGGTCATCGACGTCGGTGACGTTTTGTACGTAGGCCACGCGCTGGCCGGCATCACGCCAGGCCCTGTTCAACAGGTCAAACGCAACGTAACTGGCCGCGTGACCCATGTGTGTGGCGTCGTAAGGCGTGATCCCGCAGACATACAACGACTGGTCGCCGTCGCCCTGGAGTTCAACTTCCCGGCCTTGGACAGTGTCAAAAAGCCTCATGGCAGGCATATGGCCGGGCAGGTCAGGAACGGGGCGGGATATCCAGGATTTCACAGGCCAAGCCTACTGTCAGGCGCTGATCACATTGAAACCGAGCAGCAGATACAGGGCAAGGCCCAGGAAGATCCGGTACCAGACAAAGAGCCGGTAGCTGCGCGTCGAGACGAACTTCAGGAACCAGCCAATAATGACGTAGCCCACCACGAAGGCGATGACGGTGGCCATGGCAGTCTCCGGCAGGCCGTAGGGGCCGGTGATGCCTTCCTTCGATACCGTCTTGTAGAGCTGGAACAGTCCGCTGCCGAAGACTGCGGGAATGGCCAGGAGGAACGAATAGCGGGCGGCGGCTTCACGGGTGTACCCCATGAGCAGGCCCGCGGTGATAGTGCCACCGGAGCGGGAAACGCCCGGAATCAAGGCCATTGCCTGGGCGAAACCGAAAAGGATGCCGTGCTTATAGGTTAATCGGGTCAGCTCCCGTTCCTGTTTGCCCACGGCATCCGCCACGGCGAGTACCAGGCCGAACACGATCAAGGTCGTTGCAACAATCCAGAGACTGCGCAGGACTGATTCGATCTGGTCCTGGAACAGGAGCCCCAGGACGATGATGGGAAGGCTGCCGAGAATCACGAGCCAGCCCATCCGCGCGTCAGGGTCCTGTCGCGAGACTTTTCCGGTCAGCGAGCCGAGCCACGCCTTGACGATGCGGACGATGTCGTGCCAGAAAAAAACGAGGACGGCTGTTTCGGTACCGAGCTGCGTGATAGCGGTGAATGCGGCACCGGGATCGGCAGCGTTGGGCAGGAATTGCCCGACGATCCGTAGGTGCGCGCTTGATGAAATCGGTAGAAATTCGGTCAGTCCCTGCACTAGGCCCAGCAGGGCCGCCTCAAACCAGTTCACGCTAAGACCCTACGTCATGGACCCCGCTGATTCCCCGTAAGCTTGCTGCTATGCAGCAGCGTTACGTCGGCAACAGTGGATTGCGAGTCTCCGCCCTATCTCTCGGGACCATGTCATGGGCTGGCGAAACCGATGAGCAGGACGCCACCGAATTGCTGCGGACGTTTGTGGACGCGGGCGGCCGGCACATCGATACGGCGGCCTCTTATTCCGACGGCAGGTCGGAGGCGCTGATCGGCTCGCTGCTGGGCGACGTCGTCTCCCGCACCGAGGTCTCGATCTCCACCAAAGCCGGAATCTCGACGCCGGACGGCCGGCGGACCGTGGACACGTCGCGTAACGCGATGCTGTCGGGGCTCGATGCCAGCCTCGCACGACTGGGCACCGATTACGTCGATATTTGGTTTGCCCAGGCCTGGGATCCCAACGTCCCCCTCGATGAGACATTGTCCGCCTTGGAGTTCGCCTTACGGAGCGGCCGTGCCCGTTACGCCGGCATCTCAAACTTCAACGGCTGGCAGAGCGCCAAGGCCGCCGCCATCGCCGGATTCCCGCTGGTCGCCGCCCAGGCAGAATATTCGCTGCTCCGGCGGAGGCCTGAAGAAGAATTGATTCCTGCGGTGGAGGATGCCGGGCTGGGGCTGCTGGCGTGGGGGCCGCTGGGGCGTGGAGTGCTGACGGGCAAGTACAGAGGCAGCATCCCGGGCGATTCGCGGGCCGCCAACCCTGGCCTTGCCTCCTATGTGGAACCGTATCTCGGCCAGGAGGCCTCCCGTGTGGTGGAGGCTGTTTCAATGGCTGCGAAGGGTCTGGGGCGCACGCCGCTCGACGTGTCACTCAGCTGGGTGCTCTCCCAGCACGGAGTGGCCTCGGCCATCGTGGGCCCCCGGACGCCTGTCCAGCTCAAGGAAATCCTTGACGCGCAGCTTTCCCCGCTACCGCCGGAAATTTCGCGGGCCCTGGAGGACGTGTCCGAACCGGCCCAACGCTGACTGGCGGCCGGTTGACCGGGTCTTAGTCCTCGAGGATCTCCAGGTCCTCTTCGTCGTCGACATCCCGTTCTTCGTCTTCGTCCTCTTCGTCGTCAAAAACCTGCAGCGGCGTCACTTCGCTGTAGGCCTCGTAAAGGGCGTCCTCATAAACTTCGAACGCATCCGCGACGGCAAAAAAAGCCGCCTCTACGGCGGGGTCCCCATCACCGCGGCGGTTGGACGCTGCTATAAGGTGTTCTTCCAAGGAGGAAGTTAAGGACTGAAGCGCGACACGCGGATCGATGCTCATGACTTCACGTTAGCCGGAAAAGGACGAAAATGGAGAGCAATGAAGGAACATTTTCTCACCAGCTCGGTCCAGCGGGAACGGGACTATCTGAGGCAGTACGAGTACCTCGTACTGACGGTCAGTCCTGACGATTCCCTCCCTGACGCCCGGCGCCGTCTTGTGGAACATTCCGAATACGGCAAGTGGGAGTTGGAGCGCAGCAAGCTGTACGTGGGCGGAGGCAGGCGCTTTTGGCTCCGCCGCCGGGTGATGCAGGTCCAGCGGACTGTCTAGGGGTTCGCTGCCGAGGCGGTTCAGGCTTCGAGCGGGCCGAGCCAGGCGTTGGCAACCGTGTTGTGTGCCGACTCGTCATCCGACGGGTGGAATATGCCGGCCAGCACGTCGCGGTAGAGCCGCTCCAGTTCCGAGCCCCGGAAATAGCTTGAGCCGCCGCTTACCCTGATGGCAAGGTCCACCACACGGCGTGCAGTTTCGGTTGCGTTGACTTTCAGCCCCACGAGCTTGGGGAACCACTGCGGTCCATGGTCGACGAGGGCATCAACATCCCGGGCCACTACGGCCAACTGCGGATAGAGGCAGTCCATGGCCATGGCCGCCTCTGCCACTTTCCAGCGGATGTCAGGATCCTGGGCGTAGCTTCGGCCGCCGTTCTTCACCGAAGTCCGCCGCTTAACCGCTGCGACCCCCAAATCCAGGGCCCGTTCTCCGATTCCTGTGTAGACGGCGGCCAGCAACGTTTCGAAACACGCGAAGATGGCGAAAATCAGCGGATCGGCGTTGGGGCCGACGGGCAGTTTGCGGAAGATCCGGTCCGGCGGGATTTCGGCGCCGTCCAGCACGGTGCTGTTGGACTGGCTCGCACGCATCCCCAGCGTGTCCCAGTCGTCCAGGATCCGGTAGCCGGGGGCGTCCCGGCGGAGGAAACCGTGGACCAACTCCCCTTCGCCGTTCCGGGCCTCGGTATCTTTGCCGAAGATCCCCAGCTGTGTCCAGGCCGGTGAGAGGCTTGTGAAGATCTTTGTTCCCGTGAAGCTGTAACCGCCATCCAGCAACGGCGCCGCCACCGTGCGCGAATCAAACAGCACGGAGTCGTTGCCCGCCTCCGAGTTCCCGAACGCGAAGATCTCGCCTCCGGCCGCTTCCCGCAGGACATAGTCCAAGGACTGATCGCCCCTGGCCGCGAGCACCTGTGCGACGCCGGTCCAGACCAGGTGCATGTTCACGGCCAGGGCGGTGGCTGGCGCCGCCGTTGCCAGCCGCCGTTGGCACTGTGCCGCCGATTCCAGCCCAAGCCCCAGGCCGCCGTCGGACACGGGGACAAAGAGCCTAAGGTAGCCGGCGGCGGCGAGCTCCTCAAGGTCTTCGTGGAAAAACGCATTATCGCGGTCATAGGTTGCGGCGCGCCCCCTGAACCGCTCCAGCAGGGCGTCCGGCAACACGTCCTCGGGTGTCATGCTGGGCCTGTCTCAGTAGTTCGTAAGGAGTGTGTTGAGTACGCGCGCACCGAACTTCAGCGAATCCGCCGGGACGCGCTCGTCGACGCCGTGGAACATGCCGGTGAAGTCGAGGTCGTCCGGAAGCTGCAGCGGCGCGAAGCCGTAGCCCGTGATGCCCAGGCGGCTCAGGGACTTGTTGTCCGTGCCTCCAGAGAGGGTGTAAGGCAGAACTTTGGCTCCCGGGTCTTCGGCATGCAGCGCGTCAATCATGGAATCCACCAGGTTGCCCGCGAAGGGAACCTCCAGGGAGACATCGTTGTGCACGTAGCTGACGTCCACCCCGGTTCCGGCGAGCTCACGGACTATTTCGAGCACGTGGTCCTGCTGGCCAGGCAGTGTGCGGCAGTCAACAAGGGCCTCGGCCGATTCCGGAATCACGTTGTGTTTGTAGCCGCCGTTCAGCAAGGTCGGGTTGGTGGTGTTTTGCAGTGTTGCCCCCACGAACCGGGCCACCGTGCCGAGTTGGTTCAGGAGGATGTCCGGGTTGTCCGGATCGAATTCCACTCCCGTGAGTTCTGTCACGCCGTCCAGGAACTGACGGGTGGTAGGAGTCAGCTCAATGGGCCATTTGTATTCCCCGATCCGGGTCACAGCGGCTGCCAGCCGTGTGATCGCGTTGTCAGTATTGATCTGCGAACCGTGGCCGGCCCGTCCGTGGGCAACGAGGCGGAGCCAGGAGATCCCCTTTTCCGCGGTCTGAAGGAGGTAGGTGCGCTGCCCGCCAATGGTTGCCGAAAACCCGCCTACCTCGGAGATGGCCTCCGTCGCACCTTCGAAAAGTTCCGGGCGCTTGTCCACCGCGTACCGGGCCCCGTATTCGCCCCCAGCCTCCTCGTCAGCGAAGAAGGCGAAGATGATGTCCCGCTTCGGTTTCCGTCCCGTTCTGGCGAACCCGCGCAGCACGGAGAGGATCATGGCGTCCATGTCCTTCATGTCCACTGCGCCGCGCCCCCAGATGAGGCCGTCCTTGAGCTCCGCGCCGAACGGATCTACCGACCACTGCTCCCTGATAGCGGGGACCACGTCAAGGTGGCCGTGGACCACGAGGGCACTTGCGCCCGGGTCCTCCCCAGCCATCCTGGAGACGACGCTTGCCCTGCCAGGGGCCGACTCGAAAATTTCGGCGGACAACCCGACTTCCTCGATCAGGCCGGCTGTGTACTCGGCTGCGGCGCGTTCGCCGGGTCCGGACCCGTCGCCGTAATTGGAGGTGTCAATCCGGATGAGTTCCTGGCAGATCCGGACGACTTCATCTTCGGGACGGATTTGGGTCATTGGGCACTCCTCATGAAGGTGGCGGCTGCTGGGAACCTGGGCGGATTTCCGTGCCTTCAGCCTACCCATCGGGCCCGATTTCATGTTCCAGGAAAGTTCATGTAGAGTCTTTCTCGCTGCTTCGGAGAAATGCGAAACGCTGAAAGGCGGAAACGTTGTCCGAATTACCACCTGCGCGGGTGGCGGAATGGCAGACGCGCTAGCTTGAGGTGCTAGTCCTCGAAAGGGGGTGGGGGTTCAAGTCCCCCTCCGCGCACAGAAGGGAAAGCCCCTGGAATCCAAGGATTCCAGGGGCTTTTTTCTATGGCGGCAAACTTCGATCCGGCTGCGGCCGCCGTCGGCCTTGTGCTGATTGCAGGTTCCATGCTTTAGTAGCCCGCAGCAATGCCGTTGGTCACATTCGGATCGAATATCGCGCGCCACACGTGTAGTGGAGCGTTAGCCCGTTGGGGAATACCAGCGCCATGCTGTACGTTGCATACGCGACAGACTGAACCAAAGAAAAGAGAAACACCTAAGTGGCAACCGATTACGATGAACTCCGCTCCGACGTCAAGGAGTCGCAGGACAACTCGCTCGAGGCGCTCCAGTCCGCGAACGCACCGGACGCCCGCAGCGTTGTGCTGGAACTCGATGAGGCAGATGGACTGGACGGCGCAGGCGTTCCGGGCGGCGAATTCGTTGCCGAGGAACTGATCGTCCAGGTCATCCCCCAGGCCGATGACGAGTTCACCTGCTACTCCTGCTTCCTTGTCCGGCACCGCTCGCAGATCGCGCGGCAGAAAGACGGACACAGCTACTGCACGGACTGCGAAGGCTGATAGCAGTACAAGGACACCCCCGGCGCCCGCTACCGCAGGCGCACCCGGAGACGATGAGGCGCGCCCACGGCAACCGTGGACGTGCCTTTCGTTTTAACCGAGCCGGCTGCGGACCATCTGGCTGACGGCTTTTCCGTCGAAGCGGCCAGCGACCTTCGCGGTGACCGGCTTCATCACCTCGCCCATCTGGCGCATGCCGGGCACCTGGCCCTGGGCGCTGATCTCGGCAATGACGCCATCAACGATGGCTTCCACTTCAGCTTCGGTCAGCTGCTTTGGCAAGTAAGCCTCGATGACCTCCGCCTCGGCGATTTCAGCGGCAGCGCGGTCAGGTTCTCCTGCCTCCGTATAGATCCGCGCGGTGTCGCGGCGTTTGGCCGCTTCCTTCTGCAGCAGGGACGTCACCTGGGCGTCGTCCAGCACCACAGGCGTCTTCCCTGACTTTTCGCGGGTTTCGATCTCGCCCAGTACGTTGCGCACGGTCGTGAGCGCTACCTTGTTGCGCTCCTTCATGTGCGTCACCACATCAGCGTGCAGTCGTTCCTTCAAAGTGGACACGGTATTCCTCGATTCATAGCGCGCCCCAGGCCGGGGCGCCGGCAGGTCCACCTGCCCTCTAGTACCGTAGAGGGCTATGGCGCACTCTGACTACCTCCCCGCGGGCAGGCGATGAACACCCTGCCCGGCCAACTGTGGCAGCGCCTCGTTGAAGCTTTCGGCCAGACCGCCCTCCCTGATGTTTCCCTCAGTGAATTGGCGGTGGTCCTTCTTGTGGCCACTGCATTGTCGATTCCCCGGGCCACTTGGCGATACTTTGGCCTGTTGGCCACCGCTACCCATGAGCTGGGCCATGCTTTTGCCGCTCTTATGAGCGGACAAAGACTGGGCGGGATCAGGCTCAGCCTGGATCACTCGGGGACAACCACCAGCTACAGCAGGGGCCGGTTGGCTGCCGTGTGGTCCGGCTTCTGGGGATACCCGGTTCCGGCACTGACCGGGGCGGCGCTGGTCTGGTCCGGCTTCAACGGCTGGGGGCCGGCCGCGCTGACGGCAGGCTCACTGACCCTGCTCTTGTCGCTTCTTTTCGTTCGCAACCTGGCGGGGTTCCTCATCACTGTGTGCGCAGCCGCGGCGGGCGCCGCGCTGGTTTTTTTCGTTCCGCACGCCTTCACCGGCCATGTGGCGATCGCGCTCGGGCTGGCTCTGTTAGTGGCTGCAGTCCGCGATGTGATCAAGCTCATGCACGTGCATTTTCGCCGCAGGGACCGCTTGGCCAGCTCCGACGCCTATCTGCTTTATCGCTCCACGTCCGTGCCCTCGTTTATCTGGATTGCGTTGTTCGCCGCCGTCGTGGGGGCTTCGTGGGTGGTGGCCTGGCAGCCTATCTCGGCGATTCTCGTTGCAGGAGCATAGGGTAGTCGGATGAAACAGGAAACGGGAGCAGCGCCGACGTCCGGCCCCAAGGGTGGCGACGATCACAGCACGTTGGGCGCCTATGTTACCGGCGGTGCGGAGTTCACCCGCGATACCAATTACATCGAGGACCGGATCACCCGTGAAGGCACTCCCGGACCCAACGGGGATCGCGGCTGGCCCCTGGAGTCGGGACGGTACCGCCTGATCGCTGCAAGAGCCTGCCCGTGGGCCAACCGGACTGTCATCGTACGAAGGCTTCTGGGCCTCGAAGATGCCATTTCCCTTGGGCAGCCTGGACCCACCCATGACGCCCGTTCCTGGACTTTCGACCTGGACCCAGGCGGCGTTGATCCGGTCTTGGGCATCGAGCGTATCCAAACCGCGTATTTCCGGCGGTTTCCCAACTATCCGAGGGGCATCACTGTCCCTGTGATCGTGGATGTCGCCAGCGGTGAAGTTGTGACGAACAATTTCCCCCAGATCACCCTCGACTTCTCCACCGAATGGACGCAGTTCCACCGTGCGGGCGCGCCGCAACTGTACCCGGTAGAGCTGCGGGCAGAAATTGACGCAGTCAACAAACGCGTCTTTACAGAGGTCAACAACGGGGTCTACCGCTGCGGCTTTGCCGGGTCGCAGGAAGCCTACGACGCCGCCTTCGCCCGGCTTTGGACGGCTTTGGACTGGCTGGAGGAGCGGCTCTCCGGCCAGCGA
Source organism: Pseudarthrobacter sp. CCNWLW217 (assembly GCF_037203985.1). Lineage (NCBI taxonomy): Bacteria > Bacillati > Actinomycetota > Actinomycetes > Micrococcales > Micrococcaceae > Pseudarthrobacter > Pseudarthrobacter sp. CCNWLW217. The sequence goes on from NZ_JBBCBT010000015.1 coordinate 56,988, forward strand.
TACCTGGTCGGAGACACCATTACCGAGGCGGACGTCCGGCTCTTCACCACCCTGGCCCGGTTCGATGCCGTGTACCACGGCCACTTCAAGTGCAACCGCCAGAAGCTTTCCGAAATGCCGGCGTTGTGGGGCTATGCCCGTGATCTTTTCCAGACGCCCGGATTTGGCGACACGATCGATTTCGTCCAGATCAAGCAGCACTATTACCTCGTGCACGAGGACATCAACCCCACGGGCATCGTGCCGCAGGGGCCGGAGTTGTCGGGCTGGTTGGATGCCCACAGCCGGGAATCCCTGGGCGGACGCCCCTTCGGGAACGGTACTCCCCCGGGTCCGGTGCGGCCAGATGAAAAGGTGACGCCAGGGCATGGGGCCAGGTCAACATCGGAAAGCGCTTTCTAAGCCGCTAAGCTAAGGCCATGCAGATTTCCCATGGCCTTGCCGCACCCGGTTTCGAGGGCGTTTTTGACCTGTTCGAATCTCTCCTTGCCCAGGATGAGCGCTACAGCGCGCAGCTGGCTGCCTACCAGCACGGCACCAAGGTAGTTGACCTCAGCGGCGGCCCTCTCATCTCGTCAGATTCCATCACGGGCGCCTACTCCTGTTCGAAGGGCGTGGCCGCGATGGTGATTGCCTTGCTGGTCCAGGACGGTCTGCTGGATCTGGACCGCACCATGGCACACTACTGGCCGGAATTCGGGCAGCACGGAAAGGACCGCCTCCTTGTCCGTCAGGCTTTGTCCCACCAGGCCGGGGTGTTGGGCGTCGAGGGCGGCTTCGCCCTCGGTGAGTTCACTACGCCGGAAGCAGCCGCGCGGCTAGCGGCAACTGTGCCGGCGTGGCGCCCAGGCAGCTGCTTCGGATACCACGCGATCACCATCGGGATCATGATGGAGGAACTATGCCGGCGAGTGGCCGGCAGTACGCTCCAGTCGCTGTACAACAGCCGCATCCGCGAGCCGTTCGGCGTCGACTTCTTCCTGGGGCTGCCGGTTGAGCTGGACAGCCGCTACCGGGATGTCCTCTACGACGCCGACCCGCAGCAGCCGTGGCTGGACCCACTGAGCCTTGAAGGAATCAATGGCAACGCTGCCGTGAGCACCATCATGGAGCTGCCCAACCAGCGGACGGTACGGGAGGCCGGCATGAGCGCGGCCGGCGGGGTCGGTTCGGCCGAAGGGCTTGCACGCCTGTACGCAGCGGCTACCACCGGCGTCGAAAGCGGCCCGCCATTGCTCTCGCCTGGCACAGTGGCAGCGATGTCCCAGGAACAGGTGTGGGGCCTGGACCGTTCCTCGGGGCTCGACAACGCCTTTGCCGTGGTGTTCATGAAGCCCCATCCGTCACGGAATTTTGGCAGCCACCGCGCCTTTGGCCATGAAGGCGCCAACGCGGCTCTGGGCTTCGCGGACCCATCCTACGGACTTGGTTTTGGCTACATTCCGCAGCGCGCAGAGGAAGGCCGTACTCCCGGTAAGGCGCACCGCCTGGCCGCTGAGGTCAGGCGTGCGGCCGCTGCCTTGTCCTAGCGGGACCCTGCCCCTAAGGTGGGGCGGATGGGTGATACTCAACCGCCGCGGGCGGCCAGGCTGCCTAACGGGACCAGGCTCTTGCGCCGGGCGGTCAAAGGCGTAGGTGTAGCGTTCGAAGTGCAGCGCCTTCAGCTGGCCGCAAAGGCTGCGCTGGCTGCCGGCCTGGCCTTTTTTGTCGCCCCGTACATGCCAGGAGCGGCGGCGGAGTATCCGTATTATGCCCCTCTGGGCGCCTTGGTCTCGATGTACCACAACGTTGCCGGTTCAGTACGCCAGGGCCTCCAGACTTTGGTGGGCCTGGCCATGGGAATTGGCCTTGCGTTCCTCCTGGTCAATGTCACGGATCCTTCTCCGGTGAGCGTTGCGGTCTTCATGGGCATCGGCGTGCTGCTCGCGGGCCTGCCGCGGCTGGGATCGGGAAGGGACTGGATTCCAACGGCGGCACTGCTGGTCCTGTTGGTGGGCGGAAGCAACCCTGATGATTTTTCCTTCGGCTACCTCATCCAGATGGGTGTGGGCGTTGCTGTCGGCATCGCCGTGAACCTCCTGGTGTTTCCGCCCTTGCACTTCAATGCTGCGGCCGCCAGCCTGGACGAGCTCCGACTGGCACTTGGCACACAGCTGACGGACATGGGGGCAGCGCTCAAGGAGAAGTGGCCCCCGGAGCATGAGGACTGGTCCCGCCGTTCGGACGAGCTTGCAACGGCCGCCCGGTCCGTCAGGCACCTAGTCCAGGAAGCAGACGCCAGCCGACGCGCGAACCCGCGCCGGCGGCTCCACCCCCGGGACGTGGACCTGGACTACCGCAACCTGCGCGAGCTGGAAAGGGTGACGTTCCACATCCAGGACATGACGGAGGTTCTCTCCGACGTCATCTGGCAGGAAGACGTACCGTATACGGTCCCCTTCAGGGACAGCGTGCCGCTGGCAGAGGCCATGACCGCCACCGGAGAGCTGTTGCGCTCATTCCATAGTGAAGACACCGCATCACAGCACCGGCTGTTCAGCTCGGCGGAAGCGGCTGTGGCAGCCTGCATGGCCGCCACAGCCAGCCCGGACCCGGCAGAGCCTGACCCGGACGAAAGGACCGTGACCGCTTCCGAATCGATCCTCCTGAGCCTGCACCGGATCCTGCGAGCCGTGAGGCCAGCACCCTAGAGTGCAGCCACGGTTCCGGCGAAATACTTGCGGCCGGACCTCGGGTTCCAGGCAACAAAAGCGGACTTTTGCCACGCCCCTGCTGGAAGCTGCTCGCTGCCGATGTCAAGGGCAACGCGTGCCGGCAGGAACACCGGCGCTTCGAAGTCAACGTCCCAGCTAAATGAATCCCCCTTGACCGCGCCAACGTCCGCCAGCGCCCTCGACGCCAAGTACATGCCATGGGCTATGGACCGGCGCATCCCGAGGGCTTTGGCTGACAACACGCTGAGGTGTATCGGGTTGAAGTCGCCTGAGACTGCTGCGTAAGCCCTGCCGGTATCAACGCCCAGGTGCCACAAGGCCGTTGGATCGGGGGCTTTGAAGTCAGCCCTGCTTTCAGCAGGCGAAGGTTTGTCGATCCCCGGCAGGAATACGCCTTTGGCGAGATACGTAGAGACTCCCCGCCACCGGAGGTCGGCCGTCCCGGCACTGCGCACCTCCACCACCACGTCCACTTGCGTCCCGGAACGGTGGCCCCTCAGGTTCTCCACGTGAGCTGTGATGTCCAGCCGTTCCGAGAACAGGACTGGGGACCGTTGTTCGACATGGTTGCTGAGATGGACCATGCCCAGCAGTGGCAATGGGAAGTCATCCCTGTTCATCACGCTGATGGCAAGCGGGAAGGCGAGGGCATGGATGAAGCCGGCCGGCAGGACATCGCTGGCCGTCTCGCCGATGAGGTGCTGATATGCAGTGAGGTTGCCGACGTCGGCAGTGACTCCCCTGACTTCGTGGCTGGCCTCTGGAAGTTCAGCCGCATCGTGGGATCCCAGTATTCGGCGGCGTGCGGCCTGCGCGGCCGCATTGACATACAGCTTGGAGAGGGACGGCATCTCACCCAGGATGACCGGCTGGACTGTGGTCATGCCCCCACCATGTACTGTCCGCAGACCCGCAGGACGCCGCCGTTGATTCCTCCGGCGGCATCGCTGGCCAGGAAGGCGATGGCTTCGGCAACGTCGGTGGGCTGGCCGCCCTGCCGGAGTGAGTTGAGCCGGCGGCCCGCCTCCCTCAGAGCCAGAGGTACTTTGGCGGTCATGTCGGTTTCGATGAACCCGGGTGCCACGGCGTTGATCGTTCCCCCGCGCTCGGAAAGGAGCGGAGCGGAGGCTCGCACCATGCCCATCACTCCGCCTTTGGAAGCAGCGTAGTTTGTTTGGCCGCGGTTTCCGGCGATGCCGCTGGTGGAGGCCAGCGACACGATGCGGGGTGAATCACGAATGTGTTCAGAAGCGAGGAGGGCCTCGTTGATTCGGAGCTGGGCGGCAATGTTGACGTTGATGACGGCGGACCAGCGCCCGTGATCCATGTTGGCCAGGAGTTTGTCCCTGGTGATTCCGGCGTTGTGGATGAGGATGTCCAGGCGTCCGTGCCGCTGCACGGCATGTTCGATGATCCGCTGGCCCGCGTCCTCACGGCTGATGTCCAGTTGGAGGGCCGTGCCGTGGACTTCGTTGGCCACCGCGGCGAGATGGTCTCCTGCCGCCGGAATATCCACGAGGACCACGGTTGCCCCGTCGCGGTGAAGGGTCCGGGCAATCGATGCGCCGATTCCGCGGGCGGCACCGGTAACAACGGCAACCTTGCCCGCCAACGGTTTCTCGAAATCTGCCGGCAGGCTGCCTTCCGTCGAGGTGACAGTCAGGAACTGACCGTCCACGTATGCCGAGCGTCCAGAGAGGAGGAACCGCACGGCTGCCAAGGCGCTGGGGCTGGTAGTGGTGACGCCATCACCGAGCAGGATGCCGTTGCCGGTCGCGCCGGCACGGAGTTCCATTGCCAGCGACCGCAAGAAGCCGTCCACGCCCTGCCTGGCCGCGGCCTGTGAGGGGGTCGCGCTGTTGGCTGCAGGCCGGGAGAGGGTGATGACGCGGCCACTGGGAGCGAGATCGCGGAGCGAAGCTGCCGCTGCCAGGACTGGGTGTTCAAGATCGTCGGGCCGGTCCAGCTCATCGAGGACCAACACTATGGCGCCAAGTTTTTCGCGCGGTACGGCATGTCTGCGGACATCCAGGTCCCACGAGAGCAGGCTGGCCGCCAGCGCGTCAGCTCCCGCAGAGTTGCCTTGCACCAGGACCGGGCCGGTGATCAGTGGCTGCCCCGGCTCGTACCGCCGCAGGATCGTCGGCTGTGGGAGGCCCAGCTTCTTTGCGACGTTCCTGCCGAGTCCGTGGCTCACGAACTGCGTGTATTTGTCTGTCATCCGGTCCCCCTACAGTGCTTCGAGAATTGCGACAACGCCCTGGCCACCTGCGGCGCAGATGGAAATGAGTCCACGCGCCGGCCGTCCGTCAACGCTGCCCTTGGCATGCAGCATCTTCGCCAGCGAGGCAACGATGCGGCCTCCAGTGGCGGCAAAGGGATGCCCTGCGGCGAGGGACGAGCCGTTGACGTTCAGTTTGGCGCGGTCGACAGTTCCGAACGCGCCTTCAAGGCCCAGCCTGGAGCGCCCAAACTCTTCGTCCTCCCATGCTGCCAGGGTGCTGAGGACTGTGCCGGCGAAGGCTTCATGGATTTCAAAGAAGTCGAAGTCCGCCAGGGTGAGGCCGTTGCGGGCCAGGAGTCGCGGAACAGCAAACGCGGGAGCCATCAGCAGGCCGTCCTTGCCATGGACAAAGTCGACGGCGGCCGCCTCACCGTCCACGACCGCTGCCAGTTTGGGAAGGTCATGGGCATCAGCCCAGGCCTCGGCTGCGAGGAGGACTGTGGAGGCTCCGTCAGTCAGAGGGGTCGAATTACCCGCGGTCATGGTGGCTTCCGCCCCAAGGTTCCTGCCGAAAACCGGTTTCAGCGTGGCCAGCTTCTCCAGCGTGGTGTCAGCCCGCAAATTGGAGTCCCGCGCCAGGCCGCGGTAGGGGGTCAGGAGGTCGTCAAAAAAGCCGGCGTCATAAGCAGCCGCGAGATTGCGGTGGCTGGCGAACGCAAGCTGGTCCTGCGCCTCCCGCGTGATGTTCCACTGGGCGGTGGTCAGCGCTTGGTGTTCGCCCATGGAGAGGCCGGTACGGGGCTCGCCCGTGTTGGGCGCATCGGGGGCGAGGTCCTTCGGCCTCAACCGGCTGAGCACCTGCAACCGCTGCGGGAGGGTTTTGGCCCGGTTGAGGTCCAGCAGTACCTGCCGCAGCCCCTCGCTCACGGCTATGGGCGCATCCGATGCCGAATCCACGCCGCCGGCAATCGCGGAGTCGATTTGGCCGAGCTTGATCTTGTTGGCAAGGCCGAGAACGGTTTCCAGCCCTGTGGCGCATGCCTGCTGGACATCGTACGCGGGTGTCTCAGCGGACAGCGCTGAGCCCAGGACGGCCTCGCGCGTCAGGTTGAAATCCCGGGAGTGTTTGAGGACGGCGCCGGCGGCGACCTCGCCGATCCGCTCCTCCTGAAGTCCGAACCTGGCAATGAGGCCATCCAGGGCGGCGGTCAGCATGTCCTGGTTCGAGGACTTGGTGTAGGCGCCCCCTGACCGTGCAAAGGGGATCCGGTTTCCGCCTACCACCACAGCCCTTCGGGGCGTTGGAACGGTTGCGGGGACAACCGGGCTGCTGGATTCCTGGGGTCCTGCGACGGACTGTCCTTCGACGGACATAGGTGTCTCCTCTGTTGTGGTCTGTTACCGATACCCAGCGTACCTGATACGCTGGGTATCGTGAACAACCCTCAGGCGAAGGCAGCACCATCCCCGGTCATTGTCAGCGAAGACGGCCGCTCGTCCCGCTGGCAGAGCCACCGCGAAGAACGACGCCGGGAGCTGATCAAGTCGGCGCGCCGGGCAGTGCATGCCCTCGGCAGTGATGCTTCCATGGAGGAGATCGCCCACGCCGCCGGCACGTCGAAGTCTGTTTTCTACCGCTATTTCGGGGACAAGGCAGGGCTCCAGAAGGCAGTGGGCGAGGTTGTCCTCAGCCAGATGCAACGCCGTATCGGCGAAGCCGCCCAAAACGCCCAGACTCCCCGTGAGGGGCTGCTGGCCATGGTCTCTGCCTACCTGCAGATGGCCGAAACCAGCCCCAATGTGTACACGTTCGTGACACGGCAATCCGGTGGCGAGCCGGACAGTCTGCACGGTTCAGCAGCTATTTCCGGCGCCCTCGGTCATTTTTTCGACTCCATCGGGGAGATGATCGCCACGCCTATGCGCGCACATCTTGGCGAGGGCAAGGAAGCAGTGATCGGCTACTGGCCAACGGCTGCTATCGGCCTGGTCCGCAACGCCGGGGAGCAGTGGCTGAGCACCCCCGATTCTCCGGCAAAGCCCGGCCAGGAAGCCATGGCACGCCAGATCACGGCCTGGCTGTGCGTGGGGATAGCCCCTGAGCTGGACCCCGCCAAATCGCTATGAAATCCGCATTCAGCCCGGGAATCCCCTAACTGGCCGAGCTGAGAGCACCACCGTCAGAACACCACCTGTCAGAACCAACGAAGGACATTGACATGACTGAAGTAGTGGACCGCCCGACAGGCAAGGGGCCGCGGCCCGCCAAGCAGACCAGGGCGTCTGCGTTGCCCTCGAGCAGCCAGCACGGAAAGGCCCAGCCCGCCGTCGACGTCGCCGCCCTGGGTGAACAGCTCCTGGGTAGATGGGCCAGCATCCGCCGGCAGGCGCGCCAACTTGCCAAAAGCCCTGAGCTGCACAAGAAGGAGGGCCTGACGCACAACGACCACCGGAGCCGCACCTTCGGGCAGCTGAAGTTCCTCGTGGACAACGAAGCAGTGCACCGGGCCTTCCCGGCTGCCCTTGGTGGTTCGGATGATCATGGGGGCAATATCGCCGGATTTGAGGAGTTGGTCACGGCCGACCCGTCGCTCCAGATCAAGGCAGGCGTCCAGTGGGGGCTCTTCGGGTCGGCGGTGATGCATCTGGGCACCGAGGAGCACCACGCAAAGTGGCTGCCCGGCATCATGAACCTGGACATTCCCGGCTGCTTCGCCATGACGGAAACGGGCCACGGTTCGGATGTGGCGAGCATCGCCACGACCGCCACGTACGACGCCCAAACCCAGGAATTTGTGGTCCACACACCCTTCCGCGCGGCGTGGAAGGACTACATCGGCAATGCCGCCATCGATGGCCTCGGTGCTGTTGTCTTTGCCCAGCTGGTGACCAAGGGCGTCAATCATGGCGTCCATGCCTTCTACGTTGACCTGCGTGATCCGGCAACGAAGGAATTCCTGCCGGGAATCGGCGGCGAGGATGACGGCGTCAAGGGCGGCTTGAATGGAATAGACAATGGGCGCCTGCACTTCACCAATGTCCGCATTCCCCGCACGAACCTGCTGAACCGCTACGGGAACGTGGACGCGGACGGAACCTACACATCAATGATCGCCAGCCCCGGCCGGCGGTTTTTCACCATGCTGGGCACCCTGGTCCAGGGCCGGGTTTCCCTGGACGGCGCCGCCGTCGCCGCCTCGAAAATTGCGCTTAAGGCGGCCATCCAGTACGCCACGGAACGCCGCCAGTTCAACGCCTCCTCCCACACCGACGAGGAAGTCCTCCTCGACTACCAGCGGCATCAGCGCCGCCTCTTCACGAGGCTGGCAACCACGTACGCCGCCGGCTTTGCCCACGAGCAGCTTCTGCAGAAGTTCGATGACGTGTTTTCCGGCGCCCACGACACCGATGAGGACCGCCAGGACCTGGAAACCCTGGCAGCCGCCCTCAAGCCGCTCAGCACCTGGCACGCCCTGGATACGCTGCAGGAATGCCGTGAAGCCTGCGGCGGCGCCGGCTTCCTGATCGAAAACCGCTTTGCTTCCCTCCGCGCGGACCTCGATGTGTACGCGACCTTCGAAGGGGACAACACGGTGCTGCTCCAGCTCGTGGCCAAACGGTTGCTTGCCGATTACGCCAAGGAGTTCCGGAACGTCGATTTTGGCGTGTTGGCGCGCTACGTCGTAGGCCAGGCGACAGGTGCGGCCATCCACCGCACCGGCCTGCGGCAGGTTGCCCAATTTGTGGCCGACACCGGTTCTGTGCAGAAGGCGGCGCTGGCCCTCCGTGACGAGGAAGGACAGCGCGCGCTCCTCACCGACAGGGTCCAGACCATGGTGGCGGACGTCGGATCCGCGCTCAAGGGCGCCGGGCGGCTGCCCCAGGACAAGGGTGCCGCCTTGTTCAACCAACACCAGAATGAACTCATCGATGCTGCCCAGGCACACGCGGAGCTGCTGCAATGGGAAGCTTTCACCGAAGCGCTCCGTGACGTCGCAGATCCAGGCACCAAGACTGTGCTGACGTGGCTGCGGGACCTTTTCGGTCTGTCGCTGATCGAGAAGAACCTGTCCTGGTACCTCATGAACGGCAGGCTTTCCATGCAACGCGGTCGCACTGTGGGTGAGTACATCAACCGGCTACTGACCAAAATCCGCCCGCATGCACTGGACCTGGTGGACGCCTTCGGCTACGGCCCGGAGCACGTCCGCGCCGCGATCGCCACAGGCGCCGAAAAGGCGCGGCAGGACGAGGCCCGGGAGTACCTTCGGGCACAACGCGCAAGCGGCCAGTCCCCCGTTGAGGAAAAGGTCCTGTTGGCGCGCACCGCGGCCGCCGCGCGCACGCCGCGGAGTTGAGTCCCTTCCGTACTTCGTCCTCCGGGCACGGCTAAGCGGTGAAATAACGACGGCGCCACTCCCCTTGCGTGGGGCGCGGCGCCGTCGTTATTTATCACCCGCCTCAGGCGAGGACTGAGCGGTACACCTCAAGGGTGGTTTCGGTGATGGATTCCCAAGAGAAGTGCTTCTCGGCGCGCAGGCGGCCTGCCTGTCCCATGGCACGTGCGCGTTCGGGGTCGGAGACGACTTCGGTCAGGGCAGCCGCGAACTCGGTGACGAACTTCTCCGGATCCAGGGGCGTCCCCGTGCCGTCAGTGACCTGTTCCAGTTCCACGAGCAGGCCCGTTTCGCCGTGCTGGACAACCTCCGGAATGCCGCCCGTGGCACTGGCAACCACGGCAGCGCCGCACGCCATGGCTTCGAGGTTCACAATGCCCAGCGGCTCATAGATTGACGGGCAGGCGAACGCGGTGGCGTGGCTGAGGACCTGGATAAGTTCGTTGCGGGGAAGCATACGCTCAATCAGTACTACGCCCGTGCGCTGACTCTGGAGTTCTTCAATGAGGCGGGCCGTCTCGGCTGCGAGCTCCGGTGTATCCGCGGCTCCCAGGCACAGGACCAGCTGCACGTCGGCCGGCAGTTTGGCGGCGGCGCGCAGCAGGTACGGAACGCCCTTCTGGCGTGTGTTGCGTCCGACAAAAACGACGCTGGGTTTCGTCGGATCGATCCCCAGCGCCCGGACTGCATCTTCGCCTTCATCACGGTGCCACATCTCGACGTCGATGCCGTTGTGGACCACCCGGACCTTGGCCGGGTCCACGTCGGGGTAGCTGCGCAGGATGTCCTGGCGCATGCCTTCAGAGACGGCAATGATGGCTGCTGCTGCCTCATAGGCGGTCTTTTCCACCCAGGACGACAGGGCGTAGCCGCCGCCGAGCTGTTCGGCTTTCCACGGACGGAGAGGTTCAAGGCTGTGGGCGCTGAGAACGTGCGGGATGCCATGGAGCAGGGACGCCAGGTGCCCGGCCATGTTGGCATACCACGTGTGCGAATGGACAAGGTCGGCGCCCTCGATGTCCGGCACGATCCGAAGATCCACCCCTAGCGTCTGGACTGCCGCATTGGCTGAGCCCAGGTCTTCAGGCACGGAATACGACGTCACCCCAGCACCGTGGTAATCGGCGTCGCGGGGTGCCCCGAAGGCACGAACCTGCAGGTCAACGTGCTTACTAAGCACCCTGCTCAATTCGGCCACGTGGACCCCGGCGCCTCCATAGATCTCCGGCGGGAACTCTTTAGTCACAATGTCTATTCGCACGATACCCAAGGTAGTCCTTCCGGCTTAACTGTTCTAGTGTGAAGGGGTCCGGGCATGCCGGACTGTTTGGGGAGTTACGAAGGCGTACAGGAGCGACCAATAATGCCGTTGAACAAAAGAGTCCTGGCCATTGTCCTCGCAGGCGGCGAGGGAAACAGACTGATGCCACTGACGGCAGACCGCGCAAAACCTGGCGTGCCCTTTGCCGGCAGTTACCGCCTCATCGACTTTGCGCTGTCCAACCTGGTGAATTCGCGTTACCTCCAGATTGTGGTGCTGACGCAGTACAAGTCACACAGCCTTGACCGCCACATTTCCGAAACGTGGCGCATGTCCACCCAGCTCGGGAACTATGTGGCGTCAGTCCCCGCCCAGCAGCGCGTGGGCAAGAGCTGGTTCCTCGGCAGCGCCAACGCCATCTACCAGTCCCTTAACCTGATCCACGACGCCAACCCGGACATCGTGGTGGTGGTTGGCGCGGACCACGTGTACCGGATGGACTTTGCCCAGATGGTGGAGCAGCACGTCCTCAGCGGCGCCAAGGCCACCGTGGCGGCCGTCCGGCAGCCCCTGAGCATGGCCAACCAGTTCGGCGTGATCGAAGTGGACCAGAACGATGCACAGAAGATTGCAGCGTTTGTGGAGAAGCCTGCCAGCACGCCGGGCCTGGCAGCAGACCCTACCCAGTTCCTTGCATCAATGGGCAACTACGTGTTCGACGCCGACGCCCTGGTGGAGGCCCTCCAGGTAGACGCGGAGCGCCTGGACACCAAGCACGACATGGGCGGCGACATCATTCCCTACTTCGTCAACAAGGGCGAAGCGGGCGTGTACGACTTCACGCTTAACGACATCCCCGGCTCCACCGAGCGTGACCGCACGTACTGGCGCGACGTCGGGACCATCGACTCCTTCTATGACGCGCACATGGACCTCATTTCCCCGCTGCCCGTCTTCAACCTCTACAACTCCGAGTGGCCTATCTACACTCGCCAGAGCATTTCGCCGCCCGCCAAGTTCGTGCGCGGCGAGAAGGACACCGTAGGTACCGCGCTCGACTCGATCGTTTCCAACGGCGTGGTGATCTCCGGCGGTGTGGTGGAAGGCTCGGTTCTGTCCAACGACGTCTTTGTGGCGACCGGCAGCCGGGTCATCGACTCAGTCCTGATGGACAAGGTGAAGATCGGCGAAGGGGCCGTAGTGAACCGGGCCATCATCGACAAGAACGTCAAAGTACCCGCAGGAGCGGCGATCGGGCTTGACGCGGACCTGGACCGCGCCCGTGGTTTCAAGGTAACGGAGTCGGGGATCACGGTGCTGTCCAAGGGCCAGAACGTCCCGGAGCCGGGCGATGAGGAACGTGCACTCGCCGCCAAGAACCTGCACCTTGTACCCAACGCGGTGAAGGCGGCCACCGCCAACTACCCGGAGCTTCGCGAATCCGTGGAGCAAGTGGCAGAGGTGCACGCCGGTGTGGCCAATGCCTCCGGGGCAAACCGCAACTAGTAGCAGGACTTCATTCCGTCCGGGCAGGCCGGATCTCCACAGGCTGTAAAATCGGTACAATGAGCTCCCCCGATCTGACGCCTGAGGAAATCCAGGCCTGCCTCAAGGTTTTAAACACCATCCACGCGTATGACGAGGAGCACCCGGACTACGTCCAGGTTCGGCGTGCCACCGGGAAAATGTTCAAAGCCGTCAAGCGGCACCGCCGAGTGACAAAGCGGGATCTCATCTCCGAAGCGGACCGCGCGGTCATCGCCCAGACGGCCACCGCGGCTCCGGACCGTATCGACGACGAAACCCGGGGCAACAAGCTGGCGACGTCGGCCACTGGTGCCATCGCCGGGCACCTCATCCGTTCGCGTCCGTGCTACATCTGCAAGCAGCATTACACGCAGGTGGACGCCTTCTATCACCAGCTCTGTCCCGAGTGCGCCGCCTTCAACCACGGCAAGCGGGATGCCCGTACTGACCTCACAGGCCGCCGGGCGTTGCTCACGGGCGGACGCGCGAAGATTGGCATGTACATAGCCTTGCGGCTGCTGCGCGACGGCGCGCACACCACCATCACGACGCGGTTCCCCAAAGATGCTGCACGCCGCTTCGCGGCCATGGAGGACAGCGGGGACTGGCTGCACCGGCTTCAGATTGTGGGCATCGACCTCCGCGATCCGTCGCAGGTGATGGCCCTGACAGATTCCCTCAGTGCTGCCGGCCCGCTCGACATCATCATCAACAACGCAGCACAGACAGTGCGCCGCTCGGGCAATGCATACAAGCCGTTGGTTGACGCTGAAGATGAGCCCCTTCCCGCCGCCCTGGACGCTTCCAACGGCGGTCCTGTGCTGCTGACGTTTGGCCATGCGCACGACAAGCATCCGCTCGCCCTCGCAAGCAGCGTCACCGACCATCCCGTGCTGGCCGGCGATGCCATTACGTCGTTGGCCCTCTCCACCGGTTCTGCCTCCCTGGAGCGCATCGCGTCCGGGACAGCGATCGACGCCGGCGGGCTGGTTCCGGACCTGGCCACCATCAACAGCTGGACGCAGGTGGTGGACGAGGTGGATCCACTGGAAATGCTGGAGGTCCAGCTCTGCAACGTGACGGCTCCCTTCCTTCTGGTGAGCCGGCTGCGTGATGCCATGAAGCGCTCAACGGCGCACCGGAAGTACATCGTTAACGTCTCCGCCATGGAAGGACAGTTCTCCCGCGCCTACAAGGGCCCCGGGCATCCGCACACCAACATGGCGAAGGCGGCACTGAACATGATGACCCGGACCAGCGCCCAGGAAATGCTGGAGACCGACGGCATCCTGATGACTGCCGTGGACACCGGCTGGATCACTGATGAGCGCCCGCATTTCACAAAGGTCCGGCTCATGGAGGAAGGCTTCCACGCGCCCCTGGACCTGGTGGACGGAGCCGCACGCGTCTACGATCCCATCGTGATGGGTGAGAAGGGCGAGGACCAGTACGGCGTCTTCCTGAAGGACTACAAGCCAAGCCCCTGGTAGTCCCTGTCCCAGGGCCCGGCTCGGGCGTAAGCTCAGCGGCATGAGCAACGAGTCATCTTCCGAAGTCCAGAACCTGGAAAACCATGAATGCTGGGAACTGTTGCGGACAGTCTCCGTGGGAAGGCTGGCGGTCCTTGCGGACGGCCACCCGGACATCTTCCCGATCAACTACACGGTAGACGGCGGAACGCTGGTGTTCCGCACCGGCGAGGGAACCAAACTGGCTGGCGCCACTGAAGGCGCCCACGTGGCCCTCGAAGCGGACGGCGTGGATGCCACCACCGGCCTTGCCTGGAGCGTAGTGGTGAAGGGCGCCGCGGCTGCGGTGACAGGAACCGAACAGCTGTTGGACACGGCAGCCCTTTACCTGTTTCCATGGCAGGCCGGCAGGAAAGACACGTTCGTCCGCGTGACCCCCGGCAGCATCACAGGACGGCGCTTCAAGGTGACTGCGCCGATGACCTGGTGGACGCAGCTGAGCGGGGCGGTCAAAGCGTCCCCGGAATAAGGACAGCAGGCCATTAACGAAACCGCAGGCCGGGCCAGTCGGCCCGGCCTGCGGTCAGTCATGCGAGCCGCGTGATCTCCACGCTGACGCTCAGCGCCGATCCGCCGCCGCCGGACAGGATGCCCTTCAGCGGCGGCACATCGCGGTAGTCCCGGCCACGTGCCACGGTGACGTGGTAGTCGCCGGCTGGTTTGTGGTTCGTCGGATCCCAGCTCCGCCACTGGCCGTCCCACCATTCCAGCCACGCATGGGACTGGCCGGCAACGGTCTCGCCGATGTCCGCCGTCGAGCGCGGGTGGAGGTAGCCGGACACATAGCGGGCGGGGATCCCGCAGCTGCGGAGGGCTCCGATGGCCAGGTGCGCAAGGTCCTGGCAGACGCCCTGCCGCTGTCCCCAGGCTTCCTCGGCGTTGGTGGTCACCGCAGTGGACCCTGACATGTAGGTCATCTCGCCGCGCATCCAGCCAAAGATGGCCATGGCGGCTTCGTGTGGATTCTTACCTGCGACAACGCCGGGGATAATCCCGAGCACTTCCGCGCCGGGACCGCTGAGCTGGGACTGCGGCAGCCAGTCACTGTAGGTGTTCAGGGTTTCGTCGGACGCCAGGACGTCCCAGCCCGCGATGTCCGTCTCCGAGGGGATCTTTTCGGCCCGATGGACCTCCACGGTGATGTTGGAGATGACCTCGAGGTGGTCGTGCGGCATCTGCATGTCAAAGGCCGTTACCCTGGTTCCCCAGTAGTCCCGGTAGCTGCTCACGGCCGCCTGCGACGGCGAGACCTTGAGGACGGACTCCAGGACCACCTGCTGGGGGTCCGTCAGCGGCGTCATGCGGGCCTCGTTGTAGGACAGCGTGACGCGCTTGTTGTACTTGTACGCGGTCTTGTGGATGATGCTCAGCCGGGTCATGAAACTTCTCCCACCCAGGCCAGTTCGTCCGCCTGATTGAAGTACTTACGGGAAATGGCGTCGGACGCCTGCGAAACGGCTTTCTGCACGCGCTCCATGTGTTCGGGGAGTTCGGACATGAGGTCGTCCGTGCGGTGGAACTCCAGGAACGTCCGCGCCTGGCCGACGATCCGTCGGGCGTCGTTGATGAAGCCCACCCGCTGGGCGGAAGGATCGAGCTTGGCCAGGCACTCGTCGGCGTCGCGCAGGGCATACACGATGGAGCGCGGGAACAGCCTGTCCAGAAGCAGGAACTCGGCGGCGTGCTGGTCGCCGAACGCTGCCCTGCGGGTACGCAGGAAGGATTCGTAGGCTCCCGCGCACCGGAGCATGTTCACCCAGGACATGCCGGCGGAGAGGACATCCCGGGTGGAGAGCATGCGGGCGGTCATGTCTGCCCGTTCCAGGGAACGGCCCAGCACCAGGAACAGCCAGCTTTCGTCGTGGCTCACCGTTGTGTCCGCGAGGCCACTGACCATGGCGGTCCGTTCCAGCGTCCAGTTGCAGAAGCGGTATGTGCCCACCACGTCCTTGCGGTGCTGGCTCAGCCCGTAGTACGTGGTGTTGAGGCTCTCCCAGAGGCCGGAGGATACGGTCTCGCGGGCACGCCTGGCGTTCTCCCGGGCAGCGCCCAGGGATCCCGCGATCGAGGTGGCACTGGTTTTGTCGTACGCCAGGGCGTGCAGCAGTTCGGGAAGACCGAAGTCCTCACTCTGCGGCCGGGCGCCCATGACTGCCAGGAGTTCCTGGGCGACGCTGCGGCGCTCTTCCATGGGCAGGTGGTTCAGGCGCTCCAGGTGAACGTCAAGGATGCGGGCCGTGCCGTCAGCACGCTCCACATACCTGCCGATCCAAAAAAGGGACTCAGCAATACGGCTAAGCATTCGTGGCTACCTCCTGCGCGTCCGGAATCCGATGGGAAATTACTGCCGGGGTCAAGGCCCGGCTCACTGCTGCTGCTCCGACTGGCGGTCGCGCCAGTTGCTCTCCACTGGCCAGACCGAGACCCGCTCGCGGATGGCAATCGATGGCCGCGGGATGGTCTCTACGGGTACCTGGGGAGAGTCGGCCAGTACCCAGGTGTCCTTGGAGCCGCCGCCTTGGCTGGAGTTCACAATCAGGGACCCCTCCTTGAGCGCCACCCGGGTAAGTCCGCCGGGGAGGACCCAGACGTCGTCGCCGTCGTTGACCGCGAACGGGCGCAGGTCAACGTGGCGGGGCCCAAATTTGTCGCCGCTGAGCGTAGGAACGGTGGAAAGCTGCAGCACCGGCTGCGCAATCCATCCGCGGGGATCTGCAATGACCCGCTTGCGGAGCGCGTCGAGTTCGTCGTTGGAGGCGTCGGGGCCGATGACAAGGCCCTTGCCGCCGGAGCCGTCCACGGGTTTCACCACGAGTTCGGCGAGGTTGTCCAGGACGTACTCCCGGGCGTCCTTCTCCTCCAGCCGGAACGTGTCCACGTTCGCGATAATCGGTTCCTCGCTCAAGTAATACCGGATCAGGTCCGGAACGTAGCTGTACACGAGTTTGTCGTCTGCAACGCCGTTGCCCACCGCGTTGGCGATGGTCACGCCGCCGGCCCGTGCCGCGTTGACCAGGCCCGGGCAGCCGAGCATGGAGTCGGCGCGGAACTGCAGCGGGTCCAGGAATTCGTCGTCGATCCGTTTGTAGATCACGTCCACACGCTGTTCGCCGGCGGTGGTGCGCATGTAGACGCGGTTGCCGCGGCAAATCAGGTCGCGGCCTTCCACCAGCTCAACGCCCATCAGGCCGGCCAGCAGGGTGTGCTCGAAGTAAGCGCTGTTGAAGACGCCGGGGGTCAGCACTACAACAGTGGGATCATCGACACCGGACGGTGCAGTCTTGCGCAGCGCCGAGAGGAGCCTCCGCGGGTATTCTTCCACCGGGCGGATGAGCTGCTGGCCGAACGCCTCAGGCAGGCCCTTGGCCATCGCCCGGCGGTTCTCCAGGACGTAGCTCACGCCGGACGGAACCCGGACGTTGTCTTCGAGGACGCGGAAGGTGCCTGCCGCATCGCGGACTACGTCAATGCCGGAAATGTGTACGCGGACCCCACCGGCGGGCTCGAAGCCCTGGACCTGGCGGTGGAAGTGGGCACTGGTAGTGACCAGCTGGCGCGGAATGACGCCATCGGACACAACGGTCATTTTGTCGTAAACGTCGTTGAGGAAGGCCTCCAGGGCCTTGACCCGCTGCGCCACCCCCCGTTCCAGGACGGTCCATTCATCCGCCGGGATGACCCGCGGAACAATATCGAGGGGGAAAGGCCGCTCCTCCCCCGCGAAGTCGAAGGTGACACCGCGGTCCAGGAACGTCCGTGCCATCGAATCAGCCCTGGCGCTGACATCGGCCAGCGAGAGCTTGCTGAGGGCGTCGGCCACCTGCCCGTACGACTCGCGGGCTTCCTGGCCGGGGGCGAACATCTCGTCGTAGGCACCGGAACGCCCGGCGGCCTCGGAGTAATCCTGGAATAGGTCTGACATGTCCTTTAGCCAACCATCTTTTTGTTTCGAAATCATTACTGCCATCCATTGTGGCGTGTTGGACCGCCGCGGCCGGTTCGTGGAATCCGTGTCCTATCCGGCAAAGTAGGTGAGTGCCACTTGGAAAGGACCGTCTCCTGCCGGGCCTGCTGACCGCTGCCCTGGCACTGGCCGCTGCCTTCCTCGTCCACAGCCTGGTTCCCGTCCTGCCCGCCATGACCCTCGCTGTTGTCCTTGGCCTGCTGGCGGCGAACCTTCCGGGCACTGCCGTGTGGGTGGCCGGACGAGCCAGGCCGGGGCTCGATTTCGCCGGCAAGCACTTCATGCGTGCCGGGATCGTGGTCCTTGGGCTCAAGGTCAGCATCATGGATGTCATGGGCCTGGGCTGGCTTGCCTTGTTGCTGGTCGCTGGTGTGGTGCTTGTCAGTTTCGTCGGCACTTATGTGATCTCCAGGGTCTTCCGGCTGCCCGCGGAGACGTCCCTGCTGATCGCCACCGGATTTTCCATCTGCGGTGCCTCCGCCATTGGCGCGATGGCCGCGGTCCGCCGGATCCGACACGTGGACACGGTGCTGCCCGTGGCCCTTGTGACACTGTGCGGAACCTTGGCCATCGGGGTCCTTCCACTGCTGGTGCATCCGCTGCAGCTCACTCCCCTGGCGTTCGGTGCCTGGACGGGGGCATCAGTGCACGACGTCGGCCAGGTGGTGGCCACCGCACAGACTGCCGGGACGACGGCGCTGGGGATCGCCGTCGTCGTCAAACTCACCCGTGTGCTCCTGCTGGCACCTGTTGTAGCCGCGGCGGGGGTCCACCAACGGTTCAGTGCGGCGAAGGCCGCAGGCAAGGCAGCAGCTTCGCTGCCGCCGGGAACCTTGGCAGCTTCCTCCATGGAGCGCCTCCCGCCCGTGATCCCCCTCTTTGTGCTCGGCTTCATGGCCATGGTTGGCCTGCGGTCCAGCGGATGGCTTCCGCCGGCGGCCCTGGACGCCGGTGCCGGAGTCCAGGACATCCTGCTGGGCGCCGCGCTGTTCGGCCTGGGATCCGCGGTACGGATCCGCACGCTCCTGCACACCGGCGCCCGGGCGCTGTCCGCTGCTTTGGCAGCCTGGTTGCTGATTGCAGTGCTGGGCCTTGCGGCTGCCTTGCTCATGACTGCCTAGGTCCGCGCGGGCCCGTTGCACAGCGATTCGGGCGGTGAACCGCCGTCGGAGTCCCGTGATTAGATAGCGGAGTGTCACATGAGAATCTGCAGCGCACCGAAGCCGCGCAACGCTCGGCCCTGATCACGACCCACAGCTACGACGTTTCCCTGGACGTGAGCCAGGCGGCCGATCCAGGCGTTGCCGGGTATTCAAGCCGTAGCGCCATCAACTTCTCGGCCGCGGAGCCTGGCGAGGGGCAGTCAGCCTCGACCTTCCTGGATTTCATCGCCAGCGAGGTGCATAGCGTGGTCCTCAACGGCAAGGAACTGAGCGTCGCCGACGTCGTGGACGGCTCCCGGATCCGGTTGGACAACCTGCAGGCTAAAAACCAGGTGACTGTGACGGGCACTGCCCTGTATAGCCGTTCCGGCGAGGGAATGCACCGCTTTGTGGATCCCGCGGACGGCCAGTGCTACCTGTATACGCAGTACGAGCCCGCTGACGCGAGGCGGGTGTTCGCCAACTTTGAACAGCCGGACCTCAAGGCCGAGTTCACGTTCCACGTCATTGCCCCGTCCGGCTGGGAAGTCGCTTCCAACGGAGTCGAGGCCACCCGCACGCAACTGACTTCGGATCCGGCCACCAGCCGCTGGGACTTCGCCACTACACGGCCCATGTCCACGTACATCACTACGGTGCTCGCTGGCCCCTACGTCAAGGCAGCGGACCACTGGAGCGCCACCTTGGATGACGGCACACCGCTGGAAGTGCCGTTGGCTCTGTACTGCCGTGCTTCCATGGCGGAGTCTTTCGATGCCACTGAACTGTTCCGCCTCACCAAGGGCGGGCTGGACTTCTTCAACCGGCTTTTCGGCTACCCGTACCCGTGGGGAAAGTACGACCAGGCCTTTGTCCCCGAATACAACCTCGGCGCGATGGAGAACCCCGGACTGGTCACCTTCACCGACAGCTATGTGTTCACGTCCCGCGCCACCGACTCGCAATACCAGGCGCGTGCGAACACCTTGCTGCACGAAATGGCCCACATGTGGTTTGGTGACCTCGTCACCATGCAGTGGTGGGATGACCTGTGGCTCAAAGAGTCGTTCGCCGACTACATGGGAACCCTCGGCGTGGACCGCGCGACGGACTGGGACACCGCGTGGGTCAACTTTGCCAACAAACGCAAGGCCTGGGCCTACGTCCAGGACCAGCTGCCCACCACACACCCCATCGTGGCAGACATCCCCGACCTCGAGGCCGCCAAACAGAACTTCGACGGCATCACCTATGCCAAGGGCGCGTCCGTACTCAAGCAGCTGGTGGCATATGTGGGGTTCGAAGCGTTCATCGCCGGTTCAAGGCAGTATTTCCGTGACCATGCCTATGGCAACACCACCCTGGCGGACCTGCTGACGGCACTCAGTGCTTCCTCGGGCCGCGACCTTGCCGGCTGGGCAGCCCGCTGGCTGCAGACCTCCGGCATCTCCACGCTCTCGGTGCAGGCCGGGACGCACGACGCCGAGCCAGGCGCCGTGGCCATCGTCCAGGAGGCTGTGGACCCGGTTACCGGACGCGTCGAGCTGCGCCCCCACCGGCTGCGCGTGGGTTCCTACAATTTCGAGGCCGATGGCGCACTGGTCCGGACTGGAACCGTCGAAACCGACGTAACGGGGGAACGAACGGACATTCCCGAACTTGCCGGCCTGCCCCGGCCCGCGCTCCTGCTGGTGAACGACGACGACCTCACCTACGCCAAGGTGCGGCTGGACCCATTCTCGGAAGCCACTGTGCTGGCCTCCCTGGACCGCATCACCGATCCCATGGCCCGCGCGCTCTGCTGGACTGCGCTATGGAACTCGGCCCGCGACGGCGAAAGCCCGGCCACCCGCTACGTCGACGCGGTTAAGGCATTCGGACCGTCCGAAACCGGGATCGGCGTGCTGGTGAACATCCTCGACAACGCCCAGACCGCCGTCGAACGCTATACACCGTCCGGTGCGCGCGACGCCGTCCGCAGGGCCTTCCTGACGGCCGCGGACACCCAGCTGCAGCTGGCTGGCCCTGGTTCCGACCACCAGCTCGCCTGGGCGCGCACTTTGGCCGCCGTCAGCCGCCACGACGCCATGCTGCTCCCCCGGCTTCGAAGCCTCCTGGACGGCACGGTTAACGTGGACGGACTTGCCGTCGACGCCGAGCTGCGCTGGAACATCTGGCACGCGCTGGCAGCCAACAACCAAGCCACTGTGGGCGAACTGGACGCCGAGCTGGACCGCGACACCACTGCGTCAGGCCGGGCCGGCCACGCGACCGCCCTCGCCGCCCGCCCCGATCCTGAGGTCAAGGCGGCAGCATGGAAGGCGGCCGTTGAGGGCACGGAGCTCTCGAACCAGCTCCTCAGCGCCACTATCGCCGGCTTCACAACTGCACCCTCTGCCCTGCTGGAACCCTACGTGGAGCCCTACTTCGACTGCCTCCGCGGCGTCTGGGACAACCGGAGCATCGAAATCGCCAGCCGTATTGTCCGTGGGCTGTATCCGATAGCACAGGATCTCCCGGCCGGGACCTTGCCCGAGCAGCATTCCGTGGTGCTCCGCACGGGTGCCTGGCTGGAAGCGAACGCCGACGCCCCGCGCGCCCTGCGCAGGATCATTCTTGAGCAGCAAAGCCACCTGCTCCGGGCGCTTACCGCCCAGGCCACGTCAGCGCCGCCAGCAGTTTAGGGACCCGCAAGCTAGGGGACCCGGTTCAGCCATTCCTCGGTGCCGAACTTTGTAACCACCCGTTCACGCGCGGCGTCCAGTTCGGCGTCCGTGAGTTCTGACGACGTGGCCGCGTACCGTTCACTGAACACTTCCATCATCGCGGCGATGATCTCCGTGCGGGCCAGCCCGGTCTGGCGGCGCAACGGGTCAACCCGCTTCTTGGCGCTACGCGTTCCCTTGTCCGAGAGCTTTTCCTTGCCGATTCGCAGCACTTCGACCATTTTGTCGGCGTCGATGTCATAGCTCATGGTGACGTGGTGCAGCATGCCGCCGTTGGCCAGCCGTTTCTGTGCGGCGCCGCCGATCTTGCCCTGCTCCGTGGCGATATCGTTCAGGGGCACGTAAAACGCCGTGACGCCGATCTTCTCCAGCGCGGCCATCACCCAGGCGTCCAGGAACGCGTACGAGTCGGCGAAGCTCACTCCGTCCACCAGGGACTGCGGCAGGTACAGGGAGTATGTGATGCAGTTGCCGGCCTCCATGAACATCGCTCCCCCGCCACTGATACGGCGGACCACGGTAATGCCGTGCCGGGCGACGCCGTCGGGATCGAGCTCATTGCGGACGGACTGGAAGCTGCCGATCACCACGGACGGTTCCTCCCAGTCCCAGAACCGCAGCGTGGGGTTGCGACGGCCGGCGCCCACCTCTTCGGTCAGCACCTCGTCCAGGGCGACGTTGACGTGGGTGGGGAGCACTGTGGGGGCAATGACGTTCCAGTGATGGTCGGACCACGACGTCGCCTTCGCCAGTGCACGGCGTACGGTGACGGCAACGGCGTCGGCTGAAAAGCCGAACAGGACGGCGCCGGGCGGCAGGGAGGCGGCCACGGCGGCCGAGAGTTCAGCCGCCGTCGTGGTTTCCGGGAGCCCGATGAGGGCGCGGTTGATATCCAGGAGCGCCTCATCGGGTTCCAGGAAGAAATCGCCGCTGACTGACACCCCCGTGAGGAGTCCGTCCACGACATCGAGGTCTACCACCACGAGTTTGCCGCCCGGGACCTTGTACTCGCCGTGGAGGCGGCCGGGCTGGTCCTGGGCTGTGGGTGCAGTGTCAGTCATGGCTTCCATCCTGCACCACTACCCAGGATGCCGAAAACGCAAAAAGCCCGCACCGTTGCCGGTGCGGGCTTTCCAAAGAACCTTGGGGGTGAAGAGAATTACTTCTTGCCGCCGAAGCCCTTGAAGCGAGCGTTGAAGCGCTCGACGCGGCCTGCAGAGTCCATGATGCGCTGCTTGCCCGTGTAGAACGGGTGGGACTCGGAGGAGATTTCGACGTCGATAACCGGGTAGGTGTTTCCGTCTTCCCACTCGATGGTCTTCTTGGAAGACACGGTGGACTTGGTCAGGAACTTGACGCCGGAAGCCAGGTCGTTGAAAACAACAGCTTCGTACTTCGGGTGGATATCAGACTTCATAATGGGACCTTTGTTCGCACAACTGGATTTTGCCAGCTGCCAGGTATGAATGGGATGGCCACTGCCTGCAACAGCAGAACATCATTGCGGCCAGCTACCAATAATAGCCGATCACAGGAGTCCTTGCGAACCACTTTGGCCGCGAGAGAGGGCTGCCCCTCCTATGCTCGGGGCCTGAGCTCCCAGAACGCCACCGCTGACGCCGCGGCCACATTTAGTGAGTCCACGCCCGTCCGCATGGGGATCTTCACGGCCAGGTCGACGGCGGCGAGGGTCTCCGCGCTCATGCCCGCCCCCTCCGTGCCAAGCACCAGGGCCAGCCGGTCCGGGTTCCGGGCGGCGAGGTCATCGACGTCCACCGCGTTCTCGGTCAACTCCAGCGCCGCCACGGTGAAGCCGTGTTCCTTGAGGACCTCCAGATCCTGCGGCCACGACTCCAGCCGTGCCCACGGAACCTGGAACACCGTTCCCATGCTGACGCGGACACTTCGGCGGTAGAGCGGGTCGCCGCACCGCGGCGATATCAGCACGGCGTCGATGTCCAGCGCAGCCGCAGACCTGAAGATTGCCCCTACGTTCGTGGGTGTTGCAATATGTTGATGCCCGCCGCTGGCATGCCTAGAGCTGCTGCCAGTTCGTCAGGAAGACACCGCGATGCGGAATCGGTGTCGCGGGGGCGGTAGCCGCGGACATCTCGACAGCGGGCGGCATCTACCACGTCAGGACGTCACTCCCGTCGCCAATGGATGGTGGCTCCAAAGGCTCGACGATCGCACGATTGGTGAGGGGGCGCTCAGAGTTTCCGCTGCCGTCCATCTAAGCGAGGAGATCGAACGCGCGCAGAATCGATACTTTGGGTCCGAGTCCGGCTGCCTAGCGCAGACGGATGAGTCGGCTCCAGAGCGCGTGGTTCGCGGCGCGCAGAGCAGCCGTCATTGCTTTGGCCGCGAAGTATCGGGCCGAACGTCGTCAAGGGTGACGCCCTTGTCTTGTGTTTGTCTCACCAGGGCCCCGCACTCCGTACTGGCCGGAACGGTCTGCCATGGAGTCTTCTGAACGGCTGAGGTCAACGCCCCGCATGTTCAAAGCAACAATGCACGTCATGACAAAGTCGGACACGACATCGCCGGTATGCGGCCGCGCAAAAGGCTATACAAGTCGTATCCCCGAGAGCCCTGCTGGCAAATGAACCCCAACCTGCGCAAGGGCTTACCAGTAGTCATCCAAACCGTATTGCCTGCTGAGGTAACGGTCTTGGCGCTCTTTCAGAGTCTCCATGGAAACAGGGACCTCCTTCAAATCGAGAGATAGAAGTGGGAACGTCCACTTCTCGAGAATCAGACGAACGTTACTGCGCAGGCACTCAGACGGAACTGTGTCCGACGGCAGGGCCGTCGCAAGCACTTCACGGGCCTTGTCTCGGCAGAACTCCCAGCGAGTACCCGAATCGAACACTGCTTCCTTCCAAACCCCCGCAGCGGCCCGCGCCCCATTCTCCGTGAGAAGTCCGGCATGCTTCATGGCGAGAACGAGCCGGGCCGCTGTGGTGTCGACGTAGAACTGGTCCGGGTCACCTCCCGTCCACATGAAGCCGTCATCCGTCTGCTCGTAGTCTACGTAAAGGGCATTCTCTCGAGTCCTGAGCAAATCATTGCGCCAGATCCAGTCAACGTCATTGGGTCCATCGAGGTAGTGGCTCGGACGAAGCCAGGTTAGGTTGCGTTCAATCTCACCGAAGTCTGCAGGATTGCTCGCATGGACGTTCGCATAGATCAAGCGCGGCAGGTGTGAGTAGAAATACTCGCACCCTTTGCGGGCGATCCGCTGGTCGTGCGTACGTGCGATGTCAAGAAGAATGAGCACCTTGGCACTTTCCTCAAGGCAGATCGCCTGGAGTGCTCCCGCCGCTGACTTCTGGCCTTCCTTCAAGAGATTTTCTATCGACCACATCAGTTGTTCAATATGGGTTCCCAGGTGCTCCAGCCCCTCGCCAATGACGGTAAGCCGCTCCTCGCGCTTCAGATCGAATATACGGTGAAGCCTGCGTGCCTGCTTCACAATGCAAGCCCTTCGAAAGAGACTGAGATATTCGGCACCATGGCAAGTCATGTTATCCGACTCGGCTCGGCAAACTGAGTCTCGTAAGGCAGGAGGAACCTCCTAGCGGGTCTCATCAAAGGAACCGATTCTCTGCATACGCAAGACTCCCCCACCGGCAGCCGGGCCACTGATGCTGCACTGGAATACCTTCAAAAGTGCGGAGGAAGCCGGTTTGCGACTCAGCAGGTAAAACAGTGGTCGCCGGAGTCGTTATGAGCGCTGGCACCGGTGCCTTCGGTGTTGCAGGAGAGACGGCACCGGAATGTACGGCAGTTGCGCCCACACTGGGCGCTGGTGAAACATACCCCTGCCCCGGTTTGTCGACAATTGAAACGGATACCCAGCTATCCCCGTCCCTTCCGACTGATGCGCCGAAGGCTCTTGCGCGTGAGTTCAAGAAGCTTGGGACGAACCATCATCCGCTCAGAGATCCTACTGGTGTCGATAAGGGATGCAGTCTGGGCCCCGGACTGGTGGCCCTTACAGATTTTGGCTTGTTCAGACTGCACATGTCCCTTCGGCAAGGATATGGATCAGTGAAGCGCTAGTCTCACTTAGTGAAGCTTCGGTGGGCACTCCTCATTGCAGTCAGCCATCTGTGGCCTCCTGGCCCCACAAAAGGACAGGTCAAAGGAGCAGGGCAACTGAGTTGCTACTGCGGCTCATCCTCTCGGGACCCGTTATCCTGCTCCTCTCCTCGTTTGGCCCTCTTGTCGAAGTACTTGTTCGTTCCCACCGTTGTTGCGCCACCCACTGTCAGCCCACCGAAACCGCTCGCAGATATGAGCTTTTGCGTGTCAGGTGAGACGTTTTCTGTGACGGTGAGTATCCCGAAGGTGCAAAGAATTGAGATATACAGTCCGAGCAGGAAGGCAACGCGCTTGCGCCGCTTCGGGTTGTTGTCCAGGTGATCCAGGATTCCCAAGCGTTCAACTTGTTCCAAGACTGCAGGGTTCTGTGCGCTGAACTCATCGGCTTGGGCGTCAAGCTGTTCTTCGCCGAGATCCTCCTCCAACGCCTCGACGTATTGAACTGCGACTTCCTCAATGGCTGTCGACTGTGCAGGGGAGGGCTTCGCCAGGGTGGGCTCGAGGTCTTCGTCTGTGTCAGGGTGACGCTCCACCTGCTCCTGGGGCTTCTGCAGCGATAGCACCGGACCAAGCGCTTCGAGCAGACGGGCATGAGCCTGTTCAGTTACTCGCGATCGCTGCAGAGACAGATTGATGCGTTCAATAGAGCTCTTGTAAGCGGGAGTGTTCTGCGCAGACCACCAAGCCTTATCTAGGCTCACCTTTGCTTCGCTCGATAACTGAAGCCGGACATCCAAATGCTTCTTCAGCTTGTCAGTGACAGGCTGCGGAAGAGTAAGTACCGGGATGAATGTCGTGCCTAGTTTGTTGCCTTGAATTTCGTGCTTCTGCTCCGTGCTCTGCGCTTCCTCATTTGCCATAAGCCAAGGGTAGGTGAAGGTCCGAGGTGCAAAGCACATAACGCAGGTCCATCTAGAGCCCGCTCGCGCCCGTCCACACTTCCGCCGTCACTCGCTAGATGCTTGAAGAGTGCGCCCAACCGATGCGCTACTTCGCGGAAGGGTCTAGCCATTCAATCAAGCCGTACATGCTGGTCCAGCCGACCGCCTCGCCGTAGATACCCGCCACTTTCACCTGGGGCCGGCCATACTTCGGGAACGCCCGGAGTGGAGCGGGGTTGTCAAACGGAAAGCGTTCCTCAGGGGCCATGGAGCCATCATGCGCTCGACATCCTCTGGAGCTTCACCCTTGATCACAGGATCAATCTCACAACATGCATTCGAATGGTCTATTCGAGCTTCGCTTTCAGCCTGCGGCCCAAAGACGGCTTCGACGCTGCTGCCTTGGTCCCGGATGCAGTGTCGTCCTTCTTGGCCCAACCAGGTGTACGATCGAGCGTCTTACTGGGAACGACACCGGCTTTGATGGCTTCGGACCCGATTTCGGTTGCTTCATTCATCTTATGGATGCCCTTGACGAACAGGACTGCGCTGACGACGGCACCAGCCACCCCAATCAGGATCGCTGCCACGAGCTCAGTACTCCACATGTTCCACGCGACGCCCGCCGCGATGAAGAATATCGGCAGATGAATACCGAACCTAAACTCAGCTTCAGACCGAGCACGGTCGTAGTTGTTGAACACGCGCTCATTGCCTGCCTGCAGAGATGCTGAAATGGATGCTGCCTCTTCCATCAGGTCTTGCTTGACGTACTGGATCAGTCCCGCATGATCATCGGTTGGATTCTTCTCCGGATCGAAGAAGTCGTAGTGCTTCCTCAGCGGAGCGAGGTCTCTACCTTCTTTGCCAGCCGTATAAATAGCACCAATTGCCAGGTTGTCGAGCAGGTCTTCGGTTTTGATTTGTGTGACCACCCGGAAGCGGGTATTCGGGCTGGCGAAGGTGGAGCTCAGCTTTCCGCATCCAGCCCTTGACGCGGTCGGACTCGAGCCTGTCGTAGAGGCGCATAAGTCGCATCTTCACCCAGTGAATGCGTCCAACACCACGTTCTAGCTTGCGCTGGATGTTTGGCATCAACAGCACACCGAGGATGTAGGCCGCGAAGCTGAAGACGCCCAGGATCAAGGCGGGGGACAGGTAGGCCGACATCTGATTCAGCAAGCCAAAAATGCCCTCTTGGTCTTCCTTCTTCGGAATCGGTGCACCAACGAAAACCCAAAGAGCGGTGAGCCAGAGAGCACCGGTCATCAACGGTGTCCTGAAATCGCGGAAGCCGGGGAGAATTTGGGCGAGCATTGAACCTCTTGTGGCAGCGTGACGGGCAGTCGCGGCAGCCTATAACTCTCTCGTGTCTTGGCCCTTGCATGTCTGATGTCCCAGCTAGGGTGAAGTTATCAAGCTCACTCCATAGGGGGAACCGTTGCCCACAGTTGAATCGATTGCTCAGACCAAAGCTGGTCTGCGGCAGTTGCAGCTGATTTCTACTCTTACCGAAGCGGAGCCTCTGGATGGCAACGGTCAGGTAGGGGTGAGTGCACTCTATGAAGAGGCGAGGCAGCGGGGCGTTCCTAGGCAAAGTGTCACCAGCGACTTGGAAGCCCTCCAAGATAAGGGGTGGCTCTGGTTCGAGCGCTCCCCAGCTGGCATCCAGACGGTCGTTCTGAAGCAGCCCGGCGTCGACGCCGCGGAAGAGTTCAAGGCTCTCAGGAACGACCGACGCCGCCGCACGCTGGAGACCAGGCAGGCGATCCTCAGTTGGCTTTACGCGTTGTATGTCGACGGCGAAGAAGCGGCGGAAATCAACTCCATCCTCGACACAGACAAGGGCAGTTACTTCGATGACCCATACACTCCGAGGGAACTAGCGCGCGCAGCAGAGTGGCTGGTGGTAGAGGGGCTGATTCGGGGGTATCCCGCGTTTGGTGGTGTGCTGGGACTGCCGACGATGACGAACAGGGGTATCGAAGTGATGGAAGCCGAAGAAACGACTCCCGAGCCCGTTTCTCGGGGTGGAGATGTGTACAACATCCACAACACCGGCGCGTTCAACTGGGCACACCACAGCTCCAACATCACCCAGTCCAACACCTTGACGCAGGGGCAGGTAGAGCAGGTCGAGCGCACCATCGGCTCGGTTCGCGCCATGTTGACGCCCCAGTTCATTGGCGTGAGCGAAGACGCGGCAGCTGAGGGCCAGGTCATCGTTGGGCAGCTGGAGGAAGAGATCCGTTCTTCAGCCCCGAGCAGTGGCAAGGTGAAAGCGCTGCTCATGAAGCTGATGGACCTCGCGGCCACCGGGACAGTCCAAGGTGGCGTTGATGCCCTGAGTGCAATGATGCAGCAGGGCATCAACGGCATCGGCTAGCTAGAGCAGTATGCCCTCTCGGTTGTAGCGATCGACGACCGTATCCGGCCAGGTAGAGCAAGAATTGGGATCGTCGGGATTAGCATCACGTTCAGCTTGACAGTCAGAAGCCAGGTCGTACATGCCAACCTTGCCGATGGCCGACTTCCAACCGCCTATGCCTTCCAACTGTCTTGGGACCCCCACATTCGCGGCTCCGCTGACCAGGTCCCACACAACGGGATGAGCGCCTTGGCCAAGTTCAATGCCCCCCGTTAGGAGCAGGTCTGACCAGGCTCGGAAGAGGAAGGACGACCATAAGCTGAGCAGCTTGCAGTTCCGTCATCTGGGAGGGCGGTGTTTTGAAGTAGTACCAGCTCGCCGCACTGGTGGTGGTTGCAATGTGCCGGG
The DNA here is from genome assembly GCF_037203985.1 of Pseudarthrobacter sp. CCNWLW217. NCBI lineage: Bacteria > Bacillati > Actinomycetota > Actinomycetes > Micrococcales > Micrococcaceae > Pseudarthrobacter > Pseudarthrobacter sp. CCNWLW217. The sequence goes on from NZ_JBBCBT010000015.1 coordinate 86,236, forward strand.
AGCGCGTTAGGGCAGGAACTTCGCCGTTGGCCATCGCCAACACGCTATATCGCTACGCGCAGTCCCGGGCACTCCAAGGGGCTGCAGCTGTTTGCTGACGCGCGCGCGTGAACTACTACGGTGACTTCGTGAGTAAACCAGCAGACGCGTGCGTGACCCCGGCTAGGCTGAGGCTATGATTTCCCGCTACCACCTCAAGTGCCCCGGCTGCGAGGAAGTTTTCATCGCGCGGCTGGGTGTAGAACCGACCAGCCGGACGCGCTTCTATCTCCCTTGTCCGCATTGCCGTTTGCCGATCCGAGGCTCCATGTCGGGCACTGAACTTGAAAACCACCGAATTGGCATCGAATGCGATGTGTTGAACGGCTCCGACTCAGAGCTCCCCGGCGCACTCGTTGTGACCATCAACCCATTCGTGCCGTCACTCTACGAAGCCGATTCCTTCGCTCCGACCGGTGCCTTCCCAACAATGACCCTCGTTCAGATCCTCGGCGAGGATGTCTTCACCAAGTTCGAGTCCGAACGGCATACTGCGCTCGAGGCAGGCCGGGCCATGTGGCCCGGCGTCCGCATGCTGTTTCAGTACTACCTTCAAGGCAACACCCAGATGTTTTCTCGGATCGCCAAGCAGAACTTCGGCCTTGATTGGGACCCGAGCACGAGCCACGAGCGAACGAGTATCGCTTACCACACACTAGGAACGGCTACCACAATGATGACGGGGAGGACTGGCACCTCCAGCGAGACAGTGATCGGCCGTTTCTCGCGGAAGCACACCGCAGCGATGAACCGGCACAGGGACCACCTTCTGGCCTTTCGGCGTCGGGGTCAAGCGGCGGCCGCGCTAGAGCGGGATCTCTTCACTGAGCTCAACCGTTTCGTCGAACAGCACGAGTCCTGGGAGATGGGGCTTCTCGGAAGGTTCGTCGGGCCGGACGAGAAGGTTGCCTTCGACCAATTGGTTCTGTACCGCGACGAGTTCTCGACAGTGAGGGACCTGTACCAACATGGATTCGAGCTCGCGTGCAAGTGCCTCTGGCCGCTCGTTGCGGCTCAGAACACCGTGAAGCGAGGCAGCCCCGATAACTTCGGCGACGATCATCCCAACATCGTGCCCGCGAAGTTCCGCCCCGCGAGCCTTGAGAAGTACGACAGGCTGTCAGCTGCACGCAAGATCGCGTACGTTACCCAGGTTCCGGGCTGGGAATCATTCGCGGATCTCCTCAATAACCGCCGCCGCAATACGATCGGCCACGCGACCGCACATCACGACCTCCAGACTGGGCGTGTAGTCAGCGACGATGATCCCTCCGGTATGACGTATCTCGAGTTTCTTAGCGAGACTTTTGGCGTCTTCGAAGCACTTTCGACGCTTGCCCAGGTATTCAGAGCCAGCCGCGTCGCTTCGTCGCCGGACTTCGGTCTTTCGGACTGATCAAGTTCCTAGGCCACGCCACTTGCCTGACGCAAGCCTGAGTCGTGCGGGAAGGGCTTTTCCCTGAATTGACGTGGTCATCGAACTGACGCCGGTCATCGACTTTCTCCACTCGATGCACGCACAGATTGCCGCAGTTCAGCTCACAGAACCGTCCAGGGCATGTCCCGAACACGAGGCGCAGCCTGTAACAGCTTCAACCCTATGTCGTGAAGAGCGGTACGTGCTCCACATCGTCGTCCCAGTAGTTGAAGCGTTCACCCAGGAGTCCCAGGAACGATCGCGGATCGAGGCTCCTGACGCGCACTTCCAGGCCCCACCGGCCTATCGTCATGAGCGCGGCATTCGAGAGGTGGAACCACATCGTGTCTTCGGTGAAAATGTTGAGAGGCGGCTTCGGATCGTCCGCGCGCTCCTCCTTCTTCATGAGCAAAAGGAACTGGTCGCGGTCGGCCTGACTGATCGATGTGGTCATATTCAGGCCGCGGATACGTGCGCGGCCGTTGCCCACGATGTTGGCGATTGCAACGAGAAGGTGCCAGTCCTTCCATCCCTGGCCGCGCAGTGATGCCACGAGTTGCATGAACTGTTGGTCCGCGGCCAGCCGCGGCAGCGTCAGCCGCACTGGTGGCAGCATCGTCTCGTATCGAGCGGCAACCCCAGCGAGAGCGTCAGCCTGGTCATAGGTCGACGCGTGTTGCGGAAGCTTACCGTGCAGTCCGGCTGCAGGCCGTGGTTCCGGTGGCCTGTCGGCTCCGATGGGACGCTCTGTAAATGTGCTGACTTCTTCGTAGAACGAGTCTTCGTGGATGTCGACGAGCTCGTCGTAGGGACGTACGCAGGTCAGCATGTGTGGAAGCCCGCGTTCGAAGGTCCGATCCATCACCGCCGAGAATTCCTTCCGCCCGAGGAGCGACTGGGTGACAACTGCCTGCAGCGCTGCAGAGGCAACCTCGGTTTGGTTTTCCTCCGGCGACAGGGCTCCCGAGGCGGAGAGGGTCACGCGGTGTCCGACAGCGCCACGGCCGCGCTCGGACTCCCCAGTGAACACCGCCATGGGTTCGACGGGCCCGTCGGACACCTTGACTTCCACCCGGATCTCACCGGGTAGTAGTAGGAGGTCCTCGCCGGCGAGATCGGCAAGGGTAATCTGCACCGCAGCCACGAACCTCTCGGCCGCAAGTACGTGTGCCCGGTCATTGGGGGCGGTCACGATCCATACGTTGTTGAGTGCGGCCCAGCTGTACTCGCGCACGGGGCCGGCGTCGGCGAAGGGCCGCCCAAGTCCATTCCGGTCCGCGGCCTCTGCGGTCTCTGCCTCTCCCAGCGGCTGGAGGTGCGCGACCGACGCCAGCATCGGAGCTGTGTACTCGTTGAGACCGGTGGACTGGACCACCGATTCGATGGCCGGCAGCAGTCCTGGCCGAAGGGAGGACGCGGCCCGCAGGATGTGGCACTGATTGATCAACATGTCCTGGAAGTACGGGTAGCACTCGAAGCTCCAGGGGTCACCCGCCAGTTGTGCCTGCACCCAGATCCCGCTTCTGAACGTCTGGGTCGCGGTCAGCCATTGGCCGGCCTGCTGTTCATACATTGCCGTCAGGATGAGGCCCCGGGCGATAAGGACGGAGAGGTCGGGGTCGCCGCTCAGCCTGGCTACCGTCGCTGCACTCATCGAGTACTGCTTTGCGGCTAGCGGCAGCCGGAGATTGCTGTATACGGCTGATGCAAGCAGCATCATGATCGCCGCGCCCTCAGCGGCGTCGCCGTTGAGCCAGCTCAACTTTGCGGAATGAATTTCACGAAGGGCGTCCAGGGGCCGGCCTCCCTGGAGCAGTGCCATGGCGCGGCTCTGCGCCCGGTCGCCGGCCGCAGCCCGTCCGGAACGGTCGAACGTTACGTCATCCAGTGCCTGCCGCACGGTGAAATAGTCGGGGTGGTCGATGAGGGCGGGCGCTGTGAGGTCGAAGATCGACATCAGATCATCCAGCGGTACCATCGGCGCTTCGGGCAGGATCCGGACGAGGTCGACCAGGTGTGCCATGCCCGCGTCGAGGTCGCGCAGCTCGACTTCGGGCGGCACCACCGGAAGCGGGCGTCCTTCCTGTTTGGCGGCACGAACTTCCTGGTAGATGTCCGACATCAACGGCCCGGATCCGGAGATGTTGCCGAGATCCTCCTGCGCGAACTCCCGGGGACCGAAAGCAAGGATTGCGGCGGCTGCCAGCAGGGTGGCCTTCGCGTTCGATCCGGGCGCTGCCCGCAGCTCGCCTTCGAGCACCTTTTCCAAATCATCGGCCCACCCTTTTGCTTCGTCCGAACTGACAGTGGTCTCACCGCGCGCCAGCGTCACCTGAACGAGATGGAGCAGGGTGATGCCATCCACCAACGCACCCGTGTCCGATGCCAGGGAGGTGAGCCGACCGAAGTAGCCGCGGAGAATGCCGTCGACTGCTTTCAGGGTATTGAACCCGATCCCGGTTGCGAGGACGATTTCGTAGTCGATACGGTTCAACACCCTGGGGTTGTCATACGCTGCATCCCTCAGTGTCCGCGCCACAGCCAGCCAGTCGGGCAGGTCGACACGCGCCTCCGGATTCTGGCTGGAGAACCGGAGGCCTTCCCTCAGGTCGATGGCCTCGCCCATTGAGCCGGAGCGGGTTGACGCCGTCCGCCAGCGGTTGCGCTCCTCGACATACCACTCGGGGAGCTCCTCATCGGACTCATCGCGCTCGGGTGCGAGAGAGGACGGCACATGGAGGAAGTCGACTGCGAGGTGAAACAGGTCCGGGCTGGCGAGCTCGTTTGCGATCGCCTGCGCGTCCCAAATCTCCAGGGCGATCGAATATTGTGTGCGCGCGTGCTCCTGGAGCTCATGCCTCTTCGCCGTGTCGACGGGTGCGATGGTGAAATAGATCACCCGGTCGACCGGCTCACCCTTGCCGCCGATCTTGGCCAGATCGGACCGAATCTTGGATGGGACGTTCTCGCGCTGCGCGGTCACTGCCAGGACAACAGCGTCCTCAGTAGCCAGGGAAGTAAAGAGCGACGTGTTCGGCAGTTCCCTGGCCACTATGCTCCAGTAGCTTTCGGCATCACGTCCCCCGTCGCCGCCGGCGGAGACCGGGCCTGTGGCAGGCATGACGTTGCTGACAATCCGGCGACGAGTCAGGCCGAGGCAGAGCTGTTCGAACGGATGGTGCGCGTTGGTCTCACCGAGGGTCTCAAGGTAGAACCGGATCATTGTTGTGAGCTGCGTGGGTGAGTTCAACGTCGAAGGCTCCTGGACTGGTAAGGAATTCTTCCTGGGATTATGTGGCAGGCATCGCCTTGCGTGTAGGCCGTTATCCTCTGGCTGCTCATGTCCGCCGTCGTCCGACCCATGCCAGGTGCCTGTCCGCGACCAGGTTCCCCTGACGTCGCCGGCCCCGAAGGATGCCCACACGGGTGCGTCCTTCGACGAGCTGAAGCCCCGATCCCCGGGAGTGACCAGGTCCCGGTCGAGCAGGATGGGCCACCGATTCCAGGTCCCGTGGACCTCCCAGCAGGGCTTTACGCCCAGGTGCACGCCGTGCCTGCGCACAGCATTCCAGTGATCCGGGTTTTCTGCGTAATGCTCAATGGCGTCAACGTCGGACGGCCCCGTTGGCATCACAATGAAATCGACGACAGGCAAGTCCTCCACCTGCCAGTTGATGTTGCTGAGATCAATCTCTCCGTAGTCAGTCAGGAAGGAGTCATTCCCGGCGTGGTCGTACACCCATTGTTCGAGCACATCGTCGGGCCAGCCCAGCTGCCTGGCTTTCTCCAGTTGCCGGAACTCCGCGAATCCGAACGTCCCTTCCCTGCACCGCACGGCGGGAAGCGTGAAATCAGCAAGGTACAGCCCGCCGCGGGCTCGTTCACTGGTGGCAGGTCTCACCCGGCGGTCCTCCTGGATCTCAAGGGCACGGTTCTTATGGCTGGTGTGGTTCTGAAGCTATCCTCCGGCACCGGCTACCTCGTCGCGTAGAACGCCACAGCGGATGACGCCGCAACATTCAGCGAATCCACGCCATTCATCATCGGAATTGTTACGCGCGCGTCGAGCATGTGGTCAGTCTCCGGTTTCAGCCCATCGCCTTCAGTTCCGAAGACCAGCGCCAGGTTCGGATGGTCCTGGGCGACCAGCTCATCGAGTGTAATGGCCCCTTCGCCAAGCGACATGCCGGCCACAAAGTAGCCTGCCTCCTTGAGGGCCTGAAGATCGCCAGGCCACGACTCGATTCGCGTCCACGGCACCTGGAACACCGTGCCCATCGACACCCGGATGGAGCGTCGGTACAGCGGGTCGGCGCACTCGGGCGAGACCAGTACAGCGTCGACACCGATGGCTGCCGCGCTGCGGAAAATCGCTCCTACGTTCGTATGGTCGGTAAGGTTTTCAAGGACCGCGATCCTCGATCGTCCTCGAAGGTGAGCGGTTTCCTGCCTCTGTACTTTGTAACCACTCACGTTGGTGTGGTCCACGATGTCCTCGAGAACGGCCACCCGGCGGGCGCCCGAGAGGAGCTGGGCCAGCGGTACGGGGGCAGGCCGTTCCATGGCCGCCATCGCTCCGCGGTGCAGGTGGAAGCCGGTGATTTCCTCCAGCAATGACGCGTGTCCGATGAATGCCGGGACCTCTGGGTAGGTGTCGAGGACATCCTGAAGGTCTGCCAGCCATTTCTCGGCCAGGAAAAATGACCGGGGCCGGTGGCCGGCGGCCAGGGCGCGGCGGAGAACCCGCGAGGATTCGGCGATGTACATGCCCTCCGCAGGCTCGCGCAGCTTGCGCAAATGGACGTCCGTCAGCTGGGTGTAGTCGGACACGCGGGGATCCCGGGCCGATTCGAGGTAGTGGATTGGCACCGGCTGATTATTTCAGGAGATTGGCGATCATAAAGCCCAGGGCCACCAGCCCGAGGGCAAAGATGACACCCCGGAGGACGGTGGGCGAGAGCCGCCGTCCAACTTTGGAGCCAAGGAGTCCGCCGATCGTTGAACTAACCGCGATCAGGAGCACCACCAGCCAATTGATGCGGTCGAAGGCGAAGACCAGGTACGAAACAGCGGCCACCAGGTTTACACCGAGCACCAGGATGTTCTTCATGGCGTTGGCGTTCTGGATGGTGCCGGTCAGGAACACGCCCAGGATGCCCACCAGCAGGATGCCCTGGGCAGCCACGAAGTACCCGCCATAAACACCGGCAAGGTAGACAAGCACTACAAGGAGGACGCCGTGGCTCTTGTCCCGTACAGCGTGTTCCGGGTTCTCTTCGCGGTTGCGCACCCAAGCCTGGAGGCGTGGCTGGAAGACCACCATCAGGAGGGCCAGGACAATGAGGACTGGGGCGACGTAGTGGAAGACCTCCTCAGGAAGGTGCAGAAGCAGCCAGGCGCCCGAAATGCCGCCCAGGAGCGACGCCGGCAGGAGCCTGAGGAGCTGCCGGCCCCTCCCTTTGAGCTCGCGGCGGTAGCCGAAGGCGCCTGCGGCGCCGCCTGCCACCAGTCCCATGGCGTTGCTCATGGATGCCACCACCGGGGTGACCCCCAGGGCGATCAGAACGGGGAAAGTGACCAGGGTCCCGGAGCCTACAACGGCGTTGATGGTGCCCGCCCACAGGCCGGCAAAGAACACAAAGGTACTGCTGAGAAGATCCACGGTGGGCGGCGCCGCGGCCTAGCGGCGGGCGGTGGCGGTGTAGCGTCCGGCGTTCTCGGACACATCCAAGGCCAAGCCGAAAGTACTGGTGAGGTGTTCGTCTGTGAGGACCTCCGCGATGGGGCCGGCAGCTACTACGCCGCCGTCACGAAGCAGCATGGCGTGCGTGAAGCCTGGCGGGACCTCTTCAAGATGGTGGGTCACCAGGACCATGGCCGGTGCGGCTTCGTCCAGCGCAAGTTCACTGAGCTTGTGGACGAGTTCCTCGCGGCCGCCCAGGTCCAGGCCGGCCGCGGGTTCGTCCAGCAGCAGCAGCTCCGGATCCGTCATAAGGGCCCGGGCGATCTGGACGCGCTTGCGCTCACCTTCGGACAGCGTTGCGAAGGTCCTGTTGAGCAGCGGCCCCATTCCCCAGGCGTTCAGCAAACGGAAGGCACGGCGCTCATCATCGCGTTCGTAGCCCTCGCGCCAGCGGCCTGTCACGCCATAGGCGGCGGTGACCACCACGTTGAGGACGATCTCATTCTCCGGGATCTGGGTGGCAAGGGCTGCGGAGGAAAGGCCGATACGCGGACGGAGCTCAAACACGTCAACGCGGCCGAGGGTTTCATCCAGAATCCCTGCCCTGCCGCTGCTCGGATGCAGGCGGGCTGCGGCTATCTGGAGAAGCGTTGTCTTGCCTGCGCCGTTGGGGCCAAGGATGACCCAGCGTTCGCCTTCGTTGACCTGCCAGTCAACCTTGTCCAGCAGGGTCTTCTTGCCTCGGACAACGCTGACGGAAGCCAATTCCAGAACATCACTCATAGGAGTAGACACTAGGACAAAACGGGGACCTACTGATAACTGATACGGCCGCTGCGACGCGGGTCACAGCCGCCCTCAGAGTACGGCCGTGGTTTAGGGCCTTCTCCCCCCGCAATGAATTCGGGCCGAACCCCGCCGCTGGCTAAGATTGCAGCCATGACTCCGAACGTGACTGCGGTCAGCTATGGCCCGAAACTGACTGCCTCCGAGCTTGACCAGCTGCGCTCCGTCCTGGCCGGCAGCGGCGCTACATTCCAGTCCGAATCCCGCGCCGGGGACAGCCGTTTTGAGGTCCACACGGCCGAACTGGCCGTGGCCGACAGCACGGAGTCAGGCATCGCTGCCCTCCGCCACGCTGTGGCCGAGGCAGCGCAGGCGGGCCTGGACACGGCGATCGTTCCAGCCGGACTCCGCGCCGCCCAGCGGAAATTCCTGATCATGGACGTCGATTCGACACTGATCCAGCAGGAAGTCATTGAACTCCTGGCCGCCTACGCGGGCAAGCGCGAGGAGGTTGCCGCCGTCACCGAAGCCGCCATGCGCGGCGAACTGGATTTTGCGCAGAGCCTGCACGCACGGGTGGCCGTGCTCGCGGGACTGCCGGCCGCCGTCGTCGACTCCGTCCGTGCGGAAGTAAAGCTGAGCGAGGGTGCCGCCGAACTGGTGGCCGCGTTCAAGGCTGCGGGACATGTGGTGGCGGTGGTCTCCGGCGGCTTTAACCAGATCCTGCGTCCGATCGCCCAGGACCTGGGCCTGGACTACTGGATCGCCAACGAGCTCGAAATCGTGGACGGCGCCCTGACCGGCAAGGTGCTCGGTGCCGTGATTGACCGTGCCGCTAAGGAAAAGTACCTGCGCGAATGGGCAGCCGCCGAAGGAATTGCGATGGAACACACCATTGCAGTGGGTGACGGGGCCAATGACCTCGACATGCTGGGAGCTGCCGGGATCGGGGTGGCGTTCAACGCCAAGCCTGCCGTCCGGGCTGTGGCCGACTCCGCCGTCAACATGCCCTACCTGGACGCAGTGAGGCACATCGCCGGAGTCTGAGGCCGGACTCCGCCCCCCCTGCCTAGCCGGGTCCGCTCAGCCGGTGGGAGGGGTGAACTGGCTTGCTGTGAAGACGGCTCCGGCGGGATCCCGGATCAGGGCGGTGCGCGTCCACTCCGTATCGTCGTGCCCCAGGATGACGGCGCCGAGTCGCTCTGAATCCTCGGCCGTACGGTCCCGGTCTGCGACAGAAAACGTCACGTGCCACTGCGGACGCTCGCCAGGAGCCACCGGGGCCAACCAGGCGACGGCGTCCTCGAAGCCGCGTGGGGCGAGGTCGCCGGACTGGCGGACCCTGATGTTGGGGTCCACAGTGGCTTCGAGGTGATCCCCATATCCGGGACGGCGGATCATTACTCCGAAGTCGAGGTTGTCGAACTGCCAGCCGAAGGCCTTCGTGTAGAAGGCGATGGCTGACTCGGGATCTGCTGTGTGGAGGTCACTGAAGTTCCATCCGCTGGGACCGTTAACCGCCTGGGCACCGGGCCGCTCACGGGCCTGCCAGAGACGGAACTCGACGCCTTCGGGATCCGTCAACGCCGCCTGCACGCCTCCCAGGCCCGCGTCGGCAGGAGCCGACATCAGTGTTGCTCCGGCCGTGAGCAAACGGCGCACCGCAGCATCCACTTCGTCCACGGAGACGTAAGTGTTCCACGCTGCGGCAGCGGATCCGGCTGCACCGGGGCCAGGGCCTGCGATCGCGGCGGCCTCCTGCCCGTCCAGCGTGGCTATAACGTATCTGCCAGTGCCGGTGCCGGTGCCAGTGCCAGTGCCAGTGCCATTGCCGCCGGCCGGGACAGCGTCCTCGAAATCCCACCCGAAGACTTCGCCGTAGAAATGCATGGCTGCCTCCACGTCGGGCTGCCAGGTGTCCACCCAGCACGGAACGCCTTCCGGATAGGTTCGGCGCGTCATCCCTGATTGCTGTGCCATGCATCTGACCCTAGGCGCCCTTGCTTCCGTAGACAACGGCGCTCCGTAGACAACGGCGGGTCGATGCCCAGGGTTGGTTTCAGGACAGACAAAAGCTCCGGGCAGGAGTACTGCCCGGAGCTCGTCGTGGTGATCGGTTTGCTGCGTGGCAAACCGGAGCGGTGAGAAGCCTGAAAAGCGCTAGTTGGCGCCCTTACCGAAGTAGTCGGCGCCGCCGGCGTACTCCGTGTGGCCGGATTCGACATCCGCGGTTGCCATGCTGGCCACTACCTCGGCGAACTCCTCCACAGAGTAGAGCTTGCCGGCCTCGGCGCGGCGGGCCTCGATAGCGCCCGGGTTCGAGCGGTCCAGCAGGGTTGCCGTCACGGTGCCTTCGATCATGTCGCCCGAAACAACCACCAGCGAGATGCCCTTCTCGGCAAGGTTGGGCAGCAGGGCGCGGAGAGCGTCCTCGCCGGCACGCTTGCTGCGGGCTACGGGCTCGTACTCGGGCATGGTGGGCACGGTGTTGATGAAGTGCGCCTGGTGGCTGGTCACGAAGACCACGCGGGAGCCCTCCTTCATCAGCGGCACAGCGGCGTTGAGCATGTTGACCTGCGCGTCCCGGTTCAGCTTCAGGGCGTAATCGTCCTCCATGCCGGATTCCATGCCACCGGAAGCATTCAGCACGAGGACATCCAGCGAGCCGAAGTTCTCCATGGCTGCACTGGCCAGGGCCTGCACACCTTCCAGCGTGGTCAGGTCCGCACCCACGGCCGTTGCACGGCCGCCCGCGGCTTCAATCTCAGCGACCACTTTGTTGGCGCGCGGCGCCTTTTGACGGTAATTAACGACGACGGCGGCGCCCTCGCCAGCCAGGATCTTCGCCACTTCCGCGCCAATTCCGCGTGAGGATCCGGTCACGATGGCGGTTTTGTTGTCCAGCAGTCCCATATGAGCTCCCTTTTGTTCGAAACGTCTAAATCGCTTGAGGTCTGCAGTCCATCATGCCAGCGCAGGCCCCGTATTCGCTTGTGTGACCCCCACAAAGAAGGCCCTCTGAGCTAGTGTCGGCGTGTCTCCCGGACGCAGACTTTCCGGCGTACGCTCGCCCTATGAGGAACCGCCCGGAGCCTGGGAGGCGCCGCCCATGACCGTCCCCGCCGGCACTGCGTCCACGCCGGAAGAGGTCTTCGGCAACTCACCGGACGGCCTGCGGCTTTGCCAGCTTGTCCGCGACACCATCCTGAACGCCGTTCCAGCCACCGTCCGCACCACCACCAGCCAAGTGGCCTTCCGGAACCGACGCGGCTTCGCCTATCTCTGGAACCCGCGGCGGCATCTGAACACAGACGTTCCGGCGGTGCTCTCCATTGCACTGCCCCGGCGAGTGGATTCGTCGCGGTTCAAGGAAGTGGTCCACCCGTCCCCCGGCGTGTGGATGCACCACCTGGAACTTTCCACTGCTGAGGACGTCGACGAACAGGTGACGCAATGGCTAAAGGAGGCGTTCGGCGCCGCTGGCTGATGGACGCCGTGGCCGCAGGATCAAACCCTGTTAGTGGCCCATGCCAAGTCCGCCGTCAACAGGGATGACTGCACCGGAAATATAAGCCGCCTCGTCGCTTGAAATCCAGCGGACCACGTTGGCCACCTCAGACGCCTCGGCAAAACGGCCTGCCGGAATGCTGGAGAGGTAGTCCTTCTGGGTGGCTTCGGGCAGTTCGGCCGTCATATCGGTGTTGATGAACCCCGGAGCCACAACATTGGCCGTGATGCCGCGGGATCCAAGTTCGCGCGTCAAGGAACGCGCTACACCCACGAGGCCGGCCTTGGAGGCAGAGTAGTTGATCTGGCCGGGGGCGCCGTAGAGGCCGGACACAGAGGAGATGAGGACCACGCGGCCCTTGCGCATCCGGATCATCCCCTTGGACGCGCGCTTGATGACGCGGAAGGCGCCCGTGAGGTTGGTGTCGATCACGGACGTAAAGTCATCTTCGCTCATGCGCAGCAGGAGGGTGTCCTTGGTGATGCCCGCGTTTGCCACGAGGACCTCAACCGGCCCGTGGGCGGCTTCTACTTCCGTGAAGGCCGCATCCACAGAGGCCTCATCCGTCACATCGGCTTTGACGCCCAGGATCCCGGCCGGCAGTTCTGACGGACTCCGGTAGGTCACGGCTACCTTGTCGCCGTTAGCCAGGAAGGCTTCGGCGATGGCCAGGCCGATGCCACGGTTTCCACCGGTGATCAGGACGCTTCGGGCCGCAGTAGCTGCTTCAGACATTAATTGCTCCGGGATTCTGCGGCACGCGGGGCCGCGGTAGGAAGGGGCGTGATTTTGCTGCCTCCGATCTTAGCCCGCGTTTGGGCGCCACTGCCGATGGTGAGAGAATTGAGGCAAGCCTTTGGAGCGTGATTAATCAACCGTGACCCTTGAAAACCATGCTGGACAGCCCGTGCCCGGAGACCCTGAGCGGTTCTCCGGCGATTCCGGAGTCCACAGCATCACGGACGCTGCGTCAGCCCACTCCGAGGACATGCGCCAGCGGATGATCAAGTACGCGCTTGCCATGGGAATCCGCATGGTCTGCCTCATCCTCATTTTTGTGGTGGACGGCTGGTTCAAGCTCCTGATGGTGGCGGGCGCCGTTTTCCTGCCCTGGATCGCGGTGGTCATCGCCAACGGAAGCGACAAAGCGGAGATCCACAGCGATTCGTTGCTCGACTCCGCGCCGCTTGCCGAACTGGAAGGGCCCAGCTGGCCAGCGGGTGAAGCCGAACCGGACAGCGACATCCTGCAAGGCGAACTCATTGATGATGACGACGAACCAAACCACGGCGAGGAACGGCGCGCTTCATGAACATTTTTGACTTGGCTGCGGGGACTCCCGGTCCCCCTCCGGCCGCAGTTGCCATGTGCTCCCGGAAGGCCTGCCGCTCCGAGGCGTCATGGCAGCTTCTCTGGAACAACCCGAAAATCCACACCCCAGAGCGCCGGAAGATCTGGCTCGCCTGCGGCGAACACCGCGACTGGCTGGAGGACTACCTCCAGACCCGCGGACTGTGGAAGGAAACCGTGCCGCTGGGAAGTGACGCCGGGACGGGCTCCGCGCCGCGGGGGCAGGAAGGCTGAATGTACCGCTTCCTCTTTTCCAGTAAGTGGCTGGGCTACCTCCTGCTTGCCGCAATCTTCGCCACGGCCTGTGTTTTCCTGGGCCGCTGGCAGATGGACCGGCGGGCTGAAACGCTCGCTGAAATTAACCGGGTGGTCTCCAATTACTCGGCCACGCCGGTCCCCTTCACCGCGGTCAGGGATGAGTTCAACCGGCTGGAGCCTGAGAAGGAATGGACCCAGGTTGAGCTGAAGGGCCAATACGACGCCGCAGGCCAGCGGATTGTCCGCAACAGGCCCTTGAACGGTCAGCCCGGCTACGAAGTGGTGGTGCCTTTCAAGCTGGAGTCCGGTGAAACCGTGGTGATCGACCGCGGCTGGCTGCCGATCGGAAACAACAACCCTGGCCGTCCTGACTCCATCCCGGCCCCACCCACAGGTGAGGTGACCGCCGTCGTCCGCCTCAAGGCTGGCGAGCCGACGCTCCAGCGCAGCGCCCCGGATGGCCAGCTGGCGTCCATTGACCTTCCCGCCTACGCCGAGGAACTCGGTTACCCCGTGCTCACGGGAGCCTACGGCCAGCTCGCGTCTGAGACTCCGGCGCCGGCAGAGATGCCTTTCCCATTCCCTATGCCCTCCACGGAGGAAGGCACGCACTTGTCCTACTCCCTGCAGTGGTTTGCCTTCGGGGTGTTGATGTTTGTGGGCTTCGGCTACGCTGCCCGGCAACAGGCGCGGAACGCCGCGATCGACGCCGAGGACGAAGCTGAACGTGAGGACGTAGCGCGCGACTCCGGAAGCCCGGTGCACTCGGCCGCCGCGGCAGCCCGCCGTCGTCCGCCCGTCCCACGCAAACGGAAGCGCCCAACCGCAGAGGAAGAGGAAGACGCCCTCCTCGACGCCCAAGGCTACTGACCGATGCACACACGCCAGGAAGTAGGCGGAGTAGCCCCCGTATGTTCAGCATCACCTACAACGACCTGCAACGGATCACGAAGGCTCCGGAACTGACGGTCCGATAGTTCGCTAAAGGTGACCTGAGCGCCAGCGCCTGCGGCCGGGTGATTTGTGTAGCTTGCGTCAAGGGCGAGGAACGAGCCAGCAAGCGGCAAATTACGCGGTTGGGGGCGCGAACGCAACCAGTGGTCGGCGGGAACCGGATTAAGCCAGCGTAATCAGGTCCAGATAGTCTTCGTTCCAGTGATCCTCAATACCATCAGGCAACAGCACAACCCGCTCGGGATTCAGTGCCTCGACTGCGCCTTCGTCGTGGCTCACCAGGACGACGGCGCCGGAGTAGTTCCGCAGGGCGCCGAGGATTTCGGCGCGGCTGGCGGGGTCCAGGTTGTTGGTGGGCTCGTCCAGGAGGAGGACGTTGGCGCTGGAGGCAACGATGGTGGCCAGGGCGAGGCGGGTCTTCTCACCGCCGGAGAGTACACCGGCGGGCTTGTCGACGTCGTCGCCCGAGAACAGGAATGAGCCGAGGATGCCGCGGACCTCGGCGTCCTTCATGTCCGGAGCAGAGGAGCGCATGTTCTCGAGGACGGTGCGGTCGACGTCGAGCGTTTCGTGTTCCTGGGCGTAATAGCCCACCTTCAGGCCGTGCCCGGCAATGACGTCGCCGGTATCAGGCTTGTCCACGCCGGCGAGCATCCGCAGGAGGGTGGTCTTGCCGGCGCCGTTGAGGCCAAGGATGACCACCTTGGAGCCGCGGTCGATGGCGAGGTCGACGTCCGTGAAGATTTCCAGCGAACCGTAGGACTTGCTGAGGCCCTCGGCGGTCAGCGGGGTCCTGCCGCAGGGCGAAGGATCAGGGAAGCGGAGGGCTGCCACGCGGTCGTTCTCGCGCACGGCCTCCAGTCCGCTGAGCAGGCGTTCGGCACGCTTGGCCATGTTCTGCGCGGCAACAGCCTTGGTGGCCTTGGCCCTCATCTTGTTGGCCTGGTCGAAAAGGACCTGGGCCTTCTTTTCGGCGTTGGCGCGTTCGCGCTTGCGGGCGCGTTCGTCTGTTTCGCGCTGGGTGAGGTAGCGCTTCCAGTCCATGTTGTAGAAGTCGATCTGGGCGCGGTTGGCGTCAAGCAGGAACACCTTGTTGACGGTGGCTTCAAGCAGCTCCGTGTCGTGGCTGATCACGATCAGGCCGCCCTGGTGGTTCTTGAGGAAGTCACGCAGCCAGGCGATGGAATCGGCGTCGAGGTGGTTTGTGGGCTCATCGAGGAGCATGGTCTCGGCATCCGAGTAGAGGATGCGGGCAAGCTCCACACGGCGGCGCTGGCCACCAGAGAGTGTCTTAAGCGGCTGGTTGAGCAGGCGGTCCGGAAGGGCCAGGTTGGAGCAGATCGCAGCGGCCTCGGCTTCGGCAGCGTAGCCGCCGGCGGCCAGGAACTCGGATTCGAGCCGGTCATAGCGGTTCATTGCCTTGCGCTGGATGGTGGCGTCCTCGCTGGCCATCTCTTCGTGGGCGACGCGGAGCTTGCCTACGGCGATGTCCAGGCCACGGACGGACAGGATCCGGTCGCGGGCGAGCTGCTCCATGTCCGGGGTGCGCGGGTCCTGGGGCAGGTAGCCTATTTCGCCAGTGCGGGTCACCTTGCCCGCCGCGGGAAGCCCTTCGCCGGCAAGGACACGTGTGAGGGTGGTCTTGCCTGCACCGTTCCGGCCCACGAGGCCGATTTTGTCTCCCTTGTCGATGCGGAAGCTCACCTGGTCCATAAGGAGCCGGGCGCCGGCGCGCAGTTCAAGATCCTGGACAGTAATCACAGCAGGTAAGGCCTTTCACAACAGGGAACGCCGCAGCCCAACGGATGAAGTCTGGAAGGAACCGGGCAGAGAGGCCGGAGAACGGCCTATACAAGTCTACCGGCCGCAGCTTCACTGCATAACCGCGGCGATTGGCCCTAAAGTCTGGCCGTACGCGGCAGCCCTGGTGCGGCGCCACACGGGCCTTTGTGCTCTGCCATCACATCAGGGCATCTTGTTTAGTGGATCCCCTACAAAATAGAGTCCGACGGCGGACGGTAACGTCAGGAACATCCCCTGCTTTGCTTGTACAACCCCGACAGGATTCCCATGAGCCAGACTGACACCGCCGTCGAAGGCACCTCTTCTCCCGTCCGACGCCGCTGGAACGCCACCGACCTTGGCCTGATCGCCGTCTTCGCCGCGCTGGTAGCGGGTTCCGCGTTGGTTCCCGGCATCGCGGCGAACGTCTTCGGCATCCCCATCACTTTCCAGACCCTCGCGGTGATGCTCACCGGCCTGATGCTGGGCCCAGCACGTGGCTTCGCTGCCGTCGGCCTTTACACGGTCCTGGGGCTGGCCGGGCTGCCGATCTTCAGCCAAGGACGCAGCGGCCTGGGCATCCTGGCCGGACCGTCAGCCGGCTACATTATCGCCTTCCCCATTGCCGCGGCACTGGTCGGTTGGCTGGCCACTGTGGTCATCCGGCGTACCACCCGCGCCCGGGCACTGTGGTTCTTCCTGGCGGCCACGGTGACCAGCATCCTGGTGGTGCATTCCCTGGGGATCGCCGGCATCGTGATCAACACCAAGACCGGCTTGGGACAGGCGTTTATGGCGGACCTGATCTTCTACCCCGGAGACATCATCAAGAACATCCTCGCCGCCGTGATTGCAGTCGCCCTCCACCGCGCGTTCCCCGACGTACTGGTCCGCCGCGTGAAGCGGACCAACCGCTAAATCCCATGTCCACTATTTCCTTCCGGCAGGCCTGCGTGGCCGTAGCTGTCGATAGCCAGCCGGAGCCCAAGCCCCTGCTCCACGGCGTCACCCTGGAGCTGGCAGAACGGCGAATCGGCGTGATCGGAGCCAATGGGTCCGGTAAATCGACCCTGCTGCGCCTGGTCAACGGCCTGGTCCAGCCCAGCTCCGGCACGGTGGCGGTGGATGGCGACGATACTGTCCGCGCCGTACGGGCAGTCCGGCGGAATGTCGGGTTCGTCTTCACAGATCCCCTGTCCCAATTGGTGATGCCCACGGGACGCGAAGATGTGGAACTGTCGCTCCGCCGTTCGGTCCGGAATGGAGCGGAGCGGCGGCGCCTCGCGGAGGCAGCGCTGGAGCGATTCGGGCTGCTGGGACTGGCTGACCAGAGCATTTATGAACTCTCGGGCGGGGAACGCCAATTGATGGCGCTGGCCGCTGTCCTGGCCGTGAACCCCTCGGTGCTGGTGCTCGATGAGCCTTCCACCCTGCTGGACCTGCGGAACCGCGAACTCTTGCGCCGGACGCTGAACGGCCTGGATCAGCAGATCCTGATGTCCACGCACGATCTTGAGCTGGCCCTGGACATGGACCGCGTGCTGGTGATTGAGGCCGGACACGTGGTGTTCGACGGGGCGCCCGCCCAAGCTGTGGACAGGTACCGCGCCCTCTGCGCCGAAGGCCTGGCCGCGCCGTGAGAGGACACGGGTTCCTGCTGGCGAACTACGTCCCGGGAGATTCGGTCATCCACCGCTGCCCGCTGGTCCTGAAATTCCTGCTGGTGTTCGGCTGCGGTTTGGCCTCCTTCCTGATTATTGACTGGTTCGTGTCCGCTGCGGTCCTTGCCGTGATGAGCATGCTGTACTTGCTCACCGGGGCCGGTGCGCGCAGGCTGCTCGGTGCCATCCGACCGTTGCTGCTTGTCCTGCCGGTGATCGGGCTGTTTCAGTGGTGGCAGCTCGGCCGGCCCACAGCGGCCCGGATCGTCCTGAACATCCTGGTGTGCGTGGTGGCGGCATCGCTGCTGACGGCGACCACGCCCATGCAGCGCCTGCTGGACGGCGTGGTGTCATTGGCCACGCCGTTTCGGCGTTTCGGCGCCGACCCGGAACGCTTCGCGCTGACCATCGCAGTGATGTTGCGGAGTATCCCGTACATTGCTGGCGCGTTTGCGGACGTCCGGGATTCAGCCCGGGCACGGGGCCTGGAGCGGAACCCGAGGGCGCTGGTGCTGCCCGTTTTTATTACCACCGTGGCCTTTGCACGGCAGACTGGTGAGGCGCTGGCCGCCCGCGGCCTCGGCGAGGCTGACGACTGACAGCCCGCCGGGCCGGTTCAGCTGCTTCAGGCAGTGATTTTCTCGTACCGCAGCAGCGCGGCTGTCCCCATCCCGCCGGCGATACTGATGAGCGCCAGCGCCAGCAGGCCGGGCTCGCCGGTGGAACGGGCCTGTGCCAGCAGGCGTGTCACCAGGACAGCTCCGGAAGCACCGTAAGCGTGGCCCAAAGCCAGGGCGCCGCCGTCGGCATTTGCCCGGTCCGCCTCAATGCCCAGATGATCCAGGCAGGCGAGAGCCTGGGCGGCGAACGCCTCGTTGAATTCCACGAGCCCCACACTGGCGGCTGTAAGGCAGTGGGTGGCCAGGAGCCTTTCGCCAGCCACCGCCGCGCCGATCCCCAGCAGTTCGGGGTCCACTCCGGCAGTCTCCGTGGCCAGCACCAGGAGTCCGTCCGTCACGCCCAGTCCACGGGCGCGTTGCAGGGAAGTGATAACGACGGCGGAGGCGGCGTCGGCGTCAAAGCATGAGTTTCCTGCGGTGACTGTTCCTCCGTCAACAAAAGCCGCCGGGAATCGCTTCAGGACAGCCGCATTGAGTCCGGGACGTGGCCCGTCGTCCCTGTCGACGGTTCCGCCCGCTGTTTCCAGCGGCGTGATCTCGCTGTCGAAGCGCCCGGCCCGGGCCGCTGAGACGGCGCGCTCGTGGCTGGCCAACGCAAAGGCGTCCTGCCGGTCCCGGCCGACGGCGAAGCGCGCGGCAACGTTTTCGGCCGCCACTCCCATGTCCGGGTCGCCGAAGCTCAGCGGCACAAACTGGGCCCGGGAGAAAAAGTCCGGTTCGCCGTCGTCATTCCGGTATGCGCGCAGCGGCGCGGTGCTGATGCTCTCCACTCCCCCGGCGAGATACACAGGGTTCCCCCCGGAAGCCACCAGCCTGGCGGCCAGCACAATGGCGTCCAGGCCGGACCCGCACTGCCGGTCCACGGTCATGCCCGGCACAGTGACCGGTAGCCCGGCCTCGAGCAGGGCCAGGCGGGCCACGTTGCCGCCTCCACCCACGGCGTTGCCAACCACCACATCTGCCACGTCTTCCGGAGACACCCCGCATTCAGCAAGGAGCTGCGCCAGGACGGGGGCCAGCAACTGGTGCGCCCGGAGGTCCTTCACCGCCCCGTTCGCCCGGCACACCGGCGTCCGCCGGGCGGCGATGATCACGGGCTGCCGGTCGGGAGGCAGCAGTTCAGGAGGCATACTGTCAGCGTTCACGAGTCTCACTGCCCAAGGTGGCGGACCCTCTGGTCATGGGACGTGATCCACTCAAGGAGCATGTTCCGGCTCACCTTGCCACGGTCGGTGGTGGGCAGTTCGGACAGGGCGAAGTACTGCAGGGGCCGTTTGTCGCGCGCCAGGACATTCTCCAGGCCGGCTTTGAGCTGGGTGGCGGTGATTCCGCCGTGGGCCGGGACCACGCCCGCCACGACGCGCTGGCCGCGGAGGTCATCGGGCATTCCAGCCGCCATGGCCGCCGCGACACCGGGAACGGACGCCAATGCCAATTCAACCTCATGCGGATAGACGTTCTTCCCGGACGTGAGGATCATGTCAGCGCGACGGCCCAGGATGTGGAGCTCCTCGCCGGCCAGGTAGCCCTGGTCCCCCACGGTGAACCAGTCGCCGAAGGACCGGAGGGCCTGGCCGTCGTCGCCCCACAGATAGCCGTTGCTCACCAGCCCGCTGCGGACGCAGATGTTACCGGCTTCACCATCGGGCAGCGGGGATCCGTCGTCGTCCAGGATCCGGACCTCCACCCCTGGAAACGCGCGCCCGATTCCGGTGCCGCCGGCGTCGAGTTCTCCGGCGGGCAGGCCGGCTCCCGAGACGAAACTCAGCTCGGAGGCGCCGTAGTACTCGAAGATCGTGGCGTTGGGCGCCCACCGGCGTGCCGCTTCAAGGGTGCGCGCATCGAGTTTTGAGCCGGCGCAGATGATGGTCCGCACTCCTGCCGCGTCCACGCAGCCGGTGAGGCCGCGCTCACTGAGCAGCCGCAGCATGGTGGGCACCAAGACCAGGCGCGTCACGCCGTCGTGCGTGATGGCCGCGTGGACGTCACCGACATCGAAGTTCTCCAGCGTTTGGAATTCTGAGCCCGCATAGAGGCACTCCGCCAGGGCATAGAGGTTCAGGCTTGCCGCGAGGGGGCCGGGGGCAAGGGTGACGTCGTCCTGCCTGAGGCCGAAGAATTCAATGGACGCGTCGAAGGACTTCCGCCATGACTGCCTGGACCGGGTGAAGGCCTTGGGCACTGAGGTGGTGCCGGAAGTCAGTCCAATCAGGAACGTGGTTTCGGGTGGCCCGTCGGCCAAGGCGTCGTCCGGGGCCACGCTCCCGGGCCGGGCTGAGCCGTCCAGCCGGCCACGGATTTCGCGCTGCAACTGTTCCGGCCACGCCGGGTCCAGGACGGCGCACTGCCGTTCCCCGGCCACGGCTGCGGCAAACCGGACAGCAAAGTCAACGGAGTTTGCCTCCGCCAGGACAGTGACCGCTTTGGAACCGGACAGTTCAGCAGCCGCGGCGTCGCGGAGCGCAGCCCACGTCAGGCGCCGGCCATCCACTACGACGGCGGTGTCGAGGGGGCGGTCCGTGGCCCAACGCTGGATTCGATCAAGAAAAGGCATCAGCCCAACTTTACCGGCCGGCCACTGCCTGCTGGGTCTATTGTGACTCTATGAGCTTCAATGACAACGTCCAGCTGGATCCTTCCCAGGTGCAGGACCGCCGTGGCAGAGGCCGCGGCGGCCTCATTGGCGGTGGAATCGGGGGTGGGTTGATCCTGCTTATTGCCGCTCTCCTGGGCGTTAACCCCCAACTGCTCGAAGGACTGACAGGCGGGGCGCAGGAGCCTCAAAGCCAGGGCACAGCGCCCGCCTGCGAGACGGGCGCCGACGCCGATGCCCGCCTCGATTGCCGTATCACGGGCACTGTCAACAGCCTTAATGCATTCTGGCCGGCGTACCTCCAAGAATACAGTGTGCAGTATCCCCAGCCTGAGACCGTTATCTTCGACGACGCCGTCAGCACCGGCTGCGGTACGGCCTCCAGCGCGGTGGGACCCTTTTACTGCCCCACGGACACCACCGCCTACTTCGATCCAGGCTTCTTCCAGGACCTCGTGGACCGCTTCGGCTCCTCGGGTGGACCCCTGGCCCAGGAGTATGTGGTGGCACACGAATTCGGACACCACATCCAGAATGTCCTGGGATACCTTGAACGCGCGCAGCAGGATCCTCAAGGCCCTGAATCGGGGGCCGTCCGCGTGGAGCTCCAAGCGGACTGCTATGCCGGCCTCTGGGCCAAGCACGCCTCAACCCAGCCCGGCCCCGACGGCCAGCCTTTCCTTGAACCGATCACCCAGCAGGACCTGAATGACGCCCTGTCAGCGGCTTCGGCCGTGGGCGATGACCGGATCCAGGAGGCTGCCACTGGCCAAGTATCCCCGGAAGCGTGGACGCACGGTTCCAGCGAACAGCGGCAACGGTGGTTCTACCAGGGCTACCAGACCGGCGACATCAACCAGTGCGACACGTTCTCGGCACCCAGCCTCTGACCCTATCCATCGACTGCTCCGTAACCGCCGTTTTGGGTGCTCAAAAAGGCGCTGACGGAGCACTCGATGAACTAACGACGACGGCCAGTCACCTTCGGGATGAAGGTAACCGGCCGTCGTCGTACTCTATGGCGGTGGGGATCTAGATGTTGAAGCCGAGGGCCCGCATCTGGTCCTTGCCGTCGTCAGTGATCCGTTCCGGACCCCATGGCGGCATCCAGACCCAGTTCAGGCGCCAGTCATCAACAATGCCGTCCAGTGCCTTGCCAACCTGCTCCTCGATGACATCGGTGAGCGGGCAGGCGGCCGTGGTGAGCGTCATGTCGATCAGCAGCGCGCCGTCGTCATCGGAGTACTTCAGGCCGTACAGCAGCCCGAGGTCGACGATGTTCACGCCGAGCTCGGGGTCGATGACGTCCTTGAGTGCCTCTTCGACATCCTCAAGACCCGTACGGGCCGTATTGGTTTCGGTCATGGCTGGTCCTTACTAGGCCTGTGCGGCTGCGGCGGCGATGGTGGCTGCGCCGGCGCCCTTGGCGTAGCGGTCGTAGCCTTCTTCTTCGAGGCGGTCGGCCAGTTCCGGGCCGCCCTCTTCGACAACCTGGCCGTCAACGAACACGTGGACGAAGTCAGGCTTGATGTAGCGCAGGATACGCGTGTAGTGCGTGATGAGCAGCGTGCCCATGTTGCCTTCGGCGTGGGCGCGGTTGACGCCCTCGGAGACAACCTTCAGGGCGTCGACGTCCAGCCCGGAGTCGGTTTCGTCCAGGATGGCGAACTTCGGCTTGAAGAGTTCGAGCTGAAGGATCTCCACGCGCTTCTTCTCGCCGCCGGAGAAGCCTTCGTTGACGTTGCGCTGGGCGAAGTCAGCGTCGATGCGCAGCTTCTCCATGGCGTCCTTGACTTCCTTGGTCCAGGTGCGCAGCTTGGGCGCTTCGCCGTCGATGGCGGTCTTGGCGGTCCGCAGGAAGTTGGTCATGGAGACGCCCGGGACCTCGACGGGGTACTGCATGGCCAGGAAGACACCGGCACGGGCGCGCTCGTCGACGCTCATAGCGAGGACATCTTCGCCGTCGAGGGTGATCGAGCCGCTGGTGACGTTGTAGCGCGGGTGCCCGGCGATGGTGGATGCCAGGGTGGATTTGCCGGAACCGTTGGGGCCCATGATGGCGTGGGTCTGGCCGGTCTTGATGGTCAGGCTGACGCCCTTCAGGATCTCCTTGGTGCCCTGCTCCGTGTCAATGCTGACGTGCAGGTCCTTGATCTCAAGAGTAGACATAGGTCTTGTTCTCCTTTGCACCGTGCCCTCCGGCGGCGGTGCGGTCTTTGTCTGGAAGTTTTAGTTCTGTTGCTTCGTATTACTGCCGGCGGCGGATCTTGTCCGGCTGATGCTGCTAGCTGAAGTTCGGGGCTTCCGCTCCGTTGAGGACGTTGGTGAAGTCCACGTAGACCTCATCGCCAAGGACCTCGACGGCGAACACCGGGACGGGATCGTAGGCAGGCAGCTGCAGAGGTTCGCCGCTGCGGAGGTCGAACTGGGAGCCGTGGCCCCAGCACTCGATCATGCACCCTTCCACTTCGCCCTCCGACAGTGAGATGTCCGCGTGCGAGCAGGTGTCCCCGATGGCGTGGATTTCGCCCATGGAGTCCTTGACGATGGCTACGGGGTAGTCGTCGATCAGGATCCGCAGCGCCTGCTTGAGCTGGATTTCATCCACCTTGCAGACAAGCTCGCCCTTTGGCTGGTCAGTCATCTGTGTAGTACCGCGCCGTCTTTAGTTGTCCGTCAGCGCGAGTTCGCGCTCAACAGCGTCGGTGAGGCGCTCTTCGAGAGCCGGCACCTTGATCTGCTGGATGATTTCGTGCAGGAAGCCGCGGACCACCAGGCGGCGGGCAACATCCTCGGGGATGCCGCGGGCCATCAGGTAGAACAGGTGCTCGTCGTCCAGGCGGCCGGTGGCGCTGGCGTGGCCTGCACCCTCGATCAGTCCGGTTTCGATTTCCAGGTTCGGCACCGAGTCGGCCCGTGCGCCCTCGGTCAGGAGCAGGTTGCGGTTTGCCTCGTAAGTGTCGGTGCCTTCTGCTTCCTTGCGGATCAGGACGTCACCCACCCAGACAGCGTGGGCATTCCGGCCCTGCAGCGCGCCCTTGTACAGCACGTTGGACTTGCAGTTTGCCACGGCGTGGTCAACGAAGAGGCGCTGCTCAAGGTGCTGGCCGGCGTCGGCAAAGTAAAGGCCGAACATTTCGGCTTCCCCGCCCGGGGCGGTGAAACGGGCCGACGGCGTGACGCGCACCAGGTCCCCGCCGAAGCTGACCATCACGTGCTTGAACTTGGCGTCACGGCCGATTTTCGCCTGCTGGGAGGAGGCGTGCACGGCGTCGTCGTTCCATTCCTGGAGCGTAACGACCGTCAGGCTTGCGCCGTCTTCGACAACAATTTCGACGTTCTCGGACACCACGGCGGAGCCCTGGTGGTCCAGGATGACCAAGGACTTGGAGAACTTCTCGGCCACAATCACGATGTGCTGGGCAGCAGCTGCTGTGTCCTGGCCCGTGATGAGGACGTTGATGTCGGCGTCCGCCTCAAATTCAGACGGGATGGTGACAATCGTGGCTTCGCTGAAGTTCTCCCAGGCGTTGGCGGACACCCGGTCTTCCGGAATGCCGGCGGAGCCGATGCGCTTGTCGTCGCGGGCCACGGTTTCCACCGTCACCCGGTCCGGACCGGTGACAGTGACGGTGGGGGCTGCACCTGACAGGATCTCGTTGTGCAGGCCGCGCAGGCGCTTGAGCGGGGTGAACCGCCAGTCTTCCTCCAGGCCGGTGAGCGGCTTGAAGTCCGCCAGCTTGTAGGAAGTCAGGCGTCCGGCGCGTGAGCTGTCCGGGATGCCTACTCCGCCGCCGTGCGAGTGGCTCTTGACCGCTTCGCCGGCCAGCGGGGCCTTGGAGCCGGCCGCGTTGATCGGAGACAGGCTTTCGCCCTCTTCCGTGAAACCGTCGATAAACGGCTGGGATGAGGGCGCGCCGATGCGGGCCTTTTCAGTAGTGATTTCAGTCATCGTTATCCGACGGACCCTTCCATCTGCAGTTCAATCAGGCGGTTCAGCTCAAGTGCGTACTCCATCGGGAGTTCGCGGGCGATGGGCTCGATGAAGCCACGGACGATCATCGCCATGGCCTCGTCTTCGCGCATGCCGCGGGACATCAGGTAAAAGAGCTGCTCTTCGCTGACCCGGGAAACAGTTGCTTCATGGCCCATCACCACGTCATCCTCGCGGATGTCGATGTACGGGTAAGTATCCGACCGGCTGATGGTGTCCACCAGCAACGCGTCGCAGCGAACGGTGTTGGCCGAGTGCTTGGCGCCTTCGCGGACCTGGACCAGGCCACGGTAGGCAGCACGTCCGCCGCCGCGGGCCACGGATTTGGAAATGATGGAGCTCTTGGTGTTCGGCGCGATGTGCACCATCTTCGATCCGGTGTCCTGGTGCTGGCCGGCGCCGGCGAAGGCGATGGACAGGGTTTCGCCCTTGGCGTGCTCGCCCACCAGGTAGACGGCCGGGTACTTCATGGTCACCTTGGAGCCGATGTTGCCGTCAACCCATTCCATCGTGGCGCCTTCTTCGCAGATGGCACGCTTGGTCACCAGGTTGTACACGTTGGTGGACCAGTTCTGGATAGTGGTGTAGCGGACGCGGGCGCCCTTCTTTACAATGATCTCCACCACGGCGGAGTGCAGCGAGTCCGAGGTGTAAATCGGTGCGGTGCAGCCTTCGATGTAGTGGACGTAGGAGTCCTCGTCGGCGATGATCAGGGTCCGCTCGAACTGGCCCATGTTTTCAGTGTTGATGCGGAAGTATGCCTGCAGGGGGATGTCTACGTGGACGCCCTTGGGGACGTATACGAAGGATCCGCCGGACCAGACGGCAGTGTTCAGTGAGGCGAACTTGTTGTCGCCCACGGGAATGACGGTGCCGAAGTACTCCTGGAAGATCTCCGGGTGCTCGCGCAGGGCGGTATCGGTGTCCAGGAAGATGACGCCCTGGGCTTCGAGGTCCTCGCGGATCTGGTGGTACACCACCTCGGACTCATACTGTGCGGCGACACCCGAGACGAGGCGGCTGCGCTCAGCTTCCGGGATGCCCAGCTTCTCGTACGTGTTCCGGATATCCTCGGGCAGGTCTTCCCACGTGGCGGCCTGCTTCTCAGTGGAGCGGACGAAGTACTTGATGTTGTCGAAGTCGATGCCGGAGAGGTCTGCACCCCAGGTGGGCATGGGCTTGCGGTCGAAGTACTTCAGCCCCTTGAGGCGAAGGTCCAGCATCCACTGCGGTTCACTCTTTTTGTCCGAAATATCACGGACTACTTCGTCGTTGATACCGCGGCGGGCGTTGGCGCCGACATCGTTCTTGTCGGACCAGCCGTACTCGTACGTGCCGATGCCGTGGAGCTCGGGATTCTTTTCCAGAATCTCCGAGATCACAGTGTCTTCGGCTACCGCTTTCTCTGATAGTTGGTCCGTCATCACGGCCTTTCTTGCTGATGGTTGGTTACTTCATCCAGGCTGGCGGGGGCTGTTTGCGGGACACTGGGTCCCCCGGCAGCCAGCCGGCCTGTGGGTATGTGGGTAGTGCAGACATGTCCGCCGCGCGCGAGTGTCGAGAGCCGGCGGACGTCAACGCCTACCAGCCGGGAGAACACTTCGGTTTCCACGTCGCAGAAGACCGGAAATTGAGCGGCGAGTTGCTGGATCGGGCAATGGCCCTGGCACAATTGGACGCTGGACAAGGCAGCCGGCAGCGGGGCTTTGGCCTCGATCGAGGCGGCGGAGGCTACGAAGCCGTCCCGGCTGAGCGCCTCGGCCAGTACCCGGGCCCGCGCAGTGATGTCCGGTCCGGCCTGCTCGATCTCCGGTGTGTAACGACGCTCCATTTCGGCAAAGCGTTCGACGGCGAACTGGCGGACGGCTTCTTCGCCCGCCATCGCCTGGAGCTGCTTGAGCGCCAGCGTGGCGATGTCAAGGTAGTCGTTGCCCAGCGATGACTGCCCCTGGGAACTCAGGACATAGCGCCGCGCAGGACGCCCGGCGCCGGAGCCCGCCTTCGCGACGCGCTTGACTTCAATGACGCCGCTGCGGGACAGATGGTCCAGGTGGCGGCGGACGGCTGCCGGGGTGAAGCCGAGGAGGTCGCCAAGTTCCGCTGCACTGACGGGGCCGTGTTCCAGGACCGCGCTGAGGACGCGGTCGCGGGTGCGCTCGTCTGCGTCCGCCACCGGCAAGGCAGCGACGTGGCCGCGGTCAGCGGGGGCACTTGGCGCCCGATGCCCGCCAAAAGGCACAGCAGTAGCACTGGTCATGGAATACACAACACAATCATGTCGTAATTTACTCCCCCGTTCCAGTAAGGTGAGGCTGGCCTGCGCTGCTGCCGGGATCGTCGCAACGAGTACTACATCCCGTAGAATGCTGGGGTGCGTTCCCCCAAATCCCCGGTTCTGTCCATCAGCGGGTTAATTAAGGATGTTGGTCCGCTGGCCACCCTGGACGGGAAGATGCTCCGGGTGGTGAGCGGCGTCTCCCTTGTCGCCGAACGGGGGGAGGTCACGGCCCTCCTCGGTGCCAACGGCGCCGGTAAAACCACCACCATTGAATGTGCCCAGGGCTTACAGGTGCGCAGTGGCGGAACGATCTCCCTGCTGGGCCACGATCCTGCCCAGGCAGGCGCACACCTTCGCGCCCGCGTAGGTGTGATGCTCCAGGACGGCGGCCTCCCGCCGTCGGCCCGTCCCATCCCGCTGCTGCGGCACATCGCCGGCATGTATGCCCAGCCCCGCCCGGTGGACGATCTGGTAGAGCGGCTGGGCATCGACACGTTCAGCAGGACATCGGTCCGCCGGCTCTCCGGGGGACAAAAGCAGAGGCTGGCCCTGGCCGCGGCGCTGATCGGCAACCCTGAGGTCCTCTTCCTAGATGAGCCCAGCGCAGGCCTGGATCCACAGTCACGGCAGTTGGTCTTTGAACTCATTGCCGAGCTGCGGGACGCCGGGATGGGCATCATCCTCACCACGCACCTCATGGATGACGCGCAGCGGCTGGCCGACTACGTCTATATCATCGACGCCGGCCGGAACGTTGCCGAAGGGACCGTGGCGCAACTCCTCCAGCGGGACCCCGTCGTGGAGGCGGGCGCCGAGCACATCCGGACACTTTTCTTTGAGGCTCCTGCGGGATTGGACCTCGCCGGCGTGCTCCCGGCGGCCATTGCCGTCAGCGAGACCCGTGCCGGCAGCTATGTCGCCACCGGACCACTCACACCCGAAGACCTTGCGTCGCTTGCCTCATGGTGGGCAGCCCACGGCGTTATGCCCGGCTCACTCAGCCTCGAAGCACGCAGCCTCGAAGACGTCTTCCTGGACATCTCGGGAAAGGACATCCGATGACAGTTCCTTCCATGGCTCCCCCGGCCCAGGCACCTGCGCCGCTGCTTCGGCGCATCCTGTTGCAGGGCAAGTATGAATCGCTGGCCATGCTCCGGAACGGCGAGCAACTGATCCTGGCCGTCGTCCTGCCCCTGCTCGCCTTGGTGGGCCTGACGGTGACTCCCCTCTTGGACGGACTCGGCGGGAGCCGCGTCAACGTTGCAGTCCCCGGAATCCTGGCGCTGTGCGCCATGTCTACGGCCTTCACCGGACAAGGCATCGCCACCGGCTTTGACCGCCGGTACGGCGTGCTGCGCTTCCTCTCCACCACCCCGTTGGGCCGCACCGGACTTATTGCCGGCAAGGTACTGGCCGTGCTGGCTGTACTTGCCCTCCAGATTGCCGTGATCACGGCCGTGGCACTTCCCCTTGGCTGGAGCCCGCCGGCAGCAGGCTGGCTGCCCGGCCTTGCGCTGCTGGTCCTGGGCGCCGCGGCTTTTACCGCCCTTGGCCTCCTGGTGGCGGGTACCGTTCGGCCGGAGGCCACTCTGGCGATCACCAACCTGCTGTGGATCCTGCTCGGCGCGTTGGGAGGCATCGTCATTCCTGCGGAACGGCTGCCCGCCCCCGCGCAGGGGATAGTTCACTATCTGCCTTCGGGCGCACTTGGGGAGGCCTTGCGCGAGGCCTTCCTGCTCGGCACTGTAGATGGCGGTGCCGCCCTTATCCTGTTGGTCTGGACAGTTCTTGCCGGAGCAGCAGCCATCCGTTGGTTCAAGTGGAATTGAGATATCCGTGAGCACGGCTTCACGCCTCCCCCGGTTCGCCGGACGCCTGGCGTCCCGGCTGCCCCGTACCGTTGATGCCCGGGTCCGGCGCCTGGCAGTGGCGTCCCTGATCGGACAGACGGCCCTGGTTGTCACAGGCGGCGCCGTCCGGCTGACGGCGTCGGGGCTCGGTTGCCCCACCTGGCCGCGCTGTACGGACACCTCCCTGGTCAACACACCGGAAATGGGAATCCACGGGTTCATCGAATTCGGCAACAGGCTGCTGACTTTCGCCCTCGCCGCCGTCGCAGTCCTGATGCTGGTGTACTTGTGGAACCTGCGCAAGGAACGCCGCGACCTCTTCCTGCTGGCGCTGGGCCTGCTGGCCAGCATTCCAGCGCAGGCTGTGATCGGCGGCATTACCGTGCTGACCAACCTCAACCCCTGGGTGGTGGGACTGCACTTCCTTGTGTCCATGGCGCTGGTGGTAATTGCCACACTGCTCGTCAACCGGGCTTACGGGCGGACCGGCCGGTTTGCCACTCGCTCCCTGCCCGCATTGCCGGGCGTCTTACGCCCGGTGAGCGCCGCCGTCGCGCTTTTCTCTGCAATGGCCGTGATGCTTGGAGTAGTGGTCACGGGTGCCGGCCCCCACGCGGGTGATGCAGACGCGCCGCGAAACGGCCTCGACTGGGACCTGTTCTCCCACATCCACGCGGTTCCGGCCTACCTCATCACCGCCGGAACGCTCTTCGCGCTCGTCGTGGTCCTCATGCGCCGGATTCCCGGTCCCTTCCGGACATCGGTGATCCTGCTCCTGGCGGTGACGCTGCTGCAGGCCGTGATCGGTTTTACGCAGTACTACAACGGCATTCCGGCGCTGCTGGTGGGGACGCACATGCTCGGGGCGGCACTGCTGATGAGTGCGGCAACCAACGCCGCCGACATCGCCCGTTCCAGCCCTGTGACGTAGTCGGGCACCACGGCTAAACCCGCGTTCCCAACCATGAGGCGCCCTGGTTCCTACGAGCCGGGGCGCCTTCGGTTAACGGGACGCTCTCTGATTTCCTGGCTGAACGTACGACGGCGTCACGCCAGACAGTCTTTTGGCCCACCATAGGTGCCGCTCCCCCGCAATGCCGGGACGCCCCGTTGTTCACTCCTCAAAAGCGTGCATTGCGTGACGCCCGCCGGCCTCTGGGTCCTCCCGTATGGGCACCCACAACAGCTTGGCTGATACATAGGAACACTCCCGCGTCCTGAACCACACGAAAAACCCTCCCTCACCGGCAGTGAGAGAGGGTGCTGGAATTTCCTGCAGGAAGTGAGAGAGGGTCCTGGTAATCAGCCGGCCATCACTGCCGGGCCGACGAACGGGTCCACCGCCAGGGCGATGAATAGCAGCGTCAGGTAGCTGATGGAACCGTGGAAGACCTTCATGGCGCGCTTGTCCGAGATGTCCTCCCGCTGCGCCCGGTTGTACAGGGAGTGTGACTCGTACAGGAACCAGGCACCGGCAAGGACCGCCGTAGCTGTGTAGACCCAGCCTGCGCCGCCGGCCGGAACCATCAGCAGGGAGCAGACAACCATGGCCCAGGCGTAGAGGACCACCTGGACCGAAACCACCTTGGCGCCGGCGATGGCACCGAGCATGGGCACGTTGGCGTTGCGGTAGTCCTCGCCGTAACGCATGGACAGCGGCCAGTAGTGCGGCGGCGTCCAGAGGAAGATCACCATGAACAGGATGACGGCCGGCCACTCCACGGAGTTGGTCACAGCGGCCCAGGCGATCAGTACCGGGAAGCAGCCCGCCGCCCCGCCCCACACAATGTTCTGTGCCGTGCGCCGCTTGAGGATGATGGTGTAGATGACAACGTAGAAGAAGATGGCGCCCAGGCCAAGCCAGGCGGCCAGCGGGTTGGCGCCGAACCATAGGATCGCAATGGCGGCAGCCCCAAGGAGCCACGAGAAAATGAGGGCCTCGCGGGGCGTGACCTCGCCCGTGACGAGCGGCCGGTTTTCGGTTCGGTGCATCAGCTTATCGATGTCGCGGTCGATGTAGCAGTTGAACGCCCCGGCGCTGCCGGCCGCGAATGCACCGCCGACGAGCGTGGCCAGGATCAGGCCTATGGAGGGGAAGCCGCGTTCGGCGTAGATCATGGTGGGCAGCGTGCTGACCAGCAGCAGTTCGATGACGCGTGGCTTGGTGAGCGCCAGATACGCCTTGGCTTTGCGGGCCAGCCCGGTTCCCCCTCGGGTGCGGGAAGCGTTCAGCGGCGTATCGGTTGTGCTCACGGTGGCGGTCACCCGTTCTGTTTGGCAAGTCTGTCTGGCGGTGCAGCTGTCGGTGCGGCCGTTATCCGGGCAGCCCGCCAATGGTCATCAGAAGAAAGTCCCGGCAACACCCTTTGGACCGCCGTGAACCCCTTAAGGAGCACGGCCACCGGGCGTCAGCCTCCAAGTATCATACCGTGCGCATTTGTAACAGAAGCCCGTCAATAGGCCCTGATGATCGCTCGCAGGCCGATTCGAGCAGATTAACTCAACCTCACGGAAAGGTGATTCACATAAGGGGAAATTGCGTCCAAAACGTGAGATTTGGGCCTCCCAAAGGATGGAATAGAGCTAAGCTGTCACCAGATCAGCACGCAGAGAAGAAGCGGTGGAAACCGCATTCCCAGATCCGACATGTGGCTGAGTGATAGATCAACGTTTCGACGGTGAACGGCTGGTACACACCAAAGCGGGCACCCCAGCGTGCCTCCGTACGGACCCCGTGTACCGCCCGCCGTCAGCACTAGAGAGGGGCCCGGTTTTCGTGCCACATTTTGAAGAGCAAGAACTGTCTTGGACCAGCCTGGACCAGCGCGCGGTGGACACCGTCCGCGTTTTGGCCGCAGATGCCGTGGAGAAGGTTGGCAACGGCCACCCGGGCACGGCCATGAGCCTGGCGCCTGCCGCCTACCTTCTCTTCCAGAAGCTGATGCGCCACGATCCCCGGAACCCTGACTGGATCGGCCGCGACCGTTTCATCCTGTCCCCGGGCCACACTTCCCTGACGCTGTACATCCAGCTGTTCCTCTCCGGCTACGGCCTGGAGCTGAAGGACCTTGAGGCCCTCCGCACCTGGGGCTCCCTGACGCCGGGCCACCCCGAGTACAAGCACACCGCCGGTGTGGAAATCACCACCGGCCCGCTGGGTCAGGGCCTGGCGTCCTCCGTAGGCTTCGCCTACTCCCAGCGCCGCCAACGCGGCCTGTTCGACGCCGATGCTCCCGCCGGCGAGAGCCCGTTCGACCACACCATCTGGGTCATCGCGTCCGACGGCGACCTCCAGGAAGGCGTCACGGCCGAGGCTTCCTCGCTGGCCGGCCACCAGGAACTGGGCAACCTCGTTGTTGTCTACGATGAGAACCACATCTCCATCGAAGACGACACCGACATCTCCTTCACCGAAGATGTCCTCAAGCGCTACGAGGCCTACGGCTGGCACACCCAGCGCGTGGACTGGACCAAGACCGGCGAGTACGTCGAAGACGTGCAGGAGCTGTACTCGGCACTGCTCGCCGCCAAGGCCGAAACCTCCAAGCCCTCCATCATTTCGCTGCGCACCATCATCGGGTACCCGGCACCGAAGAAGCAGAACACCGGCAAGATCCACGGCTCCGCACTGGGCGCCGAGGAAGTTGCGGCCCTGAAGGAAGTACTGGGCTTCGACCCCGCCAAGTCCTTCGATGTCGACCAGGAAGTCCTGGCCCACGCCCGTTCCGTGGTTGACCGCGGTGCAGCTGCCCGCAAGGAATGGGAAGAGTCCTTCAATGCCTGGCAGGCAGCCAACCCGGAGAACGCCGAACTGCTGCAGCGCATCGAAGCCCGCGAACTGCCCGAGGGCCTGGACGCCGCACTTCCGGTCTTCCCGGCCGGCAAGGACGTCTCCACCCGCGCCGCGTCCGGCAAGGTGCTCAACGCACTGGGCCCGGTCTTGCCGGAACTCTGGGGCGGCTCCGCCGACCTCGCCGAGTCCAACAACACCACCATCGAAGGTTCGCCGTCGTTCGTGCCTGCCTCCAAGCAGACCGACGCCTGGTCCGGCAACCCCTACGGCCGTGTGCTGCACTTCGGTATCCGTGAGCACGCCGCCGCCTCGATCGTGAACGGCATCGCCCTGCACGGCGACACCCGCGCATTCTCCGGAACGTTCCTGATCTTCTCCGACTACCAGCGGCCCGCCATCCGGCTCGGCGCCCTCATGGGTGTCCCGTCGCTGTACGTATGGACCCACGACTCCATCGGCCTGGGCGAAGACGGCCCCACCCACCAGCCGGTGGAACAGCTGGCCTCCCTGCGCGCCATCGTGGGCCTGGACGTTGTCCGCCCCGGTGACGCCAACGAGGTCGCTGCGGCATGGAAGACCATGCTGGAGAACCACGAAAACCCGGCCGGCATCGTGTTGACCCGCCAGAACATCCCTACCTACGCCCGCGGTGAAAGCGAAGCCGACGGCGACACGTTCGGTTCCGTAGCCGGCGTCGCCAAGGGAGGGTACGTCCTTGCCGAAGCATCCAAGGACGGCGCCACCGTTCCGGCCGACGTCATCCTGATCGGTACCGGCTCCGAGGTCCAGCTGGCCGTACAGGCCCGCGAAGCGCTCCAGGCCGAAGGTATCGCCGCCCGCGTTGTCTCCATGCCGTGCGTTGAGTGGTTCAACAAGCAGGACGCCGCTTACCGCGAGTCCGTGCTCCCCGCCGCCGTCAAGGCCCGGGTATCCGTCGAAGCCGGTCTGGCCCTGGGCTGGAGGGAGTTCGTCGGCGACGCCGGCCGCTCCATCAGCCTCGAGCACTACGGCGCTTCCGCTGACTACAAGCGCCTTTTCCAGGAGTTCGGCATCACTGCGGAGGCTGTCGCCGCCGCCGCCAAGGACTCCCTCGCTGGCCTGCAGGCCTGAACCCTAATCCAGGAGATACAAAAAATGACTACCCCCACTCAGCAGCTCTCCGACGCCGGAGTCTCCATCTGGCTCGATGACCTTTCCCGCAGCCGCCTCGAAACCGGGACACTGCGCAAGCTCATCGAAGAGAAGAACGTTGTTGGTGTCACCACCAACCCGTCCATCTTCCACGCCGCCATCACTGCCGGCACGGACTACGACGCCACTATTGCG
Organism: Pseudarthrobacter sp. CCNWLW217; assembly: GCF_037203985.1. Lineage (NCBI taxonomy): Bacteria > Bacillati > Actinomycetota > Actinomycetes > Micrococcales > Micrococcaceae > Pseudarthrobacter > Pseudarthrobacter sp. CCNWLW217. The sequence goes on from NZ_JBBCBT010000015.1 coordinate 120,188, forward strand.
GCCCAGGCCGCTGCCGGCGCAAGCGTCGAAGACACCATCTTCGAGATCACCACCACCGACGTCGCCGACGCCTGCGACCTGTTCGCTCCGGTCGCCGCCGCTACCAAGGGCGTTGACGGCCGCGTGTCCATCGAAGTCGATCCGCGCCTTGCCTGGGACACCGCCGGCACCATCGCCGAAGCGAAGCACCTGTACAAGAAGGTCAACAAGGACAACGTCCTCATCAAGATCCCGGCAACGCTCGAGGGCCTGGAAGCCATCACCGCCACCCTCGCCGAAGGCATCAGCGTCAACGTGACCCTGATCTTCTCGCTGGAGCGCTACCGCGCCGTCATCAACGCCTTCCAGTCCGGCCTGGAGCAGGCCAAGGAAAACGGCCACGACCTCTCCAAGATCCACTCGGTCGCGTCGTTCTTCGTTTCCCGCGTGGACTCCGAAATTGACAAGCGCCTTGACGCCATCGGCACCGACGAAGCCAAGGCACTCAAGGGCAAGGCCGGCGTCGCCAACGCCCGCCTGGCCTACCAGGTCTACGAAGAGCTCTTCGCCACCGAGCGCTGGGCCCTGCTGGCCGAAGCCGGCGCCCTCCCCCAGCGCCCGCTGTGGGCCTCCACCGGCGTCAAGGACCCGGCGTACCCGGACACCCTCTACGTCACCGAGCTCGTTGCCCCCGGCGTTGTCAACACCATGCCGGAGAAGACCCTCGACGCCACGTTCGACCACGGCGTCGTCACCGGCGACACCGTTTCCGGGACGTACGCCGAGGCCAATGGCACGCTCGACGCACTGGACGCCCTGGGCATCTCCTACAACGACGTCGTCGCGATCCTCGAATCCGAAGGCCTTGACAAGTTCGTGGCCAGCTGGAAGGAACTGCTGGCCGACGTCGAGGGCGCCCTCGCCTCTGCACGGAAGGCTTCCTAACCCACTATGAGCACACTCAGCTACGACGCCACCGGTGCCGCCCAACAGGCACTCGAGCAGCACCTCCCGACCCTCGTCGAGGACCGTATTGCCACCCGGATCTTCGCCAAGGACCACACGCTGTGGGGTCCCGACGCCGAAGCAGAGTCGGCTGTCCGCCTCGGCTGGGTTGAGGCGGCCACCGTCTCCCAGCCGCTGGTTGCGGACATTTTGGAACTCCGCGACGCCCTGAAGGCAGAAGGCGTGACCCGGATCGTGCTTTGCGGCATGGGCGGATCATCGCTCGCACCGGAAGTCATCGCGGGCACTGCTGGCGTCGAGCTGACTGTGCTGGACAGCACGGACCCGGACCAGGTCCGTGTTGCCCTGGCGGACCGGCTGGACGAGACCGCCATTGTGGTCTCGTCCAAGTCCGGTTCCACGCTGGAAACCGACTCCCAGCGCAGGATCTTCGAGCACGCCTTCACCGAGGCCGGACTCGATGCGAAGAGCCGGATCATCATTGTTACCGATCCAGGTTCCCCGCTGGATAAGGCGTCCCGCGAGGCCGGTTACCGCGCTGTTTTCAACGCCGACCCCAACGTGGGCGGCCGCTATTCGGCCCTCACCGCCTTCGGCTTGGTCCCGTCCGGCCTGGCCGGCGTTGACATCCAGGCCTTCCTGGATGAGGCCGAGGAAGCCGCCGAGATCCTCAATGACGACGCCGCCGAGAACATCGGCCTGGCGCTCGGGACGGCCCTCGGCGGAACCAGCCCGCTGCGTAACAAGATTGTCATCGCAGAGGACGGATCCGGGATTGTGGGCTTTGCGGACTGGGCCGAACAGCTCATCGCGGAATCCACCGGAAAGCTCGGCACCGGCGTCCTGCCCGTAGTCGCCGGTCCCGCGTCACCGGAGGTCACCTCCGGTGCGGCCGACGTCCTCGTGGTGCGGCTGGTAGCCGCGGACGCCGACGTCGAGCTCGGTGAAAACGAAGTGGCCATTGCAGGTGGCCTGGCCACCCAGATGATGGTGTGGGAGTTCGCCACTGCCGTGGCGGGGCGCCTTCTGGGCATCAACCCGTTCGACCAGCCCGACGTGGAAGCCGCCAAGGTTGCCGCGCGGGGTCTGCTGGACGCCCAGCCCGAACCCACGCCTGCGGTTTTTGTCGACGGCGCCATCGAGGTCCGCGGCGGAGACTGGCTGGGCTCTGCGGCAACCGCTGAAGAAGCCGTCCGTGCGCTGCTGGGAACCCTGGAGGCCGACAGCTACCTTAGTGTCCAGGCCTACTTCGATCGGCTGGCCTTTGCGCAGCTCGAGGGCGTCAGGGACGAACTCGCGGCAGCCAGCGGCCGTCCGGTGACGTTTGGCTGGGGTCCCCGCTTCCTGCACTCCACGGGCCAGTTCCACAAGGGCGGCCCCGCCATCGGGGTCTTCCTCCAGGTCACCGCAGCTCCCACAGAGGACCTGTCCATCCCGGATCGTCCCTTCACGTTCGGGGAACTGATTGCTGCGCAGGCCGCGGGCGATGCCCAGGTCCTGGGTGAGCACGGACGGCCTGTGCTGCGCCTGCACCTGACTGATCGGGCCGCCGGTGTGGCGCAGCTGCAGGACATCGTCGCTGCGCTGTCCGCCCGGTCAGCCTCCGTTACCGAAAGCTAAGGTACAAAAGCAACCATGCCAGAAACTGAATACGGCAGGACCTCCGGGTCGCGTGCCGGAAAATCAGGGCGCAATCCGCTCCGGGATCCGCGTGATCGTCGTTTGAATAGGATTGCTGGTCCGTCGTCGTTGGTGCTTTTTGGGGTGAC
>NZ_JBBCBT010000016.1:0-120096 GCF_037203985.1 Pseudarthrobacter sp. CCNWLW217
TCGCCGGCTTCTACTTCTGGTGGCCCAAGTGGACTGGCAAGATGCTCAACGAGCGGCTCGGAAAGATCCACTTCTGGATGCTGTTCCTCGGGTTCCACGGGACGTTCCTCATTCAGCACTGGCTGGGCGTCATGGGCATGCCCCGCCGGTACGCGGACTATCTGGTTGAAGACAACTTCATGTGGATGAACCAGTTTTCCAGCTTCGGGTCCTACCTCCTGGGCGCCTCGATGATCCCGTTCTTCTGGAACGTCTACATCACGGCGCGCTCGAGCGAAAAGGTCGAAGTGGACGATCCGTGGGGCTTCGGCGCCTCGCTCGAGTGGGCCACGTCCTGCCCGCCGCCACGCCACAACTTCACGTCCCTGCCAAGGATCCGCTCCGAGCGTCCGGCCCTTGACCTGCATCACCCGGAGCTTCGTGTGCGCGAGCACGACACCAGTCATAGCCCCGCGGCTGCAGCCCTGGGGGCCGCCGATATCGGCGAAAAGGACGTCCGTAATCCCAACCCGGACAAGTAGCCCTGGGTCACTGACGCTGAGCGGGGCCGGTCGCTGACCGGCCCTGCTCAGTGCTGGCAACCGCGCGTCATACAGATGTGGGCTGGTCCGTAACAAACTGCAAGCCCGGGCCTGTTTCCGTAGGGTCGATCCCGATGCAATATGTCCACTCGTTGGATAAGCATGGATGCAACGCCATCCACCGCCAAAGACTTTCCGGACCAGCGCGATTATCTCGGCACCAAAGGTGACAGTATTTGGTGGCACTTTTCGCGTGGGCTCCGGCTGATTGAAATGGGACCAAATTGGGGAATCTGGACTATAAAACTGTACGAACTCTCGGTCCGGAGGGATCAAATCTCGAGGCCGCTGCACATGAATGGTTCCGCAGAAATGGGATCGTCGGAACTGTTGTGCTGCATCCAAGCGTTGAGGACGCCATCGAAAAGACCGATGGCAAAGACGAAGCAATCATGGCGTGCGCCGCCTATCCAAAGTTTCACGACATTGTGTTCCGGAACCTCTCGACCCTGGAAATCGTCGACAGCTTCATTATGCCGACGCACAACATGGTTCTGGCCGCCGTCGGCAGCAGTGCCATATCGACCTGCGCCAGTCACCGCGCGCCCAGTTCCCTCCTGCCAGAAGGCGTGCGCTGGATCGAAAGCACCAGCAACTCGCAGGCAGCACTGGACTGCCTGAGCGGATCGGCAGATGCGTGCATAACCACCGATGTCTCCGCCCGGCGACATGGAATGTCCGTGATTCGTGACTTCGGGCCGGTGCCCATGGCCTTTACGCTGCATGCCGCGCCCTAGCCATCGCACCGCATCAGAGACTGCTGGAAAAGACTTGGAACTGAGGAAGAAAAAATGAACCCGACAACAACAACCCCCAAGACTCTCGGGAGTTTTGTCGAAGACGCGAACAAAGGCCGCGCCGACTATCTGCGGCGCGTGCTGTCCCCCCTCGTGGACAGGTTCCGGCGCCGGCAGGAACTTGACGGACGCATCGAACGGCCCGCTGACAGCGATGTAACGCTCCTTCGGGAGATCGCAGACGTGGCAAGTACATTCCTTCGCGAAATGGGAAGGGACCAGCAGGCACGTGCCCTCCGCGAGGACATCGACGCCTGGATTGACGCTGGCCTCGACGCCAAACCCGCCTTTGACCGCAGCCGGGACACCTTCACCGTGGTCCCGAACAATGCTGAGATGTTCTTCCTGGGGGCTGTTTACGCCACCAACAGCGAACAGCCCTGCGGCCACCGGTTGGACTACTTCTACGCGCAGCGCCACGAGCCCACCTTTGTGACGTCGATAGCCGAGGAATATCCCCACCCGAACAATGTGGTGCAGGAGGTCATTCTCCTCGCAGGGAGCGAAGGTTTTACCCGCGGCAACTGCCTTGTCTTCTTCCCGGAAAATATTGCCGCGGCAGAAAAGATCAAGGAGCAGAACTATGCCGTGTTCTTCTTCAGCAAGTTCCAAGCCATCCATGAGGAAATCGGGGTGGCAGCTGCGCGCGAGGTGATGACGCCCGAATCCGTCATCCTCGATTCCGAGGGCATGGACCCCTACGGGTGCTACGAAGCCCGCAGCCTATGGGGGTACCTGCACGACAGGGCACACTTCAGCGGCAAATGGCCTATTGGCGATTACACACTGCTGAAGATGAATTGGTTCATCGGGGTCCTTGAAGAGATCAAGGTTGATGCCAAAGCAATCCTCTTGGCTCACTCGACATCAATGCCTTATGCGAACGAACTGCTCGCCATGATTCTTGTCGAACGGCTGTTCCGGTACCCGCTGGAAAAGGAAGCGGAATCGAATTTTGACGCGGCAACGGGCGTCTTCCTGTATTCCTGGTTCCATGCCGCCGGAGCCCTTCAGGTCTCCGATGGCCGCCTGGCAATCGACCGTGAGGCTGTGCTCGCACTGCTCCCGCGGCTGGTGAGTGAGATCGAAGCCGTTGAAAACAGTGCGGATACGCCGGACGAATACAAAGCAGCGGCCAAAGCCTTTGTCTATGAGTACCTGGCCTCCGGCGAGGACGGCCGCAGGTACAGGTTCCTGCCATATCAGGACATCCTGCGCTCCAGGAGCAGCCACCTCGCTGAGCAGGCACCTCTCGACTTCTCCAATCCCGTCCTGTGATCCCGATGACTTTTGAGGGAGCTAACCCCGGGTCGACAAAACGGCCAAAGGTCTTGGCCCTGCACCAGCGTACGAGCCTCGCGTGGCTGTTTAACAGCGCAACAGCTGCCGGTTTTGACGTTGTCCTGGTGCCGCTCGACGCGGAGAAATCGGTCAGCCGCGACCAACTGCCGCCGTGCGTCACTGACGTCGTCTGGGCCGACTACACGCAGGACCTTGACCGCCTTGTCGGCTTCTTGGCCACGGTTATTGCCGAGCACGCCATCGATGGAGTACTCGCCTGCCACGAGGATTCCGTGGCCCTCGCAGCCCGCCTGGCGGAAGCCTGCGGACTGCCAGGCATCTCCCCGGCAACCGCGGACATTCTGCGCGACAAAGGAACCTTCCGGTCAGCGCTCGACGACGGCGGGTTGAACGTTCCGCGCTTCGCCGCCGGAACTGCGGAGGACGGACTCCTCGAAGCAAGTGCCAGTCTGCGGTTTCCGGCGGTTGTGAAACCGGTGGACGGGTACTCCAGCGCAGGGGTGATCAGGGTTGACCGGCATCAGTTGCTGCCGGAGGCCATCGCCAGTTGCCAGGAGGCAGCCCGGCCGCTCCGCGAACAACTCGGCATCACCGCGCAACGCCTGGTTGTGGAGGAATTCCTCGACGGCGTGGAGTTGGCCGTAGAGTCGCTGAGCTACGCGGGCGAGACGCAGATTCTCGCCATCGGGTTCAAGGGACAACCCGCCGGGCCCTACTTCGAAGAAAGCGTCTATCAGGCGCCCGCCCGGCTGGACGAAGAACTCCTTGAGCTCGTGCGCAACGAAGTAGTTTCCGCCCACAGGCACCTCGGAATTGACTGGGGACCCACGCATACGGAGCTCAGGCTCGGTCCGGGTGGACAGCCGTACATCCTCGAGATCGGCGGACGGGTGGGCGGGTCCGGGGTCTCGCACTATATCGTGCAGGCATCGACCGGTGTGGACTACTTCGGAGAAGTCCTCGCGGCAGCAGTGGGCCGCGAACCAGAGGTGATGAATGTGGCGGAAATCCTGACCCTGGCGGCCGCCGGCAACTACATCGTGCAGTGCCAGGGGTCCGGGGTCTTCCAAGAGGTCGAAGGCCTGTCCGAGATCGGTACCGACCCCAGAGTCGACCTCGTAGTTTCCACCATGCGGCGCGGACACTTGGTCAAGCCCTATCCCGAATTCAGCGGCTACCCGGGGTTTGTGTTGTCCCGCCATGACGACATTGACGATCTTGAAGTTTTCCACCGGCAGCTCGACGACCGGATCAAGGTGGTTTTCCAGTGATCGCTGAAGCGGACAACATATGGTTTGACGGACGATTGGTCCAGGCCGACAAAGCCGCCATCAGCGTGATGAGCCACAGCCTGCACTATGCAAGCTCGGCCTTCGAGGGAATCCGGGTCTACGACGGCGTGCCGTTCAAATGTGAGCAGCACCTGGCCCGGTTGGCTGCGTCAGCGAACATCCTGGGCTACAACCTTCCGTACACCATTCCGGAAATGCAGGACGCCGTCGCTGCTGTGGTGAGCCGTAACGGCCTTCGGGATGCCTACGTCCGCCCGGTGGTCTGGCGCGGTGAGGAATCCGTTGGCGTCCGGGGCGAACGGTCAAGCGTCCATCTCGCCATCGCCGCCTGGGAATGGCCTTCGCCGTTCTCCGCCCGGCAGGTTGAAAACGGCATTTCCGTCCAGGTCTCGCGGTGGCGGCGGCCCTCGCCTGAGTCTGCGCCCACCAACGCAAAGTGCGCAAACCTCTACACGATCGGCACGCTGGCCGCGTCGGAAGCAAGCCAGGCAGGATTCGATGACGCCCTCTTCCTCAGCCACCGGGGATTTGTAGCCGATCTCACGGGGGCCAACATCTTCCTGGTCATCGACGGCGAACTGCACACGCCGGACTGTGACTCCTTCCTGGCGGGGATCACCCGGCAAACGATTCTCGACGGCGCGGCGGAGTTGGGCCTGAAAACGCACATCCGCGACATCCAGGTCGCGGAGCTGGACACAGCCACTGAGGTGTTTGTCTGCGGAACTGCCTACGAGATCCTGCCGGTGGCCCGGATCAACCAAACAACGTATTCCCCACCAGTGATTGCCGGGCGCATTCGCGACTGGTACCTGTCGCTGACCCGGGTGAAGGAGCCGGTATGAGCGAGGCAAATTCTGGAAGCGGCCCAACTCAGCGTGTCCTCATGGTGGGGCTTGACTGGCCGGCCATCGATGCCGCTGCCCGGATGGGCCTGGACGTTGTGGTCATCTGCTCCAGCAAGGCGTGGAAAGCTTCCTTCCGCTCCCACCGGGCAGAGGTTTCGCCTCTGCTGGTGGAGGACCAGTCGGTGATTGACCAATGCCTGTCTGCCATCAGCCTTGCGGGGCTTGACCTGGAATCGTTCGGCGGCGTGTACACCACCGACGAGTTCTCCATCGGCGCGGCTGATCGGCTGGCAGAGCTCGCCGGTACGCCCAGAATGACGTCGAACGGATCGGTGATCCAGTTCCGCGACAAGGCCGTGCAGAAGATGTCACTCAGCGGGAGCAGGGTGAGGACCGCCAGGGCTGTCCATGTCCACGACATCCTGGCTTTTGACCCGGCGTCCCTGGACTGGTCCGGGCCACACGTCCTCAAGCCAGTAGCCAGTGCAGGGACCATGCATACGGCGAAAGTCGCCAGCGCCGGGGAGTTCTCGGAAGCGGTCGGCCGGATCCGCGGCACCCGGGCCGAAGACCTGAACTACGTCGTCGAGGAGTTTGTCACTGGCGAAGAGTGGATAGCGGACGGAATCATCTTCGACGGGAAAATCGAGTTCCTGTCCTTCAGCCGTTACGGCGAGCCATGCCTTGATTCCCTCGACGGCGGCCGGGCGATGACAATGCAGAAACTGGACCATGGCATGCACCGGGTCCATGTGGAGCGGTTGACGCCCTTCGTCCACGATGCCCTCACTGCCCTTGGGGCGTTGAACGGGGCATTCCACATGGAGTTCTTCTACCGGCCAGGCGACGGCACAGCCATTTTCGGTGAATGCGGCATCCGCCGGGGCGGTGCCTTCACCTACGAACAGCTGCTGGCCAAGTACTCCTTCAACATCGTTGAAGCGGCTTTGAGGTGCTGCTTGGGGGAACGGCCTGATTGCGCCACCGTTTCCTCGCCCTCGGCTGTTGGCACCACGCAGCTGCTGAACGTGCCGGGCACGGTCCTGTCGAGTCCGAGCTATCTGGACATCGAGGCGCAACAGGACGTTGAGTTCGCCCGCGTCTTTTCACCGCCCGGATCGGTGGTTGCCCAGGGCGAAGGCCATGGAACTCACATCAGGTCGGCCGAGGCGCTGGTGGTGTCCCCCACAGACGCCGAGCTGGAAGCCAGCATCCGTGCCCTGCAGGAGTGGTTCCACGAGACGTCCGTAGTAGTGCCGGTTACGCAGGATGTGGCGGAGTTGCGCCAGTGGCAGCGGAAACACTTCCCGGAGTCCGCAGCCGGCGACCGGACCTACGTGGGGCTGGACGGATGAAACCCAGGTTCCTGGAAATTGTCGGCATGGCGTGGCTTGGCGATCCCCAGCTCGGCACGGCCAACCGCAGGACGCTCGCGTCCATGACGTACAGTGCCTTTTTCAAGGCGCTGGCGCGCGGGCTGCTAGTGGCGGTGTCCGTACTGTTCGCCACCACCCAGGTGAAACTGAGCGCCGGCGAAACGGCATGGGCCTTCACTATTGCCGGCGGCCTCGGGCTCATGGGGTCCCTCCTGGGCGGCTTCCTGTCGGACCGGTGGCATCCGCGGACGGTAGCCGCTGTGTCCTCGTTTCTTGCAGCCGCAGCCCTCACCGGGCTGGCTGTTTTCCCGCATGCATCGGTTTTTGTTGTTCTCCTCAGCGTCGCAACGTTTGCTGATCGTGTATCGAGTTCCAGCAATGCCACGCTCGCCGGGATTGCCGTTCCAGGTGATTACTCCGTCCTGACAAGGGCTCTTATGCGCACGGTGGGCAACATTGGCATTTCACTGGGGGCGGCTGCGGCGGTACCCGTTCTCCTTGCCTCCACGGCTCCCTGGTATATGGCAGCTTTTGCCGCGATGGCCGCCCTCGAGGCCCTCGCCGGCGGCTTTCTCCTTCGGGTCGGCGCCGATCGCCCCGCAGCCCCTGCCGCAAGAAGTCACTTCCCCGTGAGCATGGTTGCCCGCGACGGCAAGTACCTGACTTTTGCATTATTGGCAGGGTTGATGTCTGTCCTCTACCTCGTCCTGGATTTCCTCCTACCAATGTGGATCACTACCGGGACGTCCATGCCCACCTTCATGATCTCTGCGGCCGTCATCCTGAACACTGTCCTGGTGGTGTCGCTGCAGATGCGGTTTGCCGCCATGGCGTCCGGCTACGAGGCCGCCGTCCGGGCGTGCCTGCTGTCCGGTGGGGCACTGGCCTTGGCCACGGTTCTGTTCAGCGCCTCCGGGTCGTCCAACACCGTACTCGCCATCATTGCGCTGCTCCTTGGCGTGGCCACGTTGTCCGTGGCGGAGGTGGTATTTTCCGCCGCCGGCTGGACCCTCAGCTACGCCTTGGCGGATCAGCGCAGGCTCGGCGCCTACCAGGGAGTATTCTCCTTCGGTACGTCCCTCGGCGTCATGGCGGCGCCGTTGATCCTGACATTCACGGTGGTCAACCAGGGGCTTGGCGGCTGGCTACAGCTGGGGACGGGATTCCTGGGTCTTGCAGCTGCGATGTTCTTCATTCTGCGGCACAGGAGTTTCCGGAGAGCCGGCACTCCGGACCTGGTGACCGTGGACTAGGCATGGTTCAGGCCATGGTGCCAGACCGGGCCGCGCGGAAACGGCTCGGGCGTAGACTCGCAGCATGAAATCGGATTGGGGGATCCTGGGTTTGCTTGCTGCGCTGGCAGTCGGGGTTGTGCCGGCCACTGGCTGCACCGTGGTTGCGTGCCCCGCCATCGGCTATGTCAGAACCCTGACGGTGCACATCGAAGGAAATATCGCGGCCGTCAGCGATGTAAAGCTGTGCGACGAGACGCGATGTTCGGAACCGGGGCCTACGGCGGGCACGCCGGTCCCCATGAAGACCGTGGTGACGGAGTTCTCCCCCGAGCCGCAGCCAACCGTCACCTATCCGCCGTTCCACAGCCGCCGGGAAGATCAGGACACCTGGGTTTTCACTGTGAGCTCTGGCGATCCGGCAAAGGTCACTGTGCGGGCCCACGCCGCGGACGGCAGAGTGCTGGCAGAGCGGGAGCAAGAGCTTGTCTGGACGAGGGTGGGCGGAACCGAACAGTGCGGAGGGCCTGTCACTACGCCGCCGATCCTGTTGCCAGTGCCCTGACGGCACTTAGGGACCGTTGCACGGTCCTGTCGACCCAACACCCAGATTCGGCAGTTCCGGCCCCATTTTTAGCCCTTCCCACACGGCTTTCGACCGATCCGCCACCTAGCAACCACGTTCAGCAGGACGATGAGAGGCGTGGGCGCTGATTCACGGCCTACACCTTTCAGGACCAGCTGCGCGGCTGGTCGGTTACGTCGACAAACAGGAGTTGAAAGTGGCATCAACAATCACGAAAAAGACAGGGCTGCAGGCCGCGACGGCAATGGCCCTCGCCGTCGCTGGCATCTTTGGCGCCAGCCTCGCCGTCTCTTGGATAGCGGGATCACTGGGCATCTCAGCTGCGGCGGCATCCCAGATCGTTAGGGCCATCGAGGTCGGAGGCTGGGCGCTCGTCGCAATCGGCGCTGTCTTCGGTGCCGGGATCACGGGCGCACTGATCGCGACAGCCCGGGCAATCCTTTTCCGCGTCGGCCGGGCACAGGCTGTCGCCTAAATCAATGCTTCCGGGAATGGCGCGCGTGCTTGGGAGCATTCCGAAAGGGCTGCTCTCAAGCACGGGTTTGATCATGGCTGCCATAGCCGTCTTCGGTTACGTCGCGGTCGATGTGTCTTGGATCCGTGACGCCAAGGGACCGGGCAGCAGTCCGCTTTACGGTACGGATTTCTTCCAGATCCTGGCGCGGAATATCGGCGCTGCGTTGGTGCTTTACTCGGGCGTTGTGACGCTAGGGCTCACCACCATAATCGGAGCGGGGATCCTGGCCCTGTACGTCGGGGCCACCCTGTCCCTTGGGTTGAATTCCGTTGGCGGGGCAACCCTCTTCGCCGACGTGATTTGGTACGTCCCGTTCGAATTCTTCGGGCTGGTGTTGGCGACGACTGCCGGACTCCAGCCAGCCGCAGGGCTGGCGGACCGCCTGATGAAGAACAAGCCCGTGAGCGTGGGCTCGTTCATCGACTCCATCGCAAGCTCCCTGGGCTCCTTGCTCATCGCCGTCGCCCTGATAGTCATCGGCGCGGCCATCGAGAGCGTCCTGATCCACCTGAAAACCTAAGGGAATCCAATGAACAACGAGGAGAACGCTGCGCGATCCGAGACCGTCATCCCGGTACCCCAAGCCCCGAAAACAGGATCGGAGCCGTACGCAGGGAGCCAGGTAAGTTCAACGTCGCGGGTGCTGTGGATCGGGGCGTATGTCGTCCTCATGGTGTTGATAGGCCTGCGGCTCCCCCTGGTCCGTCAACACCTCACGGCAGAAGTGCCAGTGGAGGTGAAGGCCGGGCTGGGTGACGATCGCCTGCTCAGCCTCTCGATGACCGTGGGTACCGTCCTGTTTTTCCTGGTGTACGCCGTGATCATGTGCCTCTACTTCTCACTTGCCGGTTTCCTCGACAAACGGCTGGTCCCCGCCAAAGCGGTCATCGGTGGCCGTTTCAAGGTCGGCGTCTTTTTTGTCATCCCTGTGCTCGCCACCGTTCCGGTCAACCTGTTCAGCCTGGCGCTGGGCATCGTCCAGCCGCGGGACGTCCCCGGATATTGGTTCTATTTCCCGTCTATGGCAATACTCGCGCTGGCACTCTTCTACCGCCATTGGAAAAGCTTCCGGCCTGGGAGGAAGTGCCTCGTTGTGATTTCGGCTCTCGGGCTCTCAACGATCCTTGCCCTCGGCTAGCGCCTTCAAACCCAACTCTCCAGGACTGAAAGCCTCATGATTAGCCAGTACTACCGCCACTTACTCAGCATCCTAGGTTTCGTGGTTGCCGCCTGCTCCAGTATTTCTGTGGCGCTGTTGTGGGCCGCGCCGCCTCCCAGCGGGCTCAAGAACATCGACCCCGTGGCTCTGAAGGCCACCATTATCCTCATCCTCGCATTCCTTGGCGTTGTTATGCCGTTGGCTGCCATCTTCACCCCCGCCTTGCGGTGGCTCGTTCTCAAAGCCACAGTGTTCGCCGTCGCGGGTTTGACCAACGCGGTGGCGCTCAGCCCGGAGCTGGCGGTCCCGTTTCAAGATACGACGTCGGTCATTGCCGTCGCCTGCGGGCTCGGCTTGGCGGTCGTCAGCATTCTGGCCTTCATGGACTCCGTCCAGAAGAAGAACCCGCAGAGCAAGTTCTAGACCCTGGTGAGCGCGAAACTTAACGCTGCTGACGTCGGCAGTCGCCCTGGGGGCGCGTCTGGCCCCGCTGCCTCTGAGTGGTTCGCCGATTACAGGACATTGCGTGACTTCCGCGTGTTCGAGATAGTCAATGCCCTGCGTCTGTCGCTCACACTGGACAGTTTCAGGGTCCTTGTTGCCTTCGGTTCGATAGCCTTGGTTGTGGTCGGCAGCCTCGCATTTGTGTCGGCAATGTCAGTTCTCCGCGATGGCCCGTTCCGTGATGACTCGGCCGGTGTACTCGTTTGGGGGCTCCTCGCGATCCTTTACTCCACAGCCGCGATGGTGTTTAGCGAAATTGTCTCCAGCCGCAGACTGGCGGTCTCGGGCACACCGCACCTTGAGCTGTTCAGGTCCTTGGAACTTCCCTTCCGGCAAGTAGTTGTCAGGTATGGCGTGATACCACTGTTCCGGCGGATGGCCGTGCTCTACTACGCGGCAGCGTTGTTCCTCACCGTCTTCTTCGAGCCAACGGCGAACTACTCAAATATTGTCGCGGCTGCAGTCAGCGTCCTTACCCTGTCGTCCGCAGCGTGCTTGTACTCGGTTCTTCACTTCGCTTCGGCCCCGGCACGGCGAATGAGTGTACGTTGGCCGGCGTGCGGGTTGATGCTGTTGCTGGGCCTCGTTCTTGGAGCTGTCACCGGGGTACTGGGTTCCCGGCCCGGGCCATCCGCCATTTCCGTCGGGATAGTCCCGGACTACCTGCCGCTGATGTAACTGCTCGCCTGCGCCGCTGCCGGGTTGGTCCTACTGGGCAGCATCCGGAAGTGGCGCGCCCTCGGCTACAGAAGGGTACTCCTGGCCGCCCAGCTGAGTAAGCACCGCAGCCAATCAGGCACTCTCACAAGATTCCTGTTGTTGGACCTCTTGGGCAGCAAGCAAGGTTCCGTAGTCGGCAGCATCATTTTGGCGTGGATCGCCGTCGTAGGTTTCCTTCTTGGAGCGGGCGGCATCCTGCCACTGGCCACATCCCTCAACAGCCAGGACCTGCAACGATCCCTCGTAGGCATGACGGTGCTGCTCAGCTTGGGGATCACCGAACCGATGCTCCACCGGATCGGACCCACTGCGAAGCTCTATCATTTTCGTTTTGCCTGGGAGAACGGCAACTCGGCCGGAAGCGTTGTCGCCTCCGTCATCCGGGTGTATCTCCTCCTCGGAGGAATTATTGGCGTCTTCATCTTCTGCTGCGCATTCCTGATGTTTGGCGTTCCGGCTCCAGGCACCGTCTTTGTGGGAATCGTCGTCACGGCCTCAGGAATCATCGCAGAGACGCTCTCCCGGCCACCCATCAGCACCGACGGCACGAAATCCAATGACGTAATGGACGCACTTTTCACGCTGCTGCTGGTTTCTCCGTGCTCGCTCATCCTTGTCCTCAGCCCCGAATACGGCACCCTGCTGTTGTTGGGCTACTCCATCCTCTTAACTCTGGGAGCCGCCGCATGCCTGCGCACGCACCTATTGAAGCTTCGATCGAGCTCGACGGCGTAATGGCCGGCTATCGGCAGGATGCCCCGATCCTGCACGGGCTCAGTCTCTCCATGAACGCGCCCGGGCTGTACCGGGTGGCGGGCAGTAACGGCAGTGGTAAATCAACGCTGCTTGAACTTCTCAGCGGCTTCCTGCAGCCCTGGCAAGGCAGCGTTCGGCTGTGCGGGGTTGACGCCGCTTCTCCCCAGGCAAGGCGCCTGCGCAGCGTGTGCCGAACGACGCCGGCGGTGTACCCTTCCATGACCGTCCAGGACCATTTGACCTTCGCCGCCCGCAGCCGGCGGACAGACCCGAAGGCCAGCCGGGACCGGGTCGAAAAATACGGGCTGCATGACTGGTCTGAACAGCCCGCGGCGTCCTTGTCCACGGGAAACCTTCGCAAGCTCTGGCTTCTCATGTGCACAGTCGCGGATACCCCTGTTGTTGCCATCGACGAGCCTTTCAACGGCATGGACGCCCAAGGTATTGAGGCCCTCATAGGCGAACTGAACGAGTGGGCAAGGTCCAAGGTAATAGTCCTCGTTTCCCACACCGTCCCGGAGGGATTGTCCTTAGACCATTCCTTCATTTTCAGGCGGGCCGAAATGGATACCTGAGTGTGTTTCGACGGCATCGTGGACCCCCGCAGCACGCAGGCACCCGCTCCGTTGTATCCAGAGAGCGGGTGCCTGCGAGCCGTTGCCGGTTCGGCTATCACTTCGAGCGGTCGATCTTTTTCACGAGGTTGTTTCTCTTGCGGTGCAGTTTCCACCAGCTGACAGTGCCATTGACCTGAATCTTCCCGAGTTCTTCCAAGCTGGGCAGATTCTGGTCTGCCAGCTCTCGGGACACCTCCTCGGTGTCCTTGTTCTCCCGCGCCTCGACGATAGCCTGCGCGGCCTTCACCCGGTCAGATGACAGCGGGTGCGAGGCGATCTCAGCGTCGACGGCGTCAAGCTTGGCTTTCAGTCCTTCAAGCGACTCACGATGGAACATCATGGCGGTTCATCTTCATTGCTTACTCCTTGCTGTGGATACCCGACTGGGGTGGGGCAGATGAGATTGTCCTTCCCCACCCGGAACGCGAATCTAATGCGAATGATTATTGATATCATGAACTGATCCCCATCGACCCTCCTGAAAGTCCTGACTATGACCCCCGCACTGCTGGTAGAGAATCTGACGGTGTCCTTGCATGGACTGCCTTTGGTCAATGGGGTCAGTTTTGCGATCGAACCCGGCGAAAAGGTCGCCCTGTTGGGTGCCTCGGGTTCTGGCAAGTCCCTCACTGCCTCTGCCCTACTAGGACAGCTCCCGCGAAACATGGACGTGTCCGGCTCGCTGAGAATAGACGGCCGATACCTCCCACTGCGCCGAAAGCCAACAGACGCCAGCGGGCTCTCGGCGATCCATCAAAATCCCCTCGCCGCACTCAACCCCTTGGTGCGGTTGGGCAGCCAGCTCGCAATCCCCCTGAAGAAGGCCGGGCTCTCATCCCAGTCGACGCACGAAAGGGCAATTGAGCTACTCACTTCAGTGGGCATCGAGGACCCTGAACGCATCCTGTCCAGCTACAGCGGCGAATTGTCCGGGGGCCAGTTGCAACGCGTCTGCATCGCCTTGGCTTTGGCTTGCCGCGGCTCAGTCCTGATCGCTGATGAGCCCACTACGGCCCTGGACGTCGTGTCCCAGGCCAAGGTCCTTGACGTGCTTGCAGGGCCCTCAGCTGCAGCACAAGCGATCTTGTTCATCACGCACGATCTCGCCGCTGCCGAAACCTTGTGCACTCGGGCCCTGGTCATACGGGCCGGACGGATCGTGGAAGAAGCACCCATGAAAATCCTGCTGGCACAGCCGGAACATTCCTACACCACCCAGCTCGTGGAAGCTGCCTGGGCAGGGCTCGGCGCCAACCGCATCGAGGCGAGCGCATGAGCGCGACACTCAGCGCCCGCAGCCTCACGCACCATTATCGCGGCCATGGATTCCGCGGCCGGCGCCGGACACTGCCGGCCCTCCACGACCTTTCCCTTACGGTCTCTGCCGGCGACAGCATCGGCTTGGTGGGCAGTTCCGGTGCCGGTAAATCGACACTCTTGCGTTCCTTGCTTGCCTTGGAGAGGCCAGCCTCCGGCACTGTGGTCTTCAATGAAAGACCCGTCGCTCCTGGCTCCGCCAGTTCGTTGAGGTGGTACCGGAGGCTGGTGCAATATGTGCCGCAGAACCCTGCAAGCAGCCTTGATCCAAGCATGGACGTTCGCCGCCTGCTGCTGGAGCCTTTGAAGCAGCTTGGCATTGCCGGGGATCACCACACCATGATCAACCGTGCGCTGGAGCGGGTTGAACTGGAACCTGGAGTGCTCCGCTGCAAGCCTGGGCAATTATCCGGCGGCCAAAACCAGCGTGTGGCCATCGCCCGGGCATTGGTGCCGTCGCCGAGCCTCCTCCTTGCGGACGAGCCCGTCAGCGGCCTTGACCTGCCATTGAGGAACACGGTTCTGGCTGTTCTCGGACAACTGGTAAACCGCGACGGGCTGGGCCTTCTGTTCGTTTCCCACGATCTCGGCGCGGTGTCCCTGCTCTGTTCGCGGACGGTGGTCCTCTCAGGGGGAAGGATAGTTGAGCAGGGCCCCACGGCGGAGCTCTTCCGCGATGCATGGCACCCGGCTACGCGGGAGCTCATCGCGTCCATCCCCCGCCGGGGTAGCAAAGCAGGCAACAAATGACGACGACGGCGTCGTCCGGCGTCGTCGGCAAAACCTCCGCGGCGGATCGCCTCCCCGGGAAACCCCTCCCCGCGGCCTCCTCCGCCAAGGAACCCGCCCCTCAGCTCCTGCTGGCCACCCAGCTCATCTTCAACCTCGGCTTCTACTCGGTGATTCCCTTCCTTGCTATCTCCATGCGCGAAGACTTCGGTATGGGAGCGCTGGCGATCGGGGTCGTCCTCGGCGCCCGGACTTTCGCCCAGCAAGGCCTGTTCCTGCTCGGCGGCGCAATGGCCGACCGGTGGGGAGCACGGCGCGGAATGATCATCGGTTGCTGGGTGAGGATTATCGGCTACCTTCTGCTGGCCACGGCGTCCGATTTCCCGCTGTTTCTGCTCGGTGCTGTGGTGTCAGGCATGGGCGGCGCCCTGTTCTCACCGGCGCTCGAAAGCCTGGTTGCGCGGGCAGAACGCAACACCAACAACTCCACCAGCCACAAACCAAACCTGTTTGCCCTCCTGGTCATCTGCGGCGAAATCGGAGCCGTGGCAGGTCCGCTTCTTGGCGCGCTCCTTCTCGGCGTCGGTTTTGACGCCGCCCTGCTGGCCGGAGCCGGCGTCTTTGCAGCCATGTCAGTCATTTTTCACCGCTTCTTGCCGCGCACGTCCGTGCAACGGCGGGAGGCGGTACCGGCGTCGGACGTTTGGTCCTGCCTACGGGAGAAACGGTTCCTGGCTTTCGCGGCGTTCTTCAGCGTCAACCTCCTGGCATACAACCAGCTCTATTTCGGGCTGCCGGTCGAACTGGAACGCAGTGGAGCAGGCACTTCCGCCCTTGCAGCAATCTTTGCCTATGCCTCGGTGTTGACCATTACGCTTCAGTGGCCCATCGCAAGGCTCATGCGCCGGACCGGGGCCAGATGCGCGCTCACCACGGGATTTGCCCTGCAGGCGGCGGGCTTCGCCTCACTTTCCACCATGGCCGTTGTCCCTCCACCGGAGTCGGTGCCCTTCCTGCCTGCCGGAGTCATGGTCACGGCCCTGTCGCTCGGCCACATGTGCGTGGCTCCCGTGGCCATGGGCCTGGTGCTCGATTTCGCTGCCGGGCGTCCCACTGGCGCGTTCTACGGATTGCTCTCCAGCTGCGGAGGACTAGCGGCCCTCGCGGGGAACATGGTCCTGGGTCCGCTCTATGAACACGCCTCCGCGTCCTCTCTGGCCGCAGCCATTCCGTGGCTGCTGCTGGCTCTCTTGGCTGCGACGTCGGCACTGACAATTGGCCGCTTCCTTCCGCCGGCAGCACCACCGGTTCTACCAGCCTGCCCGCAAGACCTTCAGCGCACCTAGCGTCAACCACCGCCACTACCAAGAAAGACAGGCAATCAACATGGCCCTTTCACGCCCAAAAACAGCCGCCACCATACTCCTTGCGTCCGTGATGGCGGCTGGCCTAAGCGGATGCTTCGCTCCAGGCAATGCCCAGCCGGCAGCAAATGCAGATGCTCGCATCAAGGTGGCAATGCTGCAGCCGCCGCGTTCGGGGCTCACTCCCCTCAGTGACGATGCTTTCAAGCTTTCGCGCTGGAAGACCGCGGAAACCTTGATTGTGCTCGACTCCCTCGGCGACGCGCAGCCTTCCTTGTCGACGGCCTGGAAACAGTTGGACAGCAAGAACTGGCGGTTTGAGCTTCGTTCGGGCGTAAAGTTCCACGATGGAACGTCCCTGACGGCCGAGCAGGTTGCAGCTTCCCTGACGGCGGCGGCCAACGCGAGTCCCAAGCCCAGAATCCTCGACGGCGTCCAGCTGACGGTCAGGACGGACGGCGGGAACGCCGTGGTCGTCACGACCCAAAATGAAGACCCGCTCATCCCGCAGCGGCTCTCGAGCCCCCAGCTGGCCATCCTTGCCGCGTCCGCCTATAAGCCCGGAGGCGTAGTGAGCCCCATTAATGCCGGGACCGGGCCATACGTCCTCGCGGCCGCGGACGGAACCACCTCCGCGACCCTCAACCGCTTCGACGGCTATTGGGGAGAGAAGGCTGCAGGCAGCGGCGTCGATGTCCAATATGTCCCCGATGGCACAGCGCGCGCGGCAGCACTCAGGACGGGTAACGCCGACGTCGTCGAAGCCATCCCCGTGGGACAGGTGGCGCAAATTGACGCACAGCTCATCCATGAGGTGCCAATGCCGCGGACGAACACCCTGTACTTGAATTCCGAAGCCGGACCGTTCGCTGATCCCGCGGTCAGGGCTGCCGCACGCGAGGCCATTGAGCGTGCCCAAATCATCGAGCGTGTCTATGAAGGCCGGGCGGACCTTGCTGAAGGACTCCTCGGACCGGCCCTCCCCTGGGCAGCCGAAGAACGCAAGAACGCTTCCTATGCCGAGGCGCTGAAGAAGCGAGCCTCGGCCGGCCCCGCCAACGGTATCCGCATCAAGCTGGGCACCTTCACCGACCGGGCCGAACTCCCCGAAGTCGCCGTCCAGCTTGAACAACAGCTCGAGGCCGCAGGCTTCATCGTTGAACAGGACGTTCGCGAATACCAGCACATCGAAGCGGACGCCATCGCCGGCAAGTTCGACGCCTTCATCCTCTCCCGCGCCACGGTGCTGGACTCAGGTGACCCTGTGGCCTACATGTTCAGCGATTTCGCGTGCAAAGGTTCCTTCAACATCTCCCAGTTCTGCGATGCCGACGTCGATGCGGCGCTGACAAAGGCGGCGGCCGTCCCCGCCGGACCTGAGCGGCGGACTGCCATCGCAGCGGCCGAGGCGCTGATCCTTGCCAATGATGCAGCGGTGCCGCTGTTGCACGAACGGGTCATCCAGGGCGAGTCCGCCAGGATCCGCGACGTCGAACGGGACCCGCGCGAACGCGCTTTGATCACCAGCAAGACAGGAATCTCGAAGTAATGCCGCGCTCCGCGTTGATCAAGACCGCGCTCTCGCGGGCCCTGGCACTTGTCGCAGTTCTCGCCCTGATCGGGCTCCTCCCCTGGCTTTCAGGGCAGGGCCCCGAATACACCATTCTGCGCGCACGCTACGCGGACCGGGAAGCGACCGAAGAAACGCTGGGAATGATCCGCGCGGAGCTGGGGCTCGACCAGGGACCACTGCACATTCTCCTGATGTGGGCCGGAGGGCTCATGCAAGGCAACCTGGGAACGTCTTGGATTACCAACACCCCGGTCGGTCCCGGAACACTCCAGAGCCTCGGTGTTTCCCTGACCCTGATGACCTGCGCTGTTCTGGTGGCGGGCGTTGTCGCGGTGCTGCTGTGCATTCCTTCGGTGTTCCGAGGCCTCAGCGGCACTCCTGGGAATGGAGCCGGCGCGGTTGCCGCGGCGCTGACCGCACTCCCGGAGTTCCTGCTGGCCGCCATGCTGCTCGTGGTTGGTGCCATCTGGTTGAAATGGTTCCCGCCTTACGGCTGGGAAGGGCTGCACTATGCGGTGCTTCCTGCACTTTCCCTGGGCCTTCCGGCAGGTGGACTGATCGGTCGCCTGCTGTCCGATGCCATCACCTTGGCGTTCGCCGAAAAATGGGTGGGCACCTGGGCCATGGCCGGCGCCGGGCGGGGCAAGCTCACCTCCGCCGTGCTTCGCCGCGCAACGCCCTCCGTCATGAGCCAGATTGGCCTTGTCCTTATCGGCCTCACAGGCGGCGCGGTGGCCGTGGAAAAGGTGTTCGCAATACCAGGGCTTGGCCGTGCCGTTTTGGGGGCGGCAAGCGCCCAGGACATCCCGGCGCTGCAGGCAGGGGTGCTGGCTCTCCTGCTTCTGGCAGTTGTTTTCGGCTCCATCGCGGCCGTAGTGCGGCAGCTCCTGATAGGAGCCTCCCTCCGGTCCGGGACGATGCCCGTCCCGGAAGCTCCCCGGAATTCACGACGACGTGATGCGGCTGTGCCGCTCGTTGCGGCCGGGGCGCTGCTCCTCATCGTAGGCGCCGGACTACTGCGGGATCCCTTCACCTCGAACCATGCAAGACTTGCTGGCCCGAGCCTGGCATTGCCGTTTGGCGCGGACGCCAGCGGACGGGATCTCCTCGCCCGGGTAGGACACGGCGCATTGTCCACCTTGGGAACATCGCTGCTGGTGGTCCTCACCTGCCTGGCCATCGGAGTCCTCATTGGGCTCTTCCCGCTCGCGGCAACAGGACCCCTGGAGGTTACAAATGCCGCCCCGCCGATTCTCGCCGGCCTGGTTGTCGCAGTAATCACCGGTCCGTCGGCACATGGCGCGGCCCTGGCAGTCACCCTGGTGAGCTGGGCACCTTTGGCGGCGCATACGGCGGCCTTGGTGCAAGAGGCCAGGGCCAAGCCGTACGTAGGGATCCTTCCGGTCTTAGGCGTCGGGCGGGGCCGGGTCCTTTGGCGCTATGTCCTGCCGGCGGTCCTGGGGCCAGTGTTTCGGCATGCAATGCTTCGGATACCCGGAACGGCGTTGGCGCTTGCCTCGCTGGGTTTCCTGGGATTGGGCGCACACCAGCCCACCCCAGAATGGGGCCTTGTCCTAGCCGAGGGAATTAACTACGTTGAACGTGCGCCCTGGGCCGTCGCCGCGCCCGCATCTGCGCTGATCCTCGCCTCGATTCTGGCAGTCTCCTTGTCCAGCATGAACTGGACCCGTACGAAAAGCCCTGCGGGGCACAGCACCGTGCCTGCTACCACCTAATTCAGAGGTTTCGGCCACTCAATCTGGTCCGGGGAACCACCTAGGGGCGGCTGGGAGCAATATTGTGCATTCAGAAGGCCGCGGCTCGTTACTGCGTGGCCGGGAAGAGCCGCCGGCATGTAGGAAGTAACCCCGCAATGTCCCACTACGACACCGAGAATCAGAACGACGCCGTTGCGGTCGGGGCACTAAGCCATTGGGAGCGAAAAACCAACCGGTACCCGGGCTGCACCTGCCCACCGTGGCGTTACCATCCGCGGTACCCCAAACCGACGGATCCGGACTGCCCGGAACACGGAAACGCAGGCTAACTGTTCCATCTGCAGGGTTTACGTGTCAGGCCTGCACTGGACTAGTTCTTCCGCTGCTTCCAGGTGACGTAGAGGGATGCTACAGGCACCACGAAGGCCGTGACTGCGCTGACAATTTTTACTGCTTGCTCCGTTCCCTGAAGTGTCGGAGCCCTCCCCTGGACCGACTCGTACAGTACAGCGAAAGCGAACATCAGCGCCGCAATCAAGATGAGAATCCCAAGAATACGGCTCATGGAGTGTGGCTCGGGGAGCGCCGACTCGGCCAGCTCGGTCCTTTCACCTTGCGGCATCCAAGGAATTCCCCGTAACAATCCATGGGCAGGCCGCGCGTTGATAGGGGTGGAAACCAGCTCTGCGGATTTCTCAATCCATTTTTGGATGGCCTCCGGAGTCTGCGTGTTGTGGGGACTTCCGTAAAAGCTGGCCTTTTCTGATATCAACGGCCGCATCCTCGCCTGCCACCAATTATTGGTCAGTCTCAAGCTGGGCGGCGTAGAGGCACGCAGTGGCAGGAACCTGTTGACCAGCAGTCTTTCAAGGTCGTCGAGGGAATTGAGTGTGGCACGGTATTCGCGTTTCTTGGAAGCCTTCTGCAGGTGGTGCAGGAGCCACAGACTTTGCTTGATGTAGAGCCATTCAAATGGCGCCCTCGCTCGCCACCGTTTGTCGTGCGCGCCATACGTCGCCACCAGTGGAATGTACGCCAAAATGAAGATTCCGAGGCAAACGAAGAACCAAGAGCCGAGCTCGACGTTGCCTGAAGTTCCGTTGATTTCCATGGCCAGGGCGAACGTCACTTGGATACTTCCGCACAGAAAGATGCCCATTGCAGTAATCATCGGGAATGCAGTCACCGAGTCATTCCACCGGGATGCCAGGCGCAAGGATGCTCCGTAGGTTCGCTCCAATGCGATCCAGCGAGGACCGGTCTCGATGACTTCCGGCAGAGGCCGGGAAACGACTCCCGGAATCCACCCGGGTAACCACGTAAACCGTCTCTCAGCTTTCGTAAGTTCGTACTCCATCGGCCCGACGCTCGCACGGAGGAAGATGACACTGATAATCCATGCAGGCATCAGGGCGATTCCGACGAAGACGGAAAACCACCATACGTAGTTCTGGAACTGGGTAATGTCTTTTCCTTCCTTTGAATGATCTGGGGATCCGCGGTCGCGATCCCCTGCGGCCTGGCATGAGCGCTACGGTAGCTGCGGGGTCTGACAATGAACGTTCCTGTCGTGCTCCCTCAGTTCCTTCTTGAGGCTCCGCAGGGTCTTCGTGGTTCGCAGAAGAGACCGGCGCAGAATACCCGAGAGCACAACGCGGACCAAGGCCCCTGGCCACCAGTCCGAGCTGAGGAGCCAAGCCCTTTGTGGGCTGGCATGCTGTCTGGGTGCGAAACGCGTCCGCAGACTGATCCACCCGGCCACTATCGGCGTCGTGCTAACAGCAAGCACAGCTGCACCACCCACCGCGGATTCCACCGCGACGGTCAGACTCAGCAATAAGACAGCGGTGATCCCCATCAGGGCCATCAGGCCGGCGCTGATCCTGTCCGAAACGTCAGGTTTCCGGAATTCGCGAGTGAGCCAAATGAATGCTGCGAATACGATGGCCGTAGCCGCGACGACCATCCCGGCGATGGCCAATATAGGGCCCGCTGATAGGGGCCTTCGAACTGCGATCGCGGTGAGCACCATCCCCGGCGCCGCACAGCTGATCAGTTGCCAGGCCACCCAAGCAACTCGCCATTTGTTTTTCCGATTTGCCTGAGGCAGCCGCTGCCGCCGGAAATGTGAAAGGTTCCGGCGTGCACGAATGATCTGCTGTTCGACCGCGACCTTGCCTTGAAGGCGAATTCGGGCCGCGGCATCTATTGTGACCACACAGTTGCTGGCAACGAACGCCAATACGGCGATGAGCGATGCTAAGTCCGGAAAGCCGGAGACAAATTGGGGTACAGCTGCATAGGTGCCCGTGATAACACTGGCAAAAGCACCTGTCAGCACGATGTACCCCAACAGTTCCCGCCTTGCGATCTCCTCCGCAGAGTTCTCAGGGTCCGTCTGGTACGTTCGCGCCAGTACCTGAACGCCGATCGCGACGGCGCTCAGGCCCGAAAGGATTCCGATGGTGTCGGAGATGGCCCGGGGGCGAAGGAATGAAGCAGGCCTCGTATCGGAAGCGGCCAGGTTGTTCCATTGAAGCCAGTCGCCCCAGAGGAGGAAGCAGGCAAAAAGTACCCCTGAAATCAGCATGGACGAGAAAGTGTGTTCCGAAAGGTTTAACCATTTCCAGACAGATCTCAGTCTTCGGCGAAACGCTCTATAGCCCCTGGGGGCCTGAATTCTCCGGGGGCTCATCGGATGATGCGAACTCGGACGCCGGCCGCCTTCTCCACGATCCGGCGCGGCAGTGGGCCGTGCAGCTTCAACCACAGAATGCAACCGTCCACGGTAACGGCGTCGACCTCGCCGTAGTCAGTGACGCCATTCGGAGACTGGATCTCAACCGTCTTGCCTGCCAATTCTGTCCAGTCGGTGTCGTCTAAGTGATTGGATGCCCCAAGGGAGTATTCGCGGCTAATCTGTTTCATTGTGGCCGTTCCACATACCTCGAGATCTTGCAGGAGCTCTTCTGCCTCACGGAGTCGTCCGTCCCGCAGCGCGCGCTCTGCCGTCAGGGCCAGTTCCGCAAGTTGCATGGCTCCGATCATTTGGCTGGCTGACTTGAGGCTTAGCACCGCGTCCATGGCGCCGGTGGCATCCCCTGCTCGGATGGCCTCCACCAATCGTTGATGCCGGGCAGGCCACAGCCCGTGGTTGAGACGGACGTACGTTGCATACGCCTCGGGGTCCTCAAGCTCCTGCTCGAGGGCGTCGAGAACGTCACGGGAAACCAGGGGAACTTCGTTCCCGTCAAATGTGGGCATGGGTATGCCCATCTGGTCTGGGCGTAACAGATCCGCCGTGGCAACTACAGCTGCACGTCTCGCATGCAGCGTGGTTGGCGTCCCGGCAGTCCAAAGTCATGTACGGACCTGTACCCCAAGAACGAAAGAGGCGGAGCAATCCGCCGAAGAGTTTGGTCATTAAGGGTCTCCCATGTGCACGTTCGAGGAACTTGGCGTCTTGGCGAGAATAGGGTCCCGAAGTCGGCACTGGGTGTCTGCAAGCCTTGAAACATGTGGGATTTGCACCGGAATTGAGTGGTCCTTGCCCGGCGACCTGAGTGCAGGCCGCAACAACCGGATCTCCCCGGCGCTTGGTCAGCCCCGCGAGCTGCGGACGAATTCGTAGAGGTCTTTGCGCGAGAAAGTCCCGGACTTCCTCAGCGCCTTGGAGATGTGGTTTTCGACCGTTCTGGTGCTGATCCCCAGCCGACTGGCGATCTCGGGGTTGGTTTGACTGCCCGCGAGGACCGCAATCTCCGTCTCGCGGGGCGAGAGCGGCTGCGGCTCGTCCACTGATGTACTGAGTGTCAGGTGTTGTCCGGGCAAGGGGAAGCGAACCTCGAAAGCCCGGGATATCTGCTGGATCATTCCGGCGGCATCGTGGTCCCGTTCGAGGAGCCGACGTTTGAATGAACCTTTGAGCAGCATGCCGACCGAGAAGAGGTCGGAGTCGGGTTCGTATTGGTCAAGGAGGATCCCCAGCAGTTGGTAGTCGCCGTCGATGGCTGCAGCTGCAATGGCCAGGAGTTGGTCATGTGAGGTGACCCCGGGACCGCTGAGCAGGCTTTGCAACTTGTCCAGGACGCGTCGCCCGGGAAGCAGGCACAGCATGAAAAGGGCCGAGTAGACAGCCTCCGTGACGTAGCCGTGGTCAAGTTGTTGTTCGAGAAGGGTGACGGCCTTTTCATCGAAAGTGGCAGCGTCGTCGTATTGCTGCGAAAAGAGCTCGTAGACGCCCTTCCCGATTCCGGGCAGAGGCCCGACGTCGGCGACGTCCTTGCGTGCCTGTGCTCCCAAGGAAACGACTTTCCGTCCTGCGCCTGTTGGCGCCTGAAGCCCGGCGATTCTCAGCATTGCATCATGAAGCGAGTTGACCAAGAAGCCGGGACGTCCCAACGCGAAAACGCTGCTCATCATGTAATGAGCCTCCACGCTGAACCCTCTCCGCATCAGTGCGAGCGCGGCGACGTAGCTGCTCGCCACGAATCCGAACTGGTTCAATGACTGCTGGGCGGTGGCGCGCTGCACAAGGGAAAAGTTCAGTGCTTCATCCGAACGCCCGGCAACCAGGAGGGCAAGTCCGCGAACGAACGGCTCAACGTTGGCCACCAGGTCAAATCCTTCCGCCGAATCAAGGGCGACGAGGGCTGCCTGGGCGTCAAAACGGTAGAGCTCCAGCATCCCGCGGATGACGGGCAAGACGCCGCTCGTATGTTGGCTGCTCGTCAGTCCGCTCAATATCTCGTCCAGGTTGGGCGGCATACGGTCATAGGACGCGTTCAGAAACGCTGCGAACCCTTCTGCTTCAGCCTGCCAATCAGGGTGTGTTCTTCCGAACTCGCAGATCATTCCAGTGGCGGCCGAAAGGCCAGCGCCAGAAGCGATGGCCCAGAGGGCACGTGTCATCGTGAAGAAGAAGCACTCAGCCGGGTCAGAACCCACTGTCTCGGTGTTGTTGAATACTTCCTCGATGCGTTCGGGGTCGATCGGTCCGCCCCAGTAGAACTTGAGGAACTCAGCTGCGTTGGACAGGGTTTTCTCGGCCTTCCACACCCCATAATGGGCTTCCTCGAGCACTTGAAGCTGGTCCTGGAAATGCTGCGCTGCAGCTGCACCCCCGGTGCCGGCTTCCCGTCTCAGCTCATCGACCATCCCGGCAAGCTGTGGGGCTAGTTGGCCACTTGCTGGGGCTCGCTGCAATGGGGAGTCCACCACCCGCGCAATACGGTCGACAAGCACCCTGCGCGAGGAAAGAACGTGGTGATCCAAGAAGTAATCGACAATGACAGGAGGACTTACAGCCACACAGACGTCTTTGTGGGCGTCTTCCATGACCGCAATCAGACCACGCCGCTCGAGGCTGTCCAGAACGTCAGGGTCCATGGTCTGCTGCAGGCACTCCATGGGCCTGGTTCCCAACAGTGACAGGGTGTGCAACGCCGTTAGTTCATCCGGTCCGAGGCCGTAGAGGAAGGACTCCACAGTGCTGTTGAGATGCTCGTTCCAGAGCGTATGACCGGCCATCCGCCATTTTCCATCAGAGAGGACGAGGAGCCTGCTCAGGACTGCGCTCTGGACGAGCCGGACCACAAGCCGCGGGTTGCCGGCAGACTTCATCAGGATGTGCGCAGTGGAATCGACATCAGGCGGCGCTGCCAGGGTATCTGTGACAAGTTTGTCCACTTGGTCGTAGCGCAGGGGGTTTAGCCGGATCTGCGCCTCGGGCCAGCGGTCGGGAGTAAACACGTCCGAACGCGAATAAAGGCTGGAGTCGCCCATAGTCATCACCAACGGCCGCTGGGTCCGCTTTTGAACGATGTCTACGATCGCGAGTGATTCATTGTCGAGCAAATCGATATCGTCAACAACAATGACTTTTGTGCCCCGCTGGGCAAGTCGCTCCGACAGTACATCCGCTATGCCCAGAGGTCCGTTGAGCCGGGCGCGCATATCCAATCCAAGGTGCCCGACACCCGCCAATGGACTCTTTTGAAGGAGCCGTGCGCCGAAGAGCGGGTAGACCTCAGCACCGGTCTTTTCAAGTTCTGTGATGATCGTTTGGGCCACGGTGGAGCGGCCGCTTCCTACTCCCCCTACGATCCGCACACTGATGCCTCGGGCCGCGTATTCAAGCGCACGGCGGGTTTCTTCCTTGAACACCTGGAACTCCTCATTTCACGTGATGCCACCTTGAAGCCCAGAGGCACGGCGATGCAAGGGTCTGGCCGTTTGCAATGCCTATGTGACCGGACAAGGTGCGGCCGGCCACCAGCAGGTGACCGGCCGCATGCCTGTCGGGTCTCAGTCGACAGGCTTAGCCCGTGCCCCACGTTCCGGGGGGAAATAGCGGGGCACTCCTTCAAGGACACTGGGGTCCTCAGCAAAAACGCTATGGCCAAAAAAGACGGCTGAGTGGTCATTTCACCGGAAATGAGTGGTGCAATCCTGCAATTAGGTGCTTGCAAGCTGCCGGACCGGGGAATCCTGGTCATTCCCTGCGTAGATCCGAGCCATTATTCCTTGCGGTTAGAAGGTTGCTTAGGATTCCTTAGTGAAATTTCGGCTATTCAAAACTTGAAACGGACAGTTGCATCGCATTCATCGCGGTGATTCCCGGAATTAGACCTCGCCCTGACTTGCATGGCACTCACAATTTTCCCTCCCGCGGCTACATCCGTATACGTAACCACATAGGTGAAACCAAACTTCGCGCTCTTCCCGGGCGACAAGGAAGGGATTCGCAAGTCCTCGGAGACCGGCGCAGTTGCGTACGACAGTTTCCCCGAGACTGCGTCGGTCAGGAAACCGTGCATCAGGGACACATCTGCGAGCGTCTCTTCCGAGTTGTTCAGAATCCACGCCGTGAAGAAGATGGTGTCACCGCACGATGCCAACGACCTGTCCGCGTATTGGACCAACGCAATCGAAGACCGATCTGCGACGGAAGTGGCCATGCGTCGCCTCCCGTGGCCGAGGGAACTCCGCGATCTGGCAATCCAGTCAGGAATGCTTTCCATGGGTCGCTCCGTCGCGAGCCTTTTGTCCACCCTTCGATCGCACCGGATCAAGAACGAACAGGGCGAGGACAAGCAAGCCGGCAGCAAGGGCAAAGATCATTCCGACTTGGGACTGAAGGAAGCTGGCAAGGTAGCCGAGGCCGACGATGTGCCACACATATTTGCCGGCGGTTTGCACCGTGTAGGATTCGGGATCTTCCTGGGCGTTGGCGTCGCCCTTGAGCGTTAGCTCATAGACCCCGGACGCTGGCTCGACGGACTTGACCACGCGGTGTGTAACCAGCCCGAGGTTACGCGGCCGTTCCACCGTCGCAATCGAACCCTCCTTGAGTTCACCTGCGGGGACCTGGGCGGAGAAGACCACTGAGCCAACGGGGATTGTGGGTTCCATCGATCCCGAGACGACCACAAGCGGACGCACACCGAAGAGAAGCGACACCGCGAAAGCAGCGATACATGCGACGCCGACCACGGCACCCAGGGACAAGATCCCGGAACGGAGGAAGGCGTAGATCCGCACAGCAGGATGCAGTTGGGGCCGACGGGCTTTTTCAGTAGCGTCGTCCTCCAAGTCCTCCTGCCAGAATTCAGGCGGGAGGCTCACGGAGCCACCGATGTTGCGTCGAAGTGCACCGCGATAGCAGCCTGCCCACCGTTGTAGTTCTCGACGCCGGGAGCATCCAGATACGTAATGGTCAGGTTCAGTTTCTTCTCAGCCCCATCTGCCGCGCGAGTGTATCTGTCGCCCTGGTTAAGGACCGCACCCCATCGGGGCTCCAGCACCCCGAGGGCCCCTTTCGCTTGATCCCACGGGACATTGGAGAAGATGGCCTTGCCACCCTCATCCGTTGCGGTGAAACGCAGGAAGGGCAGGATGTTCGGAATTCCCGCTGCAACTGTCCCGTCGCCGTTCCGAAGGACAATCCTGAAAGTAGTGTCCGCTTTGAGGTTCGACGTGTTGTTGAAGACAGGGATGGTGGTTGCCACTGACTTGCCAGGTACCAGGGCAGCCGCTCCCGCCACAGCCCAATCAAAGCCAGCAGCGGTGTCAGCCTGTTCCACGGTGCCGTTGTCCCGCACGACGCCGATATCAAACTCCGGGGACTCGATCAGGCTGTCGCCGATAATGTTCAGCCGTGCGAAGTCAGTCATGGCTGCACTGGTGCCGGCCATGGTGGCTGCAAGGAGAACTCCTGCGGTGAGGACCAGCCTGATTCGACCCGTATGCGGAACGGCCCATCGCTGCTGGATTCGAGTCATTGTCAGCTTCCTCATTTCGCCACCATTCCGAGGTTCCACGAGACCTGGCGGGTTGTGTTGATTTGTCCAGTGGGCAATCCGATTGATCCCTGCGGGTTGTAGCCCCTGCCCCAGAACGTCCCGTCAGATTTCTGCCAGAGGTAGAAGCCCTGGCCCGATCCGTACTGGACCACATTGGTATCGATTCGGGTAGGGGCCTGCGGAAACCGACCATAGTCATCGCTTGCTCCGTAGCCCCAGAGCTCTCCGACGTTGTTCATCATGGCAACGCCAGTGAACCCGAACTGCATAGATGTGATGTTGGAGAGAGCCGGGACCAGCCCGGGTTCACGAGGCGTCGGGGTCGATCCCCTGCCGGTTCGTGTGTAGTCCGATCCCCAACTGACTACCTGGCCATTGGACAGGAGCGCCGCACCCATGCCGATACCGCCGTCGACCGCCACGATAAACGGCGCACCTGACGAGACGTTGCGGCGGAACCAGGGGGCGAGTGCACTGACGAGGCGCGGACTGGCATCGACGTTGGGCATTAGTGACGGCAGGCTATTCCCGCCGCCGCCACCCCAGTAGTACACGTCCCCGTTCTCCAGGATCACGAAGAAGTTGGTGTAGGCGCCGTTCAGGTAGGCAGGGCGGTTGCCCGGAACAGAGGGGTCGGGAAGTCCGATCAGTTGGCTTGCGCCGGCCGCGGCGTTTCCGCCATACCCGGTTGGAAAGCCCCAGTGCCATATGGTGCCATCGCTGCGAATGCCGGCGCCTGCGTACTCCGTGGACGAGATCTTGGTGATCTTATCCAGAACCACGCCCCCACCGTTCCAAGCGCTGTTGATACGGACTTGCTTGGCGTTCCCGTTGGGCTTCGCGGCGTCTGTACCGTCCCGATTGTTAATTGATCCCCAGCCCCATACAGTGCCGTCCTTATCAAGCGCGTTGGCGTTGTAGATCTGACCGGTCACCTGACGCGCGGCGCCTTCCGGGATGCCCGCCACTTTCTGTGGCGGTTTCTGCCATCCAGAGGTGGGGACATCACCGTTGATTTCGTAGTACGTGAGGCCCCAGACATACACATTTCCGTCATTTCCGACGCCCAGCCCGGTGTCGACCATGCGTGCGTTCGCGATACCTGCCATCAACGGAGGCCCTGCGTTCACAGGAATTGCCGCGGAACGGGCATGCGTGCGGTCTTTGTAGGCTGCACTGGTTGCTGTTGGCAGCTGTGCAGCACCGACAGACGCTGCCAGCCCCAGCAGGCCTGCAGCAGCCAGGTAGGTCCGGCGCGGAATCATTGGTGGCTTACTCATGAGCGGGGTTCTTTCGACGAATGAGGAGGAAACCAGCGCCAACAGCAAGCAGGACCGCTGCCGTGGCAGCCACAGGAAGCAAGTTGTTCAGGCCGGTGTAAGCGAGACCAGGACCGGCAGCCGGCTTGTCCGGCACCGGGTCGACGGGAGCGACGACAGGCCGATCGGCCATCGAGACGAATCGGAACTTCAGGATGCCGCCTGCGCCTTGGTAGGCGTTGCCGGCCGCCCGCGGCAGGGTGACAGTGCCGGTGAGGTTGTAGGAGGCCCCGCCCTGGAGCTCCGGCAACGCCAGCGACCGGCCGAGAACCTCTCCTATCGGTACCCGATCAACCACGGTGGCGCCGTCGGAGGTTTTCACCGTGAGCTCGATCGGCGTCGGGCCCGAGAAAAGGACATCAGACTGTCCGCTGATCTCCAGCCCGAGGGGCAAAGGTGAGTCCACAACACTCCTCACCGACATATTCCAACTCTGTGTCTCCCCTGGTGCAGGAGCATCAATCGCCACGGAAGTGGGCGTTGATTCGATGAGGTCGGCTGGTGTTGCCGATGCACCAGCTGCCTGTACCAGCGCCATGAATAATGCTGTCAAGAGGATGACCAACGCGCGGCCGCTGCGAAGCGCGATCATTTGCTTTCTCCATTGGTGAGGACGCCGAGCTGCGTAGATTTACCGATCACTTGGGTGCCGCTGTTGGCTGGAAGAATTGCCGACAGGCTGATGCGGTGCTCCTGGCCGGGAGCGACGCCCCGGAAAACCAAGCCCGCCTGGTTGACTTGGTCCGCTGAAGCATTGGCTACTGCTGGCGTGGCCGCTCCGTCAAGATAGACCGTGAACAACAACCGGCCGAAAAGATCCTGATTCACGGGATCGGGATCGTAGAGGGAGACGGCCAGGTCTCCGGTGATCCCTGGTTGCCGGTTCGCGACAGTTACGTCGAATTGCACCGGCGTGGTCTCGGAGAAGGCGGTTCCAGCCGATAGCGGAAGTACAACTGCTGCTTGCGGTGTTTCGGCGTCTCGCAGTATGCCGGTACTGTCCTTCACTGCGATGTCGAACCGCTGGGGATTGCCGATACCAGAACCGGGGGCACCGGTTCCGAGATTAAGCCGGGCAACGTCCGTGAAGGCCGCTGCGGTTGCCCCCGCGCCGATGGCCAGGACCAGCGCGCCGCAGGCCAGGGCGAGACGCTTCCGTCCGCTGCCCCTTAGTGTTCCGTGCCTCATGGGGTCACCGCCTCAAAGTTGAACTGGACATCGGTTGAGGCCATCTGCCAACGGTTATCGACGGTCTGGGGCAGTTCAATGCGAACGTCCAAAAGCTTGTATTCGCCGGCAGCCAAAGGCTTCGGCCAGGTGAGCGTGCTGAGCCGGTCTGCGGGAACGTGGTCGAGAAGCACGACACCCTGATCCGCCACGGTGAACACGAGTTGGTCGAATAGCTCGACGTAGGTGCCCGTCTGCGGGTTGGTTTCCGCGCCACGCGGGAGCGGATCCACCAGGTTCAGGCTCAGGATTCCCGAGAGCCGCGGGCTGTTGTTCTTGGCGGCGATCCTCAGGTCCAGGACGCTTCCTGGAGCCATGGTGTAGCCGCTCCCGTCCTGAGTCAGGGCAATACGCAGGGCCCGGGGGTTTGCCTGTTCCCAGTCCGCCTGCGTAGGCAGCCATGAAGGATCGGTCTTCCCTGCCGTCACAATGTCAAAAGTGTTGCGGGAACCGTCGAATGCCACATCAACGTCGGCATAGTCGGTGAAGGAGGCCGCGGTGATCAGGGCCCCCGCCGCAACCAGGGATCCGGTTGCAAGCAATAACCGCAGTCGTCCGCGGCGATGATTCCTCATACTGTGTCCTTCATGGTCCGGGTGTTCCGTGATAGAGACCGGGGCTGGCGGGTCCCCCAAAGATCCCGCCAGCCCCGCATCGACTACGGCTTTACGGACGTGGCGTCGAAGTGGGCCTGTACGTAGGAGACCTGTCCCTGCAGGGCGTTGTTGGCCTCAGCACTGCCCTGGTCCGGGAGGCTGATGCTGACGCCGAGGACGGCGTCAGCACCGTGGACGAAGGTGCCCAAGTTCAGCGCCGAGACGGCAGCCTGAGTCACATTGGTTGCGATCGCAACACCGTTAAGGGTGATGGTGTAGCGAAGCGCTGCTGCCAAAGCGGGACTTGATGTTTTGCCCGCACGATCCTTCAGCGAGAAGTTGATCGCTGCGCTAAGGGCCGGGCTTTCGTTGCGGAACGGAATGTCCACCGAGACGGTGTCTCCCGGCGTGATGAGGTCCGCGCCCGGAACCTTGATGTTCACGCCAGCCGCCGTATTGGCCTCCTGCCACGTTCCCGCTACGGGCAGGCCCTTGTCGTCGGTGCCAATCACCTGGATGTTGAAGCGGTTGTTGCCGCCAAGACCGGAGTCATCGGTGCCGTTGCCGATGTTGAGGTTGGCGAAGTCGGTGAACGCAGCGGCAGTCAGCAGTGCTGTCACGCCCAGCAGGGCACCTCCAGTGAGGAAGGCGCGCTTGCGTCCGGTGCTGGTCTTTTTCATAAGAAAGGTTCCTTTCACGAGGGGCCGGTTCGTTGGCCGGCTGGGTCCAAGGCAGTGCATCGGCAAGGGACGGAAGCGCTCCCCCAAAACAAGCGCCGTGTGCAACCAAAAAGGAGACTATGGCCGGTTTTGGGGCCCTAGGTGGCGGTTTGGGTCTTTTTGAGTGGTCCTTAGCGCAGATTAGGTGGTGACTTTCAAAAGTCCCGTACATATGGGCGCCGCTTCATGGCCTGAGGGCCTATTTGGCTGCGTACGAATTTCGCACAAGGTCAAAAAGCGCGCTCCGGGATGTGGCCCCTGTTTTCCGCAGCGCATTTGAAATGTGGTTCTCAACTGTCCGGGTGCTAATGCCGAGATGCTCGGCGATCTCGGTGTTCGTGCGATGGCCTGCCAAGGCCGAGATCTCAATTTCGCGAACCGTCAGCTGCAAATGACCGGGAACGTTGAAGGCCAGAATCTCGCTGTTAGGGGGAAAGCGTGCCGTAAATGCTGCGAACGCCTGGTCCATTGCCTCCGCAGCGCGGCTATCACCAAGCAGGAGGTGGCGTTTGGAGGCTCCGCGCAGAAGCATTCCCACTTGATACGTGTGTGCATCGGGTTCATAGTGCTTCAACAGCAGACCCAGTAGTTGGTGGTCTCCCTCGACTACGGCGCCGGCTATTGATACCAACTGGTCATAGGAGGCAGTGCCACTTACCCGCATTATGCGCCGCAGCAGTTCGAGAACCCTGCGGCCGGGAAGAAGACAGGTGGAGAAGAGCGCGCTGAATGCCGCTTCCAATACATAGCCATGGTCCAGTTGCCTCTCTATGAGCCTGGCTGCCCGCCTGTCGAAGCCTTCGGGTTGGATGGGGCGCTCGGCGATAAGGTCATAGACGCCTCTTCCGATCCCAGGGAGCGGACCTACTTGCGGGGCCCGCCGTCGCGATTGCGCGGCCAAGGTTGTCCTCGGGAGATTAGCCGTTGTTGCCGAACGCAGTCCGGCCAGACGCAGCATGGCATCGTGCAGCGAGTCGACGAGGAAGCCAGGGCGGCCCATGGCGAATACACTCCCCATCAGGTACTCAGCCTCGTCGAAATAGCCGCAGTAGACGAGAGCCTGGGCAGCAATGTAGCTGCTCGCAACCACCCCGAATTGGTCGAGGTTGCGGCGTGATTCCGAACGCCATTCCAAGGCAAAGGTGAGAGCTTCCTCGATTCGCCCGGAGACGAACAAGGCGGTTCCACGGATGAACGGTTCCATGCGGGGAAAGACTGCAAATCCCTTCGCTGAGTTGATGGCCTCGAGTGCACCCGATGGATTGAATCTGTAGAGGTCCAGCATTCCCCACACAATATTGGCCACTCCCCCTTCGCCGGGCGTGAGTTTCAACCTGGCCATTGCTGCATCGAGGTCGCGGGGCATCCGGTCATAGGATGCCGTGAGGAAGAGCGCCGACGCTTCCGCGTCAGCCTCCCAGCCGGGGTGCTCCGTCCCGAAGCGCCTTAGCGTGCTGACTGCCGCGGCCACCCCTTGGCCGGAGTAAATCGTCCATAAGGCGTTGGTCATAGCGAGGAACAGGAGGTCGCCCGGATCTCCGTCAGCCGTCCTGGTTTGGCTGAAGACGCGTTCAATCCGCAGTTCGTCAATCGGCGTACCCCAGTGCACCCTCAGGAAGGCAACCGCGCTCGAAACGGATTTTTCGGCCTCCCACAGCCGGTATAGGGCCTGCTCCCTGACCTGGATCTGCTCATGGAAGTGACGCGTGCTTGCGGCGTCGTTGGTACTTCGCTCACCATGCAATGCGTTCAGGGCGCTCCTGAACGAGTCAGCAGCGCTTTGGTCGCCGAGTGGATGTGGCGGCAAGGTGCGCAGGGCCCGTGCGATTCTGTTCCGCAGGACCTGCCGGCCGCCACTGAGCCCAGACGCGCGGAAATAGTCTGCAAGCACGGGCGGGCTGATCGCTGCGGAGGTGCAGCCGTGATGGTCCTCCATGACTGAGACGAATCCACGCCGCTCCAATGTCTCCAGAACATTCGAGTGGATCACTTTCTGCAGGACCTCGATAGGCGAGGTTCCCACTATCGCCATCGTTTGAAGTGCCGTGAGCTCGGCTGCATTGAGGCCCTCGAGAAGAGCTTCAACAGTGCCGCGCAGATGATCGTTCCACAGGGAATCTCCGGTCAGTTGCCACTGACCGTCCCTGAGCGCCATCAGGTTGCTCAGCGAGGCGGTTTCAGCAATGCGGACCACTAGCCTCGGGTTTCCGGCTGATTTGGTGAGGATCCGTGCAGTGGCGTCCGCATCTGCTGCGGCACCGAGAGTGTGACGGATCAGTTCGTTGACTTGCCCATAGCGCAGCGGATTGAGCTGTACTTGGGCTCCTGGGCCACGGCTCAGGACCCGCAGTTGAGCCTTTGAGTACAGTTTGGAATCGTCCACGGTGACCACCAAGGGCCTTTTCGTCCTCAGGAGGACGGCCTCAATGACGGCCAGCGACTCGTTATCGACGTACTCGATGTCGTCGACCATGAGGACGTGCTGACCTGGCTTCGACAGGTATGCGGTCAGTGCATCTGCGGCCCCCAACACGCCCCGAATACCCAATCGGATATCAAGTCCAAGACCGTGGACGCCCGCGAAAGCGATGTTCCGATGGGTGCGAAGCCCGGCGAACATGTAGACCGTACCTCCGGTCTTTTCCAGCCTTTTTACGACCTCTTGAAGAATGGTTGTTCGACCGCTTCCAGGTGCACCGTCGATCCGAACGCCGATGCCGCGTGCCACGTAGTCCAGCGTCCGTTGCACTTCCTGTTCGAACACGTGATCCAACCTTCTGTGGTCCCCTCATCCCAGCTGAAAAGGATCAGGTCACCGTCATAGGTGCATGACCCAATGGCGTCCGCCAACCTCGCTGCCAGCCCATGCCTGCATGGGAAATGCTTGCCCTCCAAAGTGGAGGCTAGGTGTCGTTTTCGGCCTTGGGTGGCTTGACCCCCAAATCTGTGTGCGAAAACCCGATTTCTGGAGCCGAAAATGCCGAATCCAGGGGGCGGGCCCTGGCTTCTAGGTATTGGGCCCTAGGTACCGGATCAGGCTGGGTCGAGAGCGCCCGCCGGATGTCTGTCCATGTCCCCCTTGGATGTTGCGGCTGGTTGTTTCCAAGCTACGGGGGTGGGCTGGCGCCCTCCAGAGTCAAGTGTGCTTATGTGGATATGTATTCGAATAAAGTATTATTAGGTCGAATACATCTTCGAGCCGGTGCGTAGGGGCGGTGAGTGAGAGCACCCTGGAGGACACAGCCGCTAAGCCGGTGGGCGAACAAAAAAGCAGGGCCGGTCAAATGACCGGCCCTGCTTTTGAAATATGAAACCCTAAGGCCCCAGTTTCTCTAAAGAATTAGAGGGACTGGATGTTTACGGCCTGGGGACCCTTGGGGCCCTGCTCGGTTTCGAAGGAGACCTTCTGGTTCTCTTCGAGTGAGCGGAAGCCGGAGGAAGCGATCGCAGAGTAGTGTGCGAAAACGTCCTGTGAGGAGTCATCGGGGGAAATGAAGCCGAAGCCCTTTTCAGCGTTAAACCATTTGACGGTACCAGTAGCCATTATTTTTGTCCTTCGTGAAGGTGGAGGAAAAGTCCCGACTTTCGGGTCCTCCGGTGTGGGGTGTTCAAAACCGCTACTTCAGAAGAACGCGGACTTTCGACCGCGCGTACTGCCTGAACTACCAACTGCATAAACACAACAACAAAATCAACTGTACAGGAGTTTCCGGACAGCATTTACCACCCGCCCATCCACGGCAGGTGCCGAGCCTCCGGCACCCGGGCCAGGCACCGCCGTCGGGCCCTGTACGCAGCGGCAGCGCGGGCATATCCTGCAACAGATCCAGCGCACCACTACCCCGGGGAGAAGAATCATGGAGATGCCCAAAGCGTCCGATGCAGACAAGGAACGGTTCCGGGCGGCGGTTCCGGACCATCCGGACGTGGTAGTGAAGCCGATGTTCGGCAACCTGGGGGCGTTCGTGAACGGCAACATGTTCGCCGGGCTGTTCGGCCCCGTCATCGGCGTGAAGCTGGACGAGGCGGACAGGGTGGAGCTGGAAAGCACGGAGCGGACGGTCCCGTTCGGGCCGGCTGAGCGGCCCATGGCCGGCTACAGCGGGTTGCCGGAAGTGTGGAATGCAGAGGGCGACGGCGACGACGCGCGGGTCCGCGACTGGGTGGGGAAGGCGTTCGACCATGTCGCTACCCTGCCGCCCAAGGAACCGAAAGCGCGCAAGCCCAAGGCCGCCGGGAAGTAACTGCGATGCAACCGATCCGGGTCATCCTGCTTCCGGGTGCTGTCCTCCCCGCAGAGCCGGCGTACAACGCCTTGATCAAAGCGCTGGGGCCCGATGTCCAGGCTGTCGCCAAGGACCTCGAGCTCTATGCAGGCGACGAGCCTCCGGCGGATTGGACCCTGGACACAGAGGTTAACGGCGTCCTGCGCGAGGCCGATGCCCTCGGGTGGGAGACATTCCATCTGGTGGGGTACTCCGGTGGCGGCGCGGCGGCGCTGGCGTTCGCCGCCAAGCACGCTGACAGGCTGCTCAGCCTGGCGCTGCTTGAGCCCGCCTGGGCCGGGAGCTGGGACTGGAGCCCAGCCCACGCGGAGCTCTGGAAGAAGTACGAGCAACTGGAGGCACTTCCGCCGGAGCAGTTCCTGTCCGCTTTCATGCGGCTGGGAGTCAGGCCCGACGTCGTCCTGCCGCCACCGCCGGAGGGTCCCCCGCCGCCGTGGATGGCCAAACGGCCTGCCGGCATCCGGGCCTTCCTGCGGACCTTCAAGAGCTATGACTTGGAAAGGGAACGCTTGGCCGCCTTTCCGCGGCCCGTGTTCCTCGCCCTGGGCGGCCTGAGCAACCCGGACGACTACGGCGAGATTGCCAGCCGGCTGGCAAGGGTGTTCTTTCCGGACTTCCATCTGGAGGTGTTCCCCAAGCGCCACCACTTCGACCCACCCCACCGGATCGAGCCCGAGCGCCTGGCTGATTTGCTCCGGCGGCACTGGGAGGCTGCGGAAGGATCGAGCCCGGCTGCGGCTTGAGATGCTGCGGACATGCTGATACTTACATTCCGGCCGCTCCGGTTGCTACGATTGCTACGGAGGCAATCATGACAACCATTCCGCACCGGGAGCTCCGTAACCAGAGCAGCAAGATCCTCGAACGCGTAAAAAACGGCGAAACAATCGATGTCACTAACAATGGCGAGATCACTGCAACGCTGATCCCGCCGTCGGCCTCGCCCTTTGAACGTCTGCTCCTGGCAGGCCAGGTCCGCCCGGCAATGGGGCCTGTCGACTTCCGCACCCTGCCGCGCGTTACCTCAGAATCGAGCACGGCGGAGATTCTAGACGACCTTCGTGGCGACCGTTGATCATTTACGTGGATACCTCGGCCGTCCTCAAGGTGGCGGTGGAGGAAAGCGAATCGGCAGCCACGGCTGAGTACTTATCGGCAGCTGGATCTCGGAACGACAGGCTGGTGGCTTCAATG
Organism: Pseudarthrobacter sp. CCNWLW217; assembly: GCF_037203985.1. NCBI lineage: Bacteria > Bacillati > Actinomycetota > Actinomycetes > Micrococcales > Micrococcaceae > Pseudarthrobacter > Pseudarthrobacter sp. CCNWLW217. Next base: position 36,633 of record NZ_JBBCBT010000016.1, read on the forward strand.
CTGCTCTACACGGAGCTCCATTGCGCAGCGCACCGGCGTGGTTTGCCAGGCGAGCTGGTCAATGCGGCACTCGGCGGCATCAATCTTGTTGACCTCGCCCGGTCCGATCTGATGTATGCGGCTGCCCTGCCTGGCAGGCTGCGAAGCGCTGACGCCATTCACCTGGCATGCGCAATCCGCCTGCAGGCTCATCTTTTCGTGGCCCACGATGCAGAACTCCTGGCCGCCGCTGTTGATGCGGGCCTGAACGTCCTGTCGCCAGGTGCGGGCTCCCGGCCGTAACCGGCAGTTGGTTCACTCTCCCTCCACGGATTGCTCCGTGCTTTCGTGCGGTATCCGCTACCCCGGGAACCCAAAGCAGGGGAAGAACTCCTCCACACCAGGCCGGGCGATTTCGATGCAGCGCGCCTTCACTTGTTCCAGCACTGCGTTGCTGTCCGTACCCGAAACCGTCAGTCCGTTGACCGTGACCGATACAGTTGCCGTGGCGGCGCGCCTGAGGTTGTTGTCCACAGAGTTGACGTTGCCCAGACCCGGGATGTTCTCGTGGGAGCTGAGGGTGCTGTGCTCAAGCGGACCGGTGCCGGTCCACGTCGCCGAGAGGCTGATGGTGACGGGGTTGCCTTCGCCGTCGGTACCAGCCAGTTGCGTGTTGATGGAGGCGCTGGTCAGTCTCGGATCAGCCTCCAGGGGTGCGAAGTTCTGGCCGTCAGCCTGGAACAGCACCACGCCGCGGCCGGGTGCCGCGCAGACGTCGGAGATGCGCACGAACACGCTGGTCAGGCCCTGCTTGTTCACGGGGCCGGGCTGGGCAGCGAACATGCCCGACATGGAGGAGACGAAGATCTCCGTCCGCTCGCAGCCGACGGTTTCGACCACCGCTGCAGAGGCATTCGTCGACGATATGGTGTGGTAAATGTTGGGAGCGGCCCCGGCCGGTGCTGCACTCAGGGCCACCATGGCCGCCGTGGCAAGTCCGATAAGCAAGCGTTTCATGACGACTCCTTTGTCCGCTTCTCTCAGGTTAGGCCTCCCAAATAAGGCAGTCCATAGCGAGGCCTGACGGTAGACGTGAGGGACCCCGGGAGTAGTGAACAGCCCTTGTGTTGGGCTGCTCGGTGTTAGCGTTTGGTGCCATGATCGTATGGCTCAACGGCACCCACGGTGCAGGCAAAACGACAACGAGTGCCCTTGTTCAGCAGCTCATTCCCGATTCGAGAGTGTTCGACGCCGAAAAGGTTGGTGAAGCTCTCATGGACATCTCTCCCGGCCTGCCCGCCACGGACAACTTCCAGCACTGGCCGCCATGGCGACCCCTCGTCGTGGAGACCGCCAAGCGCGTACTTGACTACACTGGCGGCACGTTGGTGATGCCCATGACCGTTTTGGTAGAAGAGTACTGGCGCGAAATTAGCGGCGGCCTAGCTCAACATGGCATTCCGGTACGGCATTTCGTGATCCATGCCGACCAGGACACCCTTTACGCCCGGATAGCTGCGGACCATCCCATCCCTTCCCCATTCCGACTCGGCTATCTGGAACCGTATGCCGAAGCTGCCCGAACCTGGCTCCACGCTGAAGCTGAGGTCATCGACACCACCCACCTCACGCCCTCCGAGGTAGCCCAGCAGATCGCAGAGGCCCTGAGGAACTGAATAGCTCGATGGCGAGCCCTCTCAAAGATTCGGTGCTGACACCATCATCCGGGGCGCCTGGGATCAGGGCGTGGGCAGCGCTACACCGCGGCCCTTCTGGAACGGGCTGCCTCCTTCCCGTTCCGGCCAAACGTCGAAAACGGGAAGGGTTTCACCCCCGCACGACGCGGTCTCGGCGGTCAGCTGCCCCTTAACCAGTGGACGCGTATCAAGGTCCGCCATGTTGATGAAGCCCCATTCGTTGAGGACGACCGCTTTGTTGGCCAGCGTTGTCCCGTAGTAGGAAACGCGGCCCTCAGCGTCGACCATCAGGGGTGTGACCTTCGCGGTGAACCCCTCCGGCCAGCGCAGGAAGACCTTCTCAGTACTGTTCGCAAAGGTGAAACAGGTCTCCGAGAGAGAAACATATCCGCGTACCTCGCCGTCCCTCGTTCCGTCTGCAGCCTGCGTGCCCCAGATGGTATCGGGGGCAGAGGCAGCCCAGGAACCGCCGGGGTGGGTGGCCACGGGCACGTCCCCAACGGGGGCCACATTGATACGCGCCCGCAGGTCGTCACCAATCTCCACCGGCTCGTCGGTGACGGGATCCACAGTGGCGGCCGTCCTGATGTTCTGGATCTGCAGCAGCGTATGAGGTGCCTCCATCAGATGCAGCCCGCCGTCGGCATCCTTGGCGAAGAACCCCAGATAGGTAAAGGGTGCTTCCTCCTGGCTATCCCGCCAATGAAGCGAACCATTGATCGCGCGCTCAGCTGGTGCCACGTCAACTGTGGTTTCACCCGGGGCCAGATCGCCTTTCAGCACCTGACGCACGTTGACGGGTTCGACGCCGAGCCCTGCCCCGAGTTTCCGGGCTGCATTGGGCAGTGCCTCCAGGACAAGCACTTCGTCTGCCGCGACGAAGAGGCCGTGAAACGGTCCGGCGGGAGGGGCCGGCTCCGGCGCGTTGGTGGGAGCCGGCGAGGGAGGTGAGACGGATTCGGTGGCGGCCGGTGTTTCCACCGGGGCCGTTTGCAGGAAGTTGGCCGTGAGGACGGCTGCGGCCACTGCGGCTGCTGCCAGGAAGGCCCCGGCCGTCCGCCAACGCCTTGCGGGCGGCCTGCGGTAATTTCCCGAATCTCCGGCGAAGATATGGGTCACGTCGGATTCCATGAACGCCAGGCTTCGGGAACGGCTGCGTGCCAGTTCGGGCTCGGTGACGTCCGCTGCGGGGTCGGCGGAGAGGATGCGCTGCTCGTCGGCAGCAGAAAGGTCCTTCATCGTATGTACTCCTCTGACTCTCGTTCAGCCTGAAGCAGGCGGCCGAGTGCTTTCCGTGCCCGGTGGAGGCGCATCCTGATGGCTGTCGCGGTGGTGTTGAGCAGATCGGACAGTTCGCTGGAGGTAAGTCCATCCCAGTACGTGAGCAACAGGACCTCCCGCTCGTCGGGTTTGAGGCGACCCAGCGCATCCCGGACGGAACCGTCGGTGTCGCGGGCCTGCTCCGTTCGTTCCAGCTGGAGCGACAGCATGAGATTGGCCGATCGGACGGCGGACCTTAGGTGATTGCGCAGAACGTTCTGTGCCACCCCGAAGAGGAACATGGCTGAGAGTTCTTCCTTCTCGCCCGATTTCTCCCAGGCGATCCTAAAGACTTCCGCGCACAGGTCCTCAGCGGTGGTAGGGCTCTCCGTGCGGCGGCGGAAGTAGCGGTAGATGCGATCATGGCAGGCCGCGTGGGCCGCCATGAACCGCTTTTGTCTGTCCAGTTCCACGCGCTCCCCCAAATGCGTTTGCAAGCTCATACCCGGTTAATGTCCGGCAGCCCGGCAAGTGTAACGGGGCCCTGTGATTTCCTCGGTCCGAAGCTCGTCATGCCGCATGGGCGAGTCGACAGGTCTTGTCACGCAGTTAACCACCCATTCACAAAAGCCTCAGACCCCGTCCAACAGGGCTCCGTATGTTCGAAGCCATGGACAACATTTCACGCAGATCCCTGATTTCCGCCGGCCTCGGGGCCGGGCTGGTCGCCGCCCTGCCGGGTGCCGCCGTCGCCGTTTCAACAGCGGACGACGCCGGTCTCCGCACCGATCCGTTCATGCTCGGCATCGCCTCCGGCGAGCCGTGGCCGGACGGCTTTGTGATTTGGACCCGGCTGGCGCTGAACCCCTTGACCGAGGACGGCCTGGGCGGCATGCCCTCCCGCAGCGTCGCCGTCGAATGGGAAGTGGCCGAGGACGCGCGCATGCGCACCGTAGTAGCCCGCGGCGTCGAAACCGCCAGGATCGAAACCGCGCACTCCGTGCACGTGGAGCTGAAGGGCCTCCGGCCGGGGCGCGAATACTTCTATCGGTTCCGCACCGGTCGGCACGTCAGCGCGGTGGGCCGCACGCTCACCAGCCCGGCGCCGCACGAGACGCCGGCGGCGCTGGCCATGGCGTTCGCCAGTTGCTCGCAGTACGAGCACGGCTACTTCACCGCCTACACCCGTCTCGCCGAGGACCACCCGGACCTCGTGCTGCACTTGGGCGACTACCTGTACGAGTACAAGAAGGGCAGCTACGTGATCGGCGGCGGCAACCCGCGCGACCACCAGGGCCCCGAGACGTCCAGCCTGGCCGGCTACCGGCAGCGGCACGCGCAGTACAAGTCCGACGCCGACCTGCAGGCCGCGCACGCGATCGCGCCGTGGCTGGTGGTATGGGATGACCACGAGGTGGACAACAACTGGGCGGACGAGATCCCGGAGAACACGGACGCCGCGCAGCTGAACGACACCACCGAGCGGTTCCGGCAGCGCCGCGCCGCCGCGTTCCAGGCGTACTACGAAAACATGCCGCTGCGGGCCTCGTCCGTGCCGGCCGGGTTCGACATGAAGATCTACCGCACCATCCAGTGGGGCCAGCTGGCCAACTTCCACATGATGGACACCCGGCAGTACCGCGACGACCAGCTCGCCGGCGACGGCTGGCAGAAGAACGTGGCCGAACGCCTGGCCGAGGACCGCACTATCACCGGCGCCGAGCAGGAGAAGTGGCTGCTGGACGGGTTCAAGAATTCGACCCAGCGCTGGGACATTCTGGGTCAGCAGGTGTTCTTCGCCGAACGCGATCGGGCCCAGGCGCCGGAGATCGACGACGTCTCCATGGACGGGTGGGACGGCTACGCCGCATCTCGCCGCCGCATCACCCAGGGCTGGGTGGACGCGGGCGTCCGCAACACCGTGGTTCTCACCGGCGACGTGCACCGCAACTGGGCCAACGACCTCAAGGTCGACTATAAGGACCCTGCCTCCCCCGTGGTCGGCTCGGAACTCGTCTGCACCTCCATCACCTCCACCGGCAACGGCACTGGCTCCACCACCGACCCGGTCATGGCCTGGAACCCGCACCTGAAGTTCTACAACGACAACCGCGGATACGTGAACACGCGCATCACTAAGGACGCTTTGACTGCTGATTTCCGGGTGCTGGACTACGTCACGACCCCGGGATCCCCCGTCAGCACGAAAGCGTCTTTCGCCATCCAGGACGGGGTTCCGGGGCTGGTGGCACGAGGGTAAGCTCCGCTCCCCGGAACAGCGAACGACGACGGCGGGGCGGCCAGCATCTGCCTCCCGCCCCGCCGCTATTGTTCAGTCAGCCGTGGCAGGCTCCAGCGATCAGGCAGGCGAGCTGGCCATCCACCACCCCGCGACTACTTGACTGCGTTGTATGCGTTCACGCGGCCATACTTCCAGTACGTTCCGGTGCCGGAAATGGCGTCGGCAGTTAATTCAACCTTGCCCCGGACCGCCTCACTGGTTGCGCCAGAATTCCTGCTCCACACAAGGGCGGCAGTGGCGGCAACGATCGGTGAGGACATCGAGGTGCCGTTGCCGACGTCGTAACCCCGTGACCGGTTGTATTGCGATTCAAGGACGAACTCGTGGTTGGGGAACGTTGAGTAGACGTTGACGCCAGGTGCTGCGATGTCCACCCAACTGGCGCCATATGTTGAGAAGGATGCCTTGACGTCTTTGTTGTCGGTAGCGGCGACGGCGATGACGTTCGGGTAGGCACCCGGGTAGATCTTGGTCTGGTTGCCTCCGTTACCGGCTGCGGCAACCAGCACCACGCCTTTGCTCCATGCGTTGTTGACGGCTGTTTCGAGAGTGCGTGACGCCCGCACTCCGAGGCTCATGTTGATCACCTTGGCACCGTTGCTGACCGCCCAGTTGATGCCGCTTGCAAGCCCTGAGCTGGATCCGATCCCGCTGTCGTTCAACACTTTGCCGTCCAGGATGGTGCACTCCGGGCAAGTACCGGCCACGCCTTGTGTGTTGTGAGCGGCGGCGACGATGCCGGCCACGTGGGTGCCATGGCCGTAGTTGTCGTCGCCGGTTTCACCGGTGGTGAAGTTGGCCCGGGCGCTAACCTTCGGTGTGATGTCGGGGTTGTCGTTGGCGACTCCTGAATCGAGCACGGCGACCCTGATCCCGGCACCCTTGGTGAACGTCCAGGCTTCGACGGCGTCCACGTCGGCGTCTGCCTTGCCTGCGGCTACGGTCAGCGTGCCGGCGGTGTTGGTGAAGGACTGTCCAGTATTTTGCAGGGCGTACTGGCGGCTGAAGTACTGGTCAGCTGTGGCCGGGGTGACCACGTGGTCCGGCTCGGCGTACTCAACGGCGGGATTGCGGTTCAGGGCTTCGATGAGTTGAAGCTCTTGGCCGGCGGGAGCCTTGATCAGATGGGCGCCTGTGCTGCCGATTCCGGGCCCTACGCTCAGTCCGTGCTGCCGCAGGGTGTCCGCCGCCGCGCGGTGGTCGCGGAATTTGACCATGATCTGGCCAACGACGTGTGACGGGTCGGCCGGTGCCGCGTTACCAGCTACCGCCGAGTTGATTGCACCGAAGGCCATCATTGCCGCCGCGAACCCTGCCAGGACTGTTCTTTTCATGGGGGTTATCTTGCTCCACCAGATGCCCAGCCGGATAGGGGCAACAGGCAGATCGCCCTACCTAATCAGAAGGGTGACCGAACTGCGGGGGTGAGTGCCGCCGTCGAACTTTCCGGGAGCAGGCGAGCACCAGAATGACCATCTACCTGGACGTCCCGGCGATGGAATCCTCGATGGATCCCACGATGATCGAAGGCAGCCTCCGCCGCATGAAGGAACTCATCGAAGCTGAAACGCCAGCTCCGACGTAGCGGACCTCACCGAGGATCCTGACCGGACTGCCCCCGCATCAAGAAGCCCGGCCACCCAATGGCAGAGTGGCCGGGCCTTCCCGTATTGGCCTATTTTCGAAAACGGCGAGCTGCTACTTGGCCAGGAAGCGCAGCAAGACCTCGTTGATTTCGGCGCCGTGCGTCCAGAGCATGCCGTGCGGTGCATCTTCGATTTCCACGTACTCGGCGGACGGAAGGCGCTTGGCGAATTCACGGCCGGTCGCGTCGATCGGCAGGATGCGGTCGTCCGTCCCGTGGACGATCAGGGCCGGCACGGTGACCTGCTCGATGTCGGAGCGGAAGTCTGTCAGCCATGAGTCGACGACGGCGAAGGACGCGTACCAGGACGAGCCGGCGGCGACGTTCCATGCATTGCGCAGCGCTTCCTCGCTGAGGCGGTTCCCGAGGAAGTTATCGGTGTTGAAGAAGTCGTTGTAGAAGTTGGTGAACCAGGTGTAGCGGTCCTCAATGGCGGCGTTGCGAATGCCGTCGAACACCGAGGACGGGACACCGGCCGGGTTGTCTTCGGTCTGCAGGAGGAACGGTTCAAGGGATGCAAGGAAAGCTGCCTTGGCTACGCGCGCCTCCCCGTATGTACCGATGTAACGCCCTACTTCGCCGGTGCCCATCGAGAAGCCGACGAGGACGGCGTCGCGCAGGTCCAGCCTTTCTAGGACGGTGTTGAGGTCGGCTGCAAAGGTGTCGTAGTCGTAGCCCGTGGTCGGCTTGCTGGATTTGCCGAACCCCCGGCGGTCGTACGTGATGACGCGGTAGCCGGCGTTCAAGAGGGCAGCGGTTTGTTTCTCCCACGAGCCGCCGTCAAGGGGATAGCCGTGAATCAGGACGACAGGCTGGCCCGCGCCGTGGTCCTCGTAGTAGAGCTCGATGTCCGTGCTGTTCTCAGTGCCGACTTTGATGAAGCCCATGATCATGTTCCCTTTCCTCGAACCGGAGAACGGTCGTTCTCTAGCTGATTAGAATCATATAGAACGATCGTTCTCATTTCAAGTAGAATGGGTACATGGATATTTCGGAGGTCCGCACCCGCATCGTCAAGACCGCCGACGAGCTCTATAACGCGAAGGGAATCCAGGCTGTCGGCATGGACGAACTTCGTGCTGCGGCGGGCGTCTCGCTCAAGAGGCTGTACCAGGAATTCCCGTCCAAGAGCAGTATCGTCATGGCTGTGCTGGAGCGCCGGCACCAGTCCTGGACGGAAGGGCTGGAAGCGACCGTCCGCCACGCTGCCACTCCGCGTGCGCGGCTCCTCGCCATCTTCGACTACCTCGCGCAATGGTTCGCCCAGGACTCGTTCCGCGGCTGCGGTTTCATCAACAGCTTCGCCGAGCTCGGGGCCATAAGCCCCGAAGTCGCCGATTATGCGCGGAAGCATAAGGAATCGTTCCAAGAGTATGTCGGCAAACTCTCAGAGGAGGCAGGTGCGCCAGCCTATCTGGCGCCCCAACTCTCAATCCTTGCAGAGGGCGCGCAAACGACGGCCGCCATCGCCGGCACCCCCGTGGCTGCCGGACAGGCGCGACATGCAGCCGGAGTACTGATCGACGCAGCGTTGGGCGGGGAAACCCCAGGCGCCGCGTAGCGCGCCCCCGTCCGGCGAATTGCAACCACAGCGCCGATCCCGCCTTCGCGACCGGAGCAATGGCCGGGCACGAAGGCGATAAGGACCATGGCGACTGCGATCAGACTCAGTCCAGGACCGGCGTCGAGCGGCGCCCCGGCGAGAACATGAGCACGACGGCCGCGATCGTGAGCAGCACGGCTACGCCAGCCAGCAGCTTGATTACTGCTGGCACGTCGACGAAGAACGCCGGCAGTGCGGTGAGGGTCATGATGATGATCGCGCCGGCCGCGACGCGGAGCGCGGCGCGGTTGCCGGTACGCCACGTGATGATCACGGCGACCAGGCCAACCAGGCCGAGCCCGCAGTCGACGATGAGGATGCCGATCGGCGGGCCAACCTGGCCTTCCGGAGGGGGAAACAGCACGCCGACGACGTTCAGCGCGCTGTAGAAGCCGGCCAGCAGGAGGCCAATCTTCTGCCGTTTCGAAGTGGTTTTCATGGTTGCTCCTCGGGTGGATGGATGAAGCGGACAACTCCACTCTCGGCTCGCGCCGCTTCCGTCCACGAGGGACGGCCTCCCCGTCCATTTTCCCGCGGCTCCCCGGCGAAAGGGAGGAAGTTCCCGGATCAACCGGGAGCGTACGCGCCCATAATGGGTTCATGAACCTCAGGGTGCTGATCGCGGACGACCATCCTGTCGTCCGCGGCGGGCTGCGGGCGCTGATCGAAACCCTGGAGGGACTCGAGGTGGCCGGCGAGGCAGGCGACGGCGAGACCGCCGTACGGGAGGCCCAACTCCTGCGGCCCGACGTCGTACTCATGGACGTCCGGATGCCCGGTCTCGACGGTGTGGAGGCCACCCGCCGGATCCGTGCCGCGGTGCCGGAGACGGCGGTGCTCATGCTGACTATGTACGACGACGATGCGACCGTCTTCACCGCGATGCAGGCTGGAGCCCGTGGCTACCTGCTCAAGGGAGCCGGGCAGGAGGAGATCGTGGCCGCCATCCGCGCGGTGGTCACCGGGCAGGCGATCTTCGGACCGGGCGTGGCGGCACGCATACTGGGCTACTTCACTGCACCACCCGTACCAAGGGCCACCCCCTTCCCGGAACTCACCGCCCGCGAGCGCGAGATCCTCGACCTGCTGGCGTCAGGACGGCGTACGACGGCGATCGCCGAGGCGCTGTTCCTCTCCCCCAAGACGGTCAGCAACCACCTGACCAGCATCTTCGCCAAGCTCGAGGTGCTTGACCGGGCCGCCGCGATCATCCGCGCCCGTGAAGGCGGCCTCGGCACGTGACCGCCTCTCCTGCGCTGCTCGCGCTGGCCGCCCTTGGTTTGAGCACGGCCGTCAGCGGGTTGGCGTTGCTCGGCGTGCGGCGGGTCCGGCCGAGCGCCGTACTCATGGTGTTCGCAGGACTCGCCATCATTTCGGGGGCCGTTCTGGAAGCGACGGGGGGAGGCTACGCGCCGCGCCTGGCCTTCACCATCGGCGGCGCGTTGCTGGCGCCGCTCGCGCTGACCGCGTACCCGGCCATCACTTGGCGACACCCGGTGGACTTCGTCTCGCTGGTAGTGATCGGAGGTTCGGGCGTCCTGGCGGTGGTTTGGGCAGAGAGCGACGCGGTTGGCACCGCGATGGTCCTGGTGATCGCCTGTGCCCTGATCGCGCATACCTGGTGGAAGATCGAACGTGCCACGGACGGCGACCGGTGGGCCCTCAAGTGGATGGCGCTCGCGGGGTCGCTGGTGGTGATAACCATGTTCATCACCCCGTTCCTGCAGCTCGGCACCGTGGGAGAGGTGATCGCCTACCTCGCCATGAGCACCGTCGCGCCCGCGCTGTACATCGGGGTCCGCCGGCCCGAGGTGGTCGATGTCAGGGGCCTGATGGTGCGGTTCGTGGTTTTCGTTACCGCGGTGGTCGGCTACGTGGCCCTCTTCATGACCGTCGAGTCGCTGATCGAGATCCTGGGCGGCCGGGTCCCGCCTCCCGGCACGCTGGCGTTCATCGGCGCCGTCGCGGCGGCAACCTTCCATCCGCTTCAGGTGGTGCTGCGGGCCGTTGTCGACGAGCTCCTCTTCGGGGCGCGGCCGGACCCACTGGGGGCGGCTACCCGGGTGGTCGGCCACATCGGCGATGACCCGGTGCTCGCACTGCGGGCGATTCGCGAGGCATTGGTCCTCCCGTACTCTGCGCTCCGCCTGGACGGAAAGACCGTCGCCGAGTCCGGGTCAAAGGTCACCCACACCAGGACCCTCCCGCTCGCCCTGGGCCCGGACCGGTCCGGGGAGCTCGCGGTGGGGCTGCGGTCCGGTGACCTGACGCTGTCCGCGGGTGACAGCCACGTGCTCAGCCTGGTCGCGCCGCTGCTGGCCCAGACCCTGCGCGCCCGGGCACTGGCCGACGAACTGAGGGAGTCACGCGGCCAGGCCATCACCGCAATCGAAGAGGAACGCCGTCGGCTGCGCCGCGACCTCCACGACGGCCTCGGCGCCCGGCTCTCCGGGATAGCGTTCACGTCAGACGCCTTACGCAATACCCTGCGCACCGACCCTTCCGGAGCAGAGGACCTGCTGCGGACCCTGCGCCAGGAGACAGTGACCGCGCTCGAGGACATCCGGGGGCTGGTCTACGCGATGCGTCCACCGGCGCTCGACGAGCTCGGTCTCGTCACCGCCCTGCGGCAGCAGGCACTGGCCCTGCGGACTCCTGACGGGACACCACTGCGAGTCGATCTGCGCGCAGATCGGTTGGAGGCGCTGCCCGCGGCCGTCGAGGTGGCGGTCTACCGCATCGTCGTCGAGGCGCTGACTAACGTGGCCAGGCACTCCACGTCGACTAACGCGACGGTCAGCCTCACAGTCCGCGAGGAGGCCCTGGAGATCGAGGTCACCGATGACGGGAGCACCGCTGCGCCGTGGCAGGCCGGCGTCGGAATTGCCTCCATGGGCGAGCGTGCGGCCGAGCTGGGCGGCACGCTCTCCGCCGGGAGCACCCCCCGGGGCGGGCGGGTGCATGCAGTGCTGCCAATCTCGCCGTGACCGATGCGGCCGGCGTCCTGCCCTCCCTGCTATCTGGCCTGTTCCGCCAGCCATTCCCTAATGGTCCGGGCTTCGGGCAGGATCTCACGGGTTGCTTCGGTGCTCATGTCAAACTGCCCTGTCCGCAGCCACCGCCACATTGTGGTGAGGTCCTTCCCCACGAACCGTTCGAAGAGCTTCTCCGGCATCGGTAACCCACGCGGCCTTCGCCCAGTCCGTTCCTGCCACATACTGCGGCACTCGTCTATTGACCGCACGTCGGATGCCAGTCCCAGCACTGCACCGCTCCACCGTTCCGGGTCGGCGAACATCCCGGCGGCGATGGCACCCAGGTCGTCAACGCACAACCAGCCCACCGGCCGGGACGGGCCCATCAGCTTTGGCATCAGATGCCAGGTGGAAAACTGCGGATAGTAGCCTTTGTCCGTCATCAGTTCCATGAACGCCATGGGGCGCAGCACGGTGAGCGGCAGCCCGAGTTCGCGGAAGCGCTGGGCGATGACCAGCTTCGAATCCCAAGAGCCAACGCCTGTCGGTTGGTCGCTGACGCCTGCCGCCCCGTAGACCACGTGGCGTACGCCGGCTTCAGCTGCCGCCTCCGCCACGTTGCGCCCCTGCCGCACTTCGGCCTCAGCTCCGATTGTCTGCGGATTCTGGACGTTGAAGAGCCCGTAGGCCTCCCGGAACGCCGGCCGTAGAGAACCTGGATCCTCGGTGTCCGCCTGCTGGACCTCGGCCCCGAGCTCGAGCAGCACCTGCGCAGCGTCGCTGGACGGAGTCCTGGTCAGGGCACGCACCTGCCATCCGTCGTTGAGGAGATGCCGGACCACAGCCGACCCCTGCCGGCCCGTCGCGCCGATCACTGCAACCACACCGGGAGTACTCCCGCCAGAGGAAGAAGCCATGGCTTAGTATCCCACTTGGGCCGAGGGTTTGACCTGGGACGGCAGGAGTAGTCCGCGCCTCGGGCAGCAGCTCATCAGGCGTGTGGCCAGAAGCTGTCCGGACGGCTGAAGACGCTGGTCACGGAAGCTCCTTGAGGATCTCGTCGGCGGCTCGTCGGCCGGAGCGGATGGCACCGTCCATGTAGCCGTTCCAGACCGTGGAGGTTTCTGAGCCCGCCCAGTGGATCCGGCCCACGGGCGCAGCGAGGGCCGGACCGTACTGGGTCCAGGCGCCCGCGCCGAGCCGCCCACCGTAGCAGCCGCGGGTGAACTCTTCAGCACTCCAGTCCTGCTCGACGACGTCGAACGGTTGCGCCGCCGTCGGGCCGAAGTACTTCACGAGCGCAGTGATAACGAGCTCGCGGCGCTCCGCTGCGCTCATCAGGCTCGCGGTGCGGGCGTGGGCGCCCTCGAGGAAGCCGACCAGCACCCCGCAGGAGCCGTCGTCCGGGCTGTTGTCCAGAACGATGTTGAACGCGTCGTCGAGGCTAAGTACCGTTCCGCTCAGTCCGTCCTCGCGCCAGAACGGGGCGTCGTAACCGACCTGGAGCTTGATGACAGATCCGGCCGGCATCTGCTGGGTGAGTCCGTCGCGCAGCGCGGGCAGCGGCGGGACGTAGCGCAGCCGGCCTGCCAGCGTTTGCGGTATGGCGACAACGACGCGCTGGGCCGTGACGCTGCCGCCGTCGTATTCGACAACTACGCCCGTCCCATCCTGGCGGATGGTCCGGACCACGGCATTGAGCCGGACCGCGTCGCCCAGTTCGGCGGACATCCGCTCGGAGATTTGGTGCGTGCCGCCGACGACGCGGCTCTCCTGGGCACCCCCTGTTATCGTCATCAGCGCCTCAAGGCTGGTGCCGGACTTGACGTAGAAGAGGAAGTGCAGGAGTGAAAGCTCCGGAGACTCGGCGGAGAACAGGACCGGCACCACCAGGCGGAAGAACCTCAGCGCAATGCTGTCTTCGGTGTTGGCGACCAGCCATGCGTCCAGCGTCTGCCGGTCCAGGTCCTCGGCGCCATCAGTTTCCCACGGTGCCTCAATCGCGACCGTCGAGGCGAGGATCTCCAGGTTCTCCCAGAGCCGGCCGACCTCCATCGCCGACTCGGGCGGGAGGCCGAAAGTCTCGTCGGCGTTTCGAACCACGTTGCCGTCGAAGACGGTCAGGGCGTCGCCCTCGTCGAAGCTGGGGAAGGTCTCGAGGCCCAGCTCGTCGATGAGCTCGAGCACAACGTCCTGTGTCGGGCCGACCCATTGGCCGCCCATCTCCACCGGTACTCCGTTGCTGAGGAAGCCTCCCAGTGTGCGGCCGGCCACCCGGCTGCGCGCCTCCAGCACGGCAACGGTCCTGCCGGACTGAACCAGCTTGCGGGCTGCACTCAGCCCGGCCAGGCCTGCGCCCACAACGACGACATCCACAGCGTGCATCTGCGATCCTCCACATCGATCCAGCCGCATGTATGACTTAGACACGAGCTTACGACTGCTGCCGGACTTCGCCACCTGCAAGCCAATGGACGTACCAGGATCCCCAGATGTTCGTTTTATCGAACAGTAGAAGCTAAATGAAAAATGTTCGATTAATCAAACATTCTGATGAGAACGGCATATGATCGTTTTATGGAACATTCGGACATCACCAGCTTCTATCGGGCAGTAGACGCCGCATCACTTGGCCGTTCCATCGCCGACGCCCGCAAGGAAGCCGGACTGACCCAGCAGGACGTCGCGCAGAAACTAGGGGTTACCCGGGGAACGATCGTCAGACTTGAACAGGGCGGACCCGTGTCCAGCGTCGTTGCCATGAACGCTATCCGGGCCGTAGGCCGTGACGTTGCCCTGGTTCCTCGTTTCGCCAAACTCCAGGTGCGGCAGTGAAGCGCCAAAGCCTTGATGTATACCACCCACCCATCTGCTCTACGCTCCCAGCGTCAATGCCGGCCACACGCTGGGCGGACAGGCGAGACTGAATTATTTGACCCTGGACAATCTGGTCCGTGAGGGCACCGCCTGGGGCATGGACGCCGATGATGCCAGGACTACGGCTGCAGGTGTCCTGGAGTCCGTTGCCGAGGCAGCGGCAACCATACCTGCCGAGGAAAGCATCGGTTTCCTGGCCGAACTGGTGCCGGCCCGGGCGGCCGACTGTTGAGCGGTGGAACAGCCCGCCGGGCCTTGGGCTAAGGATCACGGGGCCTGCCGATTCCAGGCCCGGGTGAGGCCATGCTGGCGCGCTGCCGCTGGCCTCTAGCCATTGTGCGTCATCAGGCCCAGCCATACCATGCTGCCGGGGAGAGGTCCTCGTCTCGCACGTCGACCGTTAGGGGCAATCCAATGACTGACTTCTTCACCATGCAGCCCGGCGAGACCGCGGCGCCTTTGCCCCAGGGACCCGTCCTGTGTCAGGGAACGGCCGGCATGCGGCGCATCCACCGCTTTTTCCTGTGGGCGTACGAAGAGGCGCCGGGCCTGGTGCGCTCCGCCGCGGCCGGGGACACCGCCCGTGCCGCGTACGTGGGCGAAGTGCTGGGGAACTTCGATAAGGTGCTCCATATTCACCACGAGGGCGAGGACGAACTCATGTACCCGCAGCTCGCGGCAAGGGCACCGGCATGTGCGTTGCACGTAGCGCAGATGCTTGAGCAGCACCGGCAGGTGACGCAGCGCCTGGAGAGCATCGAGCCGATCCGCCTTCGCTGGATGGCAACGACAGACGCAGAAGTCGGCCGGGAACTCGCTGCGCACTACGAGGACCTGAAATCCGTCCTCAACGTCCACCTGCGCCGCGAAGTCACCGAGGTGATGCCAGTCGTGGACAGGGTACTGACCGAGAAGGAAATGCAGGAGGCCGGGAAGCACGGGATCGATCAGCTCGACAAGAAGTTCCTAATCGGCTACCTCGGGATGGTGTTGGCCACGAACCCACCCGAAGACCAGAGGGAAATGTTCAAGGAGATCCCCGCCCCGGTCCGCCTTGGCTACCGCCTCATCGGGCGCAGGATGTTTCGGAAACAGTACGCGACACTCTTCCCGGGGCGCCCGATTCCCAAGACACTGTAGCCTGCGCGGGCGGCCGGAACGGAAGAGTTGTCATTGACGACTTTGAGCGCTTGCTCGCAGGAGGCCCAGCGCCGCAAGACTGACCAGCGGGTTACTCTGCCGCGGACCGGACGGGCCCCAGCTGGCGTAGCTGCGGCGGCTGGCCACCGAGTCGGCGGTGGAAGCGTTGGGTTGCTCCAGCGGGAAACCCCCGTCGGGGAGCCGCTTGGATTCAAGCAGTGCCAGCGCATCGGCGCATCGCGGGTCGCCGATGCGTCCCAACTCGGCCATCACCTGCAGGGCGAACAGCACGTCGTAGAACTGGATGGGGTAATGGATGCGGTCGGGGCGGCCGCCCCAGTCAGGCATCAGCAGGGTGCCGTCACGCTGGTGCCACAGAAGCCGCCGGGCAAGCACCAGGTCGGCCACCTTCTGGGCGGCGTCCAGGGCCGGCTGGTAGCTGTGCGCGTGCCCGTACGCCCACAGACCTCGTGCGGGGATGAGCGATTCCTGGAACGACGACGCGGTAGCCTGGAGCCGCTTGTCGCAGTTCCAGCCCCCGTCCGGCCACTGCCAGTTGATCAGCCGGTCGACCAGGGAGCGGGTGCGTTCGTCCTCCAGTCCGAGCCGGACCGAGTACCAAATTGCGTTGCCATCCATCGAGGCGCAGTGGCGGACCCGGTTTTCCTGGCCAGGGTAGGCCGCCGTCAGGGGCGGCTCGAGGAAGTGCCTGGAGAAGAGCCAGGCATAGACGCGCTGCTTCAACGGCAGCAACGTCGCGTCGCCGGGCGGGTAGTCGATCAGTGCGAGACACACCAGTGTCCAGTGCGGACCCTGCCACTTTCGATAGACATGGTGGAGGGTCTTCTCGTCCTGATCGAAGATCCGCAATAGCGCGCGTGCGGAAGGCGAACCGGGAATCCGCGCCTGCAACGCGCGGGCTTCTGCCGCATCGGCGGACCCGCCTCGCAGGAGGCGGGCCTTGTAGGCCAGCACCGGATCATCCGCAGCGGACAGCCTCTCGATCAGGTGCTCGGATGCTGCGCGCCGCTGCGTGGCCACATCTGAAGCCTCGTCCATGTCTGATGGTAGCGCGGGAATCTTTCAGTCATTGTCGGTGGGGAGCCATACATTGCGTGCGACGAGGACACCGCAGGAATCGGTGGCTGCGTGGGCGATGGACACGGCCAGGAGCGAACCGCTGCCCTGGGCAGCCCAGCCGTAGCCCAGCCCGGTCAGACATGCGCCGAGCAACACCGGCCGGCGTCCGCGCGGATGGGGGCGCACGGAGAGCGGGACGAGGTGCCAGGCCGTGAACCACAGGGAGGGCCAGAGCCAGCCACGGATCTTGCGGCCGGGGAAGACCGCCACGGGAACACCCCGCCACAGCGCCTCTTCAGCCATGGCGTTGGTGAAGCCGACACCCACGGCCGCGAGCGCCGCCGGCAGACCGGCTTTCCTCGCGTTCGGGATCAGTTCGGTGGCGACGGCACCGGCCGGCGGAATGATCAGGACGCTCCACAGCAGGGCCCGGGGCCGGCGTTGCGGCTGCGGTTGCGGACCGCTGGCAGGCCTCCATAATCCGACGAGCCGGTGCGGTCCCGCGATGGCTGCTGCCAGGCCCCAGCACGCTGCCCAGTAGACGGCGAACCCTGCCTGGTAGCCGCGCCGGTCGCCGAACCTTCGGACGGTGTATTTGAAGACCGGCACCATCACTGCCGGCAGCGCGGCTGGCAGGATTGTGGCCGCAACGCGTCGCCAGGCGGTTGGTTTCCTCATTGTGAGTCCTTCATTTGATCTCCGTTTGCCGCGGCGGGCCAGCCAGGTCAATCTCCGGCCCCTCGGGATGCACCAGCTTCTTCAGGCCGCTCGAGGAGTTCCTTCGTTGCCTTCCCGATGCCTGAGGCGACGCCCGTGAGGACAGATGTGCCGGACATGACGCCTTCCTTCCCTAGCCTGATAAGGTCCGCCTTCACTTTGACCGGCTGCCCTCCGCCCAGCCAGAGTCCAAAGGCCCGTGGACGGCAGGATCAGTGTCCCGCGTGTGGACAGGTTCGGCCTGTATCGTCACGGAGTTACGACGCCGGCCTCCGCACCGATCCATTCAAGGGTGCCGGCGTGTGCGTTGCACGTAGCGCAGATGCTTGAGCAGCACCGGCAGGTGACGCAGCGGCTCGAGAACATCGAGCCGCTTCGCCTTCGTTGGGTGGAAACGGCAGACGCAGACGTTGGCCGGGAACTCGCTGAGCGCTACGAGGACTTGAAGGCCGTACCCAACGTCCACTTGCGCCGCGAGGTGACCGAAGTGATGCCCGTGGTGGACAGGGTGCCTACTGAGAAGGAAATGCCGGAGGCCGGGAAGCAAGGGATCGACCAGCTCGACAAGAAGTTCCTGGTCGGCTACCTCGGGATGGTGTTGTCCACGAACCCGCCCCAAGACCAAAAGGAAATGTTCAAGGAGATCCCCGCCCGGTCCGACTCGGCTACCGCCTCGTGGGCCGCAGGATGTACCGGAAACAGTAAGCGACACTCTTCCCGGGACGCCCGATTCCCGAAACGCTGTAGCCTGCGGGAGTGCTGCCTGACCGTTGGCAAATCTAGGCTTCCATTGCCGTACCAGGGCGGTACGATCTGTCTCACCGTCGGGCACTCGCTTCGTCGGCATTCCATGGTTGTGAGGGGACGACGCGATGGTTGAACTGAAGCGAATCTATTGGAGCCGGATGGCACTTCGCGGCGCGCTATTGGCGGTGACCATTTGGTTGTTCGTCGCTGCTATCTCGGCAGTCATGCCAAAGGCGAGCGGAGACACTGTGCCGGGACCGGCCTCCGGAATCGGCGTTGTGCGCGGTCTTTTCGACGTTGTTGTAGCCGCAGTCACGCTCCCGGCCGTGTTCGTCGTGGCCCTCACAGTCGTTGCCGCCGTGACTAATGCCCGCGACGTCCGGCGCCGGGACGTTGCTCGGCGCTTCAGCAGGCAGCAGCGGCGTGAGGGCATGGCCCGGGCTGGCGGCCAGTGTGAGATGGAGGCGGGGTTCTGGCGCCGGTGTTCACGGCCTGCCGAGCACGGCGACCACTTCTACCCGTGGTCCAAGGGCGGATCCACCAGCCTGCAGAATTTTGTCGCTGCCTGCGCGCGGTGCAACCGTGCCAAGAGCGCCAGGATTCCCTCGCCGGGCCAGCAGGAAAGAATTGAACGACGACGGCGGGACTACGTCACGCCCGATGGTTCCGTCAGCGTCGGCGAACGGCAGTCGCTCCGCTAGCCAGTCCTCGACCCGTAACGGCGGGTTCTGGACGCGCCGAAGGGCGGCAGGCTTAGGTGGAGAAATGGAAAACCCAGGCATTGGGAAGCGTGAATCTGAGGGCGGAATCGCGGAATCTAGGTGGAGCAGTTCGCTACTTATCGGGTCCACATCAGAACTGGGCCGATGGCAACCGCGGGTCCTCATAAACACGCGCGCCTGACCGAAGACGCGCTCACCGCTGATTTCCGGGGTTTGTGTTCTCGCTACTGCCGCGCTGGTGAGGACTTCCGACCACGGACCTGAAAATCTCTGGGTGTCATATGACGGTTAGTAGCTTCAGCTCCTGTCAACCCCTAATCAACTGCCTGAGTGCCACCTGATTTTGACGCAACTGCACTCATTTTCTGGGTCATTATCCACCTAGTTGGCAATTCGAACCCTAGCCTGTCGCTTGTCAGCGAACACCCATCATTCCAGGGGGAAAAATGAAACTGAAAATTTCAGTACGTAAAGTCGCGACCAGCATTGGCTTGGCCGTTTGCGTGTTGAGCGGCGGCCTGTGTCCGCCGCTCCCGCGCAGGCAAACACCTGGCTTCCCTACGAAGTCAATTGGTTCTACAGCAACGAAACCTGCGCGGCGAGGGGAAAATCTCTTGTTCGGTCCCAGCCTGATGTGAACAACTGGCTTTGCCAGCGCGGAACACAGGCCGGCAAGTGGTCTTTGTACCTTGAGTTCATTGACGAATTCGGTTGCCGCGTCGACCCCACAGCCAGCTCAGGGGGAACCAAAACTACAGAGGCCTTGGCTCCAGCAGGCTGCTAATGCTCGGCCGGATGCTGACGTACAGCCGGCATCCGGTCGTTCCACCCACAATGTAAGGATGATGACCATGGTGCAGCGTCCTTTGGAAAAGAATCATCGTGTTAGCGCCGTTGGCCAGCTAGACCTCAGCCAGCCGCTGCCAGTCCTGTTTGCCATTCCACCCCATCAGGCCGAATCTGAGGGAACCATCAATAGAAACTACCCAAGCGTCACGCTCGAAGACCCAGAATCACTTCTGGCTCCTTTCAGTCACGAGTCAGTAATTAGCATTGAAGGTGACTGGACCCAAACGAGTATCCGCCTCCGGGGCAGCAGAACGACCCCTTGGCCCGCCGAGCCGGTCATACCCCTCCCAGGAATGCTTGAGTCGTATATCCCTCCAACGGGATGGCTACCCGCTACCGGCAACAATGATGACCGGGCATCGGACCGGATGGCCGAACTCTTTGATGACGGCAGTGTTCTTTGGCGCGTGGATGTGCCGGTCAGAACACGCGAGGATGCGCCCACACGCTGCACGTTTGTTCTCGCATCCGACGTAAATCGAGCACGAAGGATTCTTGGCCCTCTTCACATGAACTCGCTTGTGATCCAGCAGAGTTCATACTCCAGAGCCCAGATCGAACGAACCCAGGCCTCGCTCAGCCACGCTCCCTGGCCGTTCCATGCGGCCGGCCAAGGCCTCGGGCCGACAGGAGAAATAGAAGTCAGGGTGTACGTCCCGTACCTGACTTCTGAATTAGTGCAGTGGGCGGAATCGGCACCCCACGGACTCGTAGCCTTTCGTCCGTGGATCCGTCGCATCATGTAGTGGAGGCGGGATCGGCCCTTCCGATCTCGAGGCGCAGATTCCGAACAGGTCGTACAAGGCAGAAGCGGGAGCACAGGCACGCACGCAGATGCCAGGAGTAGCATCCACCGCCTTATTGCTTCAGCTGTTAGGACTCTCGATATGCATGCAGTCTCGGCGACTGAGGCTTCTCCCCGCGCATCAACAACGCAGATGATTTGCTCTTTCTGTTAAGCCAAATCTCATTGAGCGAGTAAGGGACTACTACAAGCAAGGGAAGCGCGACCCCATGCCAGAAAGGCCAAAGAGAAAAAACCAAAGGAATAAATGACGCAACGAACAGAACAGCGTGAACATATCGGTACCAATTCATGCTTTCCCCCTTTGGGTTGACTGAACAGACTTTAGAAGCGACCCCACCTGGCATGGTTTGAAGGCCCGAACCGCGCCCGGCTTAGCCCTATCGGCTGAGTTCTTCCGTCATGAGCTCGGGAAGCTTCCGCTGCAGTGCAGCGCTCCACCCGATCAGAACGGCAGTTACGAGGAGGGTCGCCGCAAGGTAGGTGACCGTCGCTGCGATGCCAAAGGAAACCCCGAGAACGAGTCCGAGGACGACCTTAACAGCGACAAGGACAATCAGCACGGCGGCGGCCAGGTTACCGATCCGGGACCCTCGGGAGACGGTCGTCCCGCGTGTTAACCGGGCTGCGTATTCCCTCGCACTACCGAAGGCCTCTGCCGGCTCCTCTCCGGTCCCCAGCACGTGGCCATGGAGTTCCCGAAGCACATCGGCTACCTGGTCCTCGCTAAGTCTGCGCTTGCGCAGTTCCATGGCCAACGTCTTGAAATAGCCCAATGCCGTCATGCCGGGCTTCCCTCCATTGTCATTACTGTCGCTACCCTTGCCGTGAAGTCCTGCCAGGACCCGGCCGTCTCTTTCAGCCAAGCTTCCCCTTCCTCAGTGATCCTGTAGAACTTGCGGCCGGGGCCGCCGTTCCCCTCGCGCCATTCGGAGCAAACGCGACCATCGGCCTCGAGTCGGTTCAGCACGGGATAGACGGTGCCGCCGCCGATTCCCGGCAGGCCATGCGCGTTCAGGTCCTGCACAATCTGATAGCCGTAGGCCTCGCTCGGTTCCGCACAAGCTGCAGAACGCAGGGTGCCAAGACGGCACGGGTCCAAGCGCTGGGCCACTTCAGATCCCCGCCAGCAAAACCACCGTCCCTCGTTTGACCCATTTCCCTGCAGTCCGCGGATCATAAATCGGAGCCGAGACACTGACTGGCATTGAATCATCCCCCTTTCGTTTGAGCGAGTGATTGGAGAATATGGGCGCAAGCACGAGCCCATGTGGACAAACGGGGAAATTAGGTGCCGGGAGAAGTGAATCTAAGGGCGAGAATTTGAAATCTAGGTGCCGTTGATCGGGTTCTAGTGGTTGGCGGTGCTGTGGGTGTTCCGGCTCGAGCTGTAACGCACGACGGCGGCACCCACCTTGAGTGCTTCGCCCGCCATTGGCTTGGAACTTCTTTGCTGAACAAACCCATCCGACATGCGATAACGACCGAATAGCTGGCATAACCCCTTGGGTCGGCATTCAGAAACCGGCCCATATCGCATTCAGGAGATCACCATGGCAACACACACCAGCACAGGCATCGCGGCTCGCAGTAACGTCCAGAAGGCATCCCTGGCAGTGGGAGCAGTGTTCCTGCTGGTCGGCATCCTGGGCTTCGTCCCGGGTATCACGGCCAACTTCGACCAACTGCACTTCGCTGGCCACCACTCCGAGGCCATGCTGCTGGGCCTCTTCCAGGTCTCGGCCCTGCACAACATCGTTCACCTGCTGTTCGGCGCGGCAGGCATCGCCCTGGCCAGGACCGCCGCCGGCGCCCGCTCGTTCCTGCTCTACGGCGGCATCATCTACCTGGTCCTGTTCGTCTACGGCCTGGTGGTCCCCCAGGATTCGGCCGGGAACTTCGTGCCACTCAACGGCTTCGATAACGGCCTGCACCTGCTGCTCGGCGCCGGCATGGTGGCACTGGCGCTGCTGCTTACCAAGGGGCATGCCAGGGCGCGGGCGTAATCCCGCACCAACATATACAGGGCAATGGCCCCGATGGCAGCTTCGGCTGTTATCGGGGCCATTGCCTTCCCTGCCCTAAGTAACTCGTGGCGAGGCGCGTGGCTCTCGCCGCTAGGCGCGTTCCACTGGCAGCCACAATTCGGTGGTTGCTGTGCTGAAGTCGGCGGCGCGGTCGAGAATGGCAACGACCGACGGGCCGGGCCTCAGCCGCCAGGGGTTGGAGGGGAACCAATCGGCGGCGGTCGCAGCCCACGTGGACTGGAGGGCTGCCGGATAGGGTCCGCTGGTGCGGAACACCGCCCAGGCGCCGGCCGCGACGTCGATCGTGTCAAGGTCCTCCGGCACCGGCGTTCCTTCGCTGACAGCAACGCCGTGCAGGTAGGTCAGCTCGCTCCCCTCGGTGTAATCGGGGTCGACGTCGGCGCTCACCTGCAACAGTCCGGCGGGCTCGGTGTTGCTCAGCTTTTTAAGGCGAACGTGTTCCGCTTCAGGCAGCGCCGCGATGTGCGCCTGGATGTGCGGGTTGGCGCCTTCGTGAATGAGGGGCACGCGAGCGGCGTGGCCGACCAGCCGGAAGGCCGGTTGATCTGCGATGCGGGTATCCATGGTGGTGTTTCCTTCGATCGTCAGGCGGAACCTGAGCTGTGATTGTGTCCGAAGGGGGCCACCGTCCCGGCGCACGTCCGCAGGGCTGACGCCATGCACCGCACGGAAAGCCCGGTTGAATGCTTCGGTGGAGCCATAGCCGAAGCGCACCGCAGTCCCCAACAGATCGCTGCCTCCAAGGACATCGGCCGCGGCGACCGTCATGCGCCGCCGCCGAATGTACTCCGACAGCGGCATGCCAGCCAGCGACGAGAACATCCGGCGGACATGATACTCGGTGGTACCGAGTCCGCTGGTCAGGCCAGCGACGTCGATCTCCTCGGTGAGGTGCTCCTCGATGTAACCGAGGACATGGTTCAGAACTGCGATCACGGTTCCCCCTTCCGCATCAAGCCTCGCTCATCGACTCAACTTCACACCCGACTATTGCGGTTCGATCCGATCGAGGGCACGGGCCCCAGGAACGACGACGGCGGGAATGCCTCCCGCCGTCGTCGTTCCTTCCGTGCCGGGGAATCGCAGCCAGCGGGAGGGGTGGTGGGCGGCAGGAGTGCCGCCTGCCCTCCTACTCCGCGATGTCCTCCGCCCACAGGTCCGGGTTCTCGGACTGGAAAGTGCGCATCATGTCCACGCAACGCGGATCATCCAGGACCACCACCTCAACCCCGCGTGACCGCAGAAGCTCCAGTTCGCCGTCGAACGTGCGCGCCTCCCCCACCACCACGCGGGGGATCTTGAATTGAATGATGGTCCCGGCGCACATGGCACACGGGGCGAGGGTGGTGTACAGCGTGGTGTCCCGGTAATTCTTCTGCCGGCCTGCTGTGCGGAGCGCGGACATTTCTCCGTGCGCGATCGGGTCGGCGTTTTGGACCCGTTCGTTGTGTCCGCTGGCAATGACCAGGCCGTCCCGGGCGAGCGCTGCTCCGATGGGGATGCCGCCTTCCGCCAGGCTCTTTTGGGCGGCCTGGTAGGCGGCTTCGAATGCCGAGTCGGAGGCGGCTTGTGGTTCGGGCGCCCCGGTTCGTGGCTGGTCGTGGGTCATGGCGTCATTCTCGCACGCGGCTGTTTCTAAGACGTGGATTCGCCGGATGGACGGCGGTACGAGGAACCCGACGCTGTCCTCTCCAGCAATCCGAAGTCGACCAGGTAGCGGCGCAGCAGCACCACGTCGTCGGTGTAGTTCAGCAGCCGCTCGTTGACCTGCCGCTCGCTAAGATTCTCCCCCGGCTGGATCGCCTGCGCGACGATCCAGCCCAGGAGCTCGCGCCGGTCCGCCGAGGACGCGGGGTACCTGTCGATCCGGCCGAGGCGCAGGAAGCGGTCCACCCCTGTTTTCGGCTGGCGCTTCGGCTGCTGGGTCAGGAGCTCGCGGAAGACCGCATCCGACGCTTCCAGTCCCTTGCTCCCGGTCCACTCGGCCAGGCCGGCTTCCAGCAGGACAGCGATGGCCCTGGTGCGCCGCTGCTCCTTCACACCGGGGAGGACCTCTTCACCGAGCACAATCTGTGCATAAGCGGTGCGCGCATCCCGGTTCGCGAGCGCCGCCATGACCCGGCGCCAGTGCGGTCCGCTCAGGCCCGGCACTCCGTTCAAGGCCACCTCCCATGGCTGCAGCGGGCACTGTGGTTCTAGCCCGGATCCTCGTCATTTGCGATCGCCTCGACCCAGTCGATGCCTTCGTCAGGGAAATAGTGGCCCGGTTCTCCGGCCCGGTCAGCCCACCATGGATCGGCGTTCGCCGGTCCCCCGGCGCTGGCGATCTCGGCCACCACTTCCGCCGGCACCGCGTCGCCGTTGTTCTCGATCAGCCATTCCTGCGTTGATGGCTGTAGTTTTGTCCACCACTGCTCGATGCCCATAGTCGAAGTCTTCCACGCCTCATCGAGGCGGCGCCAGACAACAAGGAAAGCGTCGGCAACCACGTCTTCGGCATGATCCGGGTGGGCCCGGCGTTGAACGAACCCGATCAGGTCCGGGTGGGCCACTTCATAGGTGGATCCATCCGACCAAGTGTGTGGCACCAGCAGGAAGATCTGGTTCGGGCGCGGTGCGGCTCCGGTTACGAAGAGGGCTTCGAGGCCGCCAGGGAATGAGCCGACGCTAGAACGGTCGCCATTCGGAGGTTCTCCGTGGCGGCGATGATGCTCCTGACGGTTTCGGGGTCTGCCTTACTGGGCGAGCCGTGGTCGAAAGGGGGATCCGGGTCGTATTCGATGGCCAGCTGAATCTTCCGGGCTTCGTCGTCACCAAAGAGTTCAGCCGCCAGTGTGAAGGCAAAGTCGATCCCCGAGGTGACACCGGCACCTGTGATCCGGTTTCTGTCGCGGACAACCCGTTCAGACGTCGGTTCGACGCCGAAGTGTTCGAGCATCCGAAGGGACGCCCAATGGCTGGTGGCTCGGTAGCCGGTGAGGAGACCCGCAGCGGCGAGGGTGAATGATCCGGTGCAGACGGACGTGATCCAGCGGGCACTCCGTGCTTGTACGCGTAGAAACTCGAGGGCCTTGGGGTCGTCGAACATGTCGAACGCCCCGGCGCCTCCGGGAACAAAGAGAACGTCAGCCTGGGGACAATCGTCAAGGGTCGTCGTCGGCACGATGCACCAGCCGGCGTCAGTGATGACGGGATCCAGATCGTGCCACGCGAGGTGGACTTCGGTATCCGGGAACTTGGAGAAAACCTGAGCCGGCCCGGTGAAATCCAACTGGGTGACTCTGGGAAAGAGGAGGACAACGATTCTTAGCGGACCGGAGGGCATCTATCCAGCCTATACAGCTCGCTGCGATGATTTTCGCCGGGACATCCCGAAATGTTCGGCCGGAAAAGAGTTCGCAGAAATGTTTCCCATTGACAGGAAAAGTTTCCGCAACCTATTCTGAACGTGTTGCACATCTCATCACTTCCAGGAGGATCCGTGAGCTTCACGTCCCGCAGGGTCACCATGGCCGACGTCGCCAACGCCTCTGGCGTTTCCATAGGCACGGTGTCCAAGGCGCTCAACAAACGGGGCCAGCTTCGTGAAGATACCCGGGACCGCGTCCTGGCTGCCGCGCGGGAACTCGGTTTCGAGGCCCCCGCTGCGGAAGGCAACCACAACGACGTCCTCACCATCGGCCTGGTGACGTCGGACGACATCGGACGCTTCAGCATTCCCGTTATGTACGGGCTAGAGGATTCGTTCGGCCCGGAGCAGGCATCGGTGCTCATCAGCAACTCACGGGGCGACCTGGTCCGCGAGCGCCACTGCGTGGAGACGCTGGCCTCCCGCAATGTCGATGCAATCGTGGTCATGACGAATCTCACCGGCCCGCGCGCCCCCTTGCCCCCGACATCGGTCCCGATCGTCTATGTCATGGGACATTCTTCCGACCCCGAAGACATGTCAGTGGTGGTTGACCAGGTGCAGGGCGTACTCCTTGCACTCGAACATGCAGCCAACCTGGGTCATCAGAACATCGCCTACGTAGCGGGGCCGCGCCAGGACTACTCTGCCCGCATCCGCGCCGAGGCCGTACAGGAACATGCCGGAGCCTTCGGGCTCACCCTGGCGGGCGACCGTCCCCTCTACGGAAACTGGTCCGAGGCTTGGGGCAGGCAAGCCGCCCAGATGCTGCGCCAGCGGGTGGAACCTGTGGACATCGTTCTCTGCGGCAGTGACGAGATCGCCCGCGGTGTGGCTGACGGACTCCGCGAAGCAAACATTGTGGTGCCTCATGACGTCGCGATCATCGGCTTCGACAACTGGGCAGCAGCGGCCATGAACTGCAGGCCATCCCTGACAACCGTCGACATGAACCTTGAAGAACTGGGCCGCGCCGCAGGAGCACGTGTCCTTGAAGCCATCGGCGGAAACAGCAGGACCGGAGTGGAAGCACAGCCGTGCCAACTCATCGTCCGCGATTCCACTTAACATCCATCCAGCCCCACTAACGTCAACGACCACGAGGGACCAATGATGCACTCCCCACCGGCCGGCCTTCGCCGCGCCCAAAATTCCCCCGACGGCGGCCGCAGGGACTTCAGCCGCCGCTCTGTACTGACGCTCGGAGCCGCAGCCGTGGCAGCGACGTTCGGCCTGTCAGGATGCTCGGCTGTCCTGCCGGAAACAAATGTTGCTGCAGCCAACTTCGGGAAGAACCCGTCCGGCTCCATCCGCTTCTGGTGCCGAGCCACGGCCTTCAAGCCCGCCCAGCTCATCGTGGAGAAATACCACCGGGCCCAGCAGGCAGTGAGGATCGAACTCACCGTCCTGCCGGAGGGCCAGATGACCACAAAGCTCGCCACCGCGATCCGGGGCGGTTCCGTGCCGGACGTCGTAGCCCCTGACTCCGTCACGACTCCCGTTTTCAGCACCCGGGACGCCTTAACGGACCTCACGCCGCTGATCAACGAGCTCCCCTACGCGGAGCACCTGAACAAGCCACTCCTTGACGTGGCCTCCTTCGACGGAAAAATCTACGGGCTCCCGGCGCTCTCCAACGTGTCGCAACTGTTCTGGAACAAGGAGCTCTACGAGAAGGCAGGGCTGGACCCGGAGAAGGGCCCCAGCAACTACGCGGAATATCTGGAGCACGCCGCGGCGGTTCGGTCCATCAACGGGGTTTCCGGAGTGACCTTCACCGGCAACTCCGCCGGCATCCTTGGCTACGTCATCCAACCGCATTTCTGGGCCGACCAGAGCCCGTTCTACAAGGGGCCACTAGGCCACCAGCAGGCGGCGGTGCTCGGCAACGAGCCGCTCCGAAGGACGCTGGAGCTTTACCGCAGCTTTTACACGGAAGGACTCGCCCAGCCAGGCGCCGAGGCGGACTCCGGTGCGGCGTGGGGGCAGGACTTCCTCAAGGGAACTGTGGGGCTCTTTCCGGGGTCCTACGACCTGGTGGTAGGGGGCGCCACACCGGAGTTCCTGGAC
Organism: Pseudarthrobacter sp. CCNWLW217; assembly: GCF_037203985.1. NCBI lineage: Bacteria > Bacillati > Actinomycetota > Actinomycetes > Micrococcales > Micrococcaceae > Pseudarthrobacter > Pseudarthrobacter sp. CCNWLW217. The sequence goes on from NZ_JBBCBT010000016.1 coordinate 64,558, forward strand.
AAGCTTGGCGTCAGCGCCTTCCCTGGCCCCGACGGAAACGTTTCGCAATTTTCCGGCGGAGCGGTGCTGTCCATTCCCCGGGGCGCCGCGAATCCGGGGGCCGCCTGGGATTTCATCCGCTTCGTGGGTGAGCTTGAACAGCAGTCCGAACTGGCCGCCTTGGGCTGGTACCCGGTCCGCAGCGACATCCTCAAGACCGGCTTCGCCGAGAAATTCCCTCTGATGGTCCCGGGCATGGAGCGCATGAACGAAGGCTTCGCCGCTCCCACCACGCTCTACACACAGCTCACCAACACCGTGCAGTCACCCTGGCTTGCGATGTTCCGCGAAGCAGTCTTCAGCCAGGACGCCCTCGACGACGTACTTCAGCGGGCGCATGAAGAGACTGCCCGAGTTCTGAAGGTGAATCAGGCATGACAACCGCAACCCCGTACCAGACCCAACTCCAGACCGGGAAGACCGGGAAGAAGGCACCCCGGCGCGCATCGCGCCGTGATTCCTACACCGGGATGTTTATGCTCGCCCCGGCCGTGCTCCTCGTAGCTGTTTTCGTCATCGTTCCGCTGATCTTTGCCGTGGTCATCTCCCTGACCAACTGGCCGCTCGTCGGCGAAGTGGAGTTCAACGGCGTCGAAAACTACGTCACCGCCTTCGCCGACACCGTCTTCTGGGGATCCATCCTCTACACGCTGGGTTTTGCCGTCGTCTCCACGGCCTTAGGGATCGCCGTCGGCTACATGCTCGCCATGCTGGTCCGCTCCAACCGCCGAGGTGCCGGGCTCATCCGCACTGCAGTGTTCCTGCCCTACGTCATCGGCATCACCTCATTAAGCTTCGTGGCCATCTTGGAATTCCGGCCGGACAGCGGCGCGCTCGACCAGCTGCTTCTCAACCTTGGCATCACCTCGGCGCCCACGGCCTGGCTCCTGGACGGTACGAGCGCCACCGTGCTGATAGTCCTCCTGGGCACCTATGTGGGCGCCGGCTTTACCATGATCATCCTGATGTCCGGCATGCAAAGCATCCCGGAGGAACTCTACGAATCCGCCCAGATAGACGGCGCCGGACGGTGGAAGCAGGAATTCCTGGTCACCGTTCCGCTGCTCAAGCGGTACCTCGGGCTGCTGACGGTGATGGGCTTCATCGGCGCCATCCTCGCCTTCACCCAGTTCTTCATCATCACGGGCGGTGGCCCGGGAACCGGCACCCTCACCACCATGCTCTACGTCTACAACAAGGCCTTCGGCGACCTGCAGGTGGGTTACGCAACCGCCCTGTCGTTTGTCGTCGTCGTCATCGCAGCAGGCCTCACCCTCATCCAGTTCCGCGTCATGCGCGAGGACTGACAAGCACAAACTCTTCGTCCGAGTCCGATCAAAGGAGATTTCGTGACAACTTCCACCCAAGCGCCGCCGCCGGTTACTACGCGGCTGCCCCGCACTCCCCCCAACGCCCCACATGCCAAGAAAGCACCTGCGTCGGCACGGATCAGGACGGCACTGTACGCGGTGATTGGCACCGTCGTATCGATACTCTTCGTTGCCCCGGTTCTCTGGTCCGTCCTCCGTTCCCTTCAGCCCGGCGCCCAGATTGCGGGCCCGGCGGCGGGGCAATCGTTCACTGAGCTGTCCTTCGAGAACTACGTCGGCCTCATCAACAACATCGGCGCCGGCTCCTACATCTGGAACAGCCTGACCATTGCGCTGGGCTCCGCGGTGTTGAGCGTGGCCATCACCACCCTTGCCGCCTACGCCTTGGTCAACTACCCGTTCCGGGGTTCGAACGTGGCGTTCGCGCTCATCCTGCTGACCATGATGGTCCCCTTCCAGGCCATCCTGACGCCGCTCTTCCTGGAGATGAACGCCCTGGGCCTGACAGACTCCCTGGCTGGCATCATCGTCTTCCACCTCACCTTCAACTTGCCCTTCGGCGTCTTCCTGATGAGGAACTCATTCGCCCAGATCCCGGCAGAGGTTGTGGAAGCGGCACGGATCGACGGCGCGGGTCCCCTCCGGATTCTGTTCTCCGTGCTGAGGCCCATGATTGTCCCCGGGGCCGTGACCGTATTCCTCTTCGCGTTCCTCGGCGCCTGGGGAGACTTCCTGGGAGCGCTGACTTTCCTGACCAGGCAGGAGCTCTTCACCCTGCCCGTCGCGGTGGAGAACGTCGCCTCCGGAGCCTTCGGAACGGTGAATTACGGTTACGTGATCGCAGGCGCGGTGTTGCTCATGCTCCCCTGCCTCATCCTCTACGCAGCCGTTCAGCGCTACTACGTGCGGGGCCTCGTCGCGGGGGCCGTCAAGGGCTAAGAACCACGCCGTCCCGTTCCCCACAGACCCAAGCCAAGAGAGCCGCACTTCCCATGCACCCCACCACCGCCACCGCGGAAACCACCGCGCCGCCGTCGTCCTTTCCCTTGAACAGCGTCCGGCTGCTGGCCGGCGACTTCAAGAACGCGCAGGACACCAGCATCCGTTATGTCCTGGCACTGGATGCTGACCGCCTCTGTGCTCCCTACCGCAGGGAAGCAGGACTTCCGACGACGGCGGCGGCGTACGGCGGGTGGGAATCGGACGGCTTGGCAGGACACATCGGCGGGCACTACCTCTCGGCCTGTGCGCAATTGTTTGCGGCAACGGGCGATGCCCGCTTGCTCGAGCGGCTACAGTACGTCCTGGCTGTGTTCGAAGAGTGCCAGAACGCGGCGGGCACCGGGTACCTGGGCGGGGTTCCCGGCGGCCGCCGCCTCGGCGAAGAGCTCCGGGCAGGAGAAATTGATGCTGATGTTTTCACGCTCAACGGACGCTGGGTCCCGCTTTACAGCCTTCACAAGACCTTCGCCGGGCTCCTGGATGCCTACACGTATGCCGGGGCCGAATCCGCCCTGCACATGCTCACCCGCCTGGCGGACTGGTGGCTCACGGTTTCCGCCGGCCTGGACGATGATGCATTCGAGGATGTCCTGGTCACTGAGTTCGGCGGAATGAACGACACCCTGACATCCCTTGCCGAGCTGACAGGGCGGGATGACTACCTGCGCGAGGCCCGCCGTTTTTCGCACCGCGCCATCCTGGAACCCCTTGCTTCAGGCCTTGACCGGCTGGACGGGCTCCACGCCAACACACAGATACCGAAGGTGGTGGGGTACGAACGGTACGCGCAGGCCACGGGCAGCCAGGAGCATCTCGAGGCGTCCGACTACTTCTGGCAGACCGTCACCCGTGAGCGCACGGTGTCGATCGGGGGCAACAGCGTCCGGGAGCATTTCCACTCGTCCCGCGATTTCACGCCCATGATCCTCGACGTCGAGGGACCGGAGACCTGCAACACCTACAACATGCTCAAGCTCGCCAAGCTGCGCTTCGAGCGGGCCGGCGATCCTGCAGCGATGGCGTTCTACGAGCGCGCCACCTTCAACCACATCCTTTCCTCCCAGCACCCGGAGCGCGGCGGGTTTGTGTACTTCACGCCGATGCGTCCGTCCCACTACCGTGTGTACTCCACCGTCCATGAATCCATGTGGTGCTGCGTGGGCTCCGGCCTGGAAAACCATGCCCGCTATGGCGAGCTGATCTACAGCCACAGCGGCGGCAACCTGGCAGTGAACCTGTACATCGCCTCGGAACTCAACTGGGCCGAGCGCGGAGTGAAGGTCCGGATGGAGACAGACTTCCCGTACTCGGACACCGTCCAGCTGGCCGTCACGGCCGACAGTCCAACAGCCTTCACCTTGCAGCTCCGCCGCCCGGAATGGGCGACCGCCATGGAGGTCAGTGTGCATCCGGCCGGCGGGGGGCGGCCACAGGCGGTGGGCCGAAACACCGTCCATCGCGTGTGGGAGGGAACCACCACGGTCACCGTTCGGCTGCAGGCCGAAATGACGGCCGAAGCCCTGCCAGACGGTTCTCCCTGGGTTTCCTTCCTCTACGGGCCCGTGGTCCTCGCCGCGCGGGAGGGAACCGCCGGGGTGGAAGCCGTGGAGGCGCCGGACGAGCGCATGGGCCATGTTGCATCCGGTCCCCTGGATCCCCTGGCCGGCACACCGGTGGTAGTTTCAGCTGACCCGGCAGCCGCCGTCGAACTGTCCAACCGGGCGGCCATCACCGCGGAACTGACTGCCGTCCGGAACGGCGCAACCGTTCAGCTCAAGCTCGAGCCGTTTGCCGGGATCCACGACGAGCGCTACACCGTGTACTGGCCCACGGGTGCATCCGCCGAGGTGCGGACGGCGGAGCTTGCCGCAATTGATGCGGCAGCGGGCATGAAGAGCGATGTCATCGACGCCGTGGCCGCGGGTGAGCAGCAGCCGGAGTCGGACCACTTCTTCGCCGGCGTTGCCACCCGGGCCGGCGGTCAGGACGGAGTGCATTGGCGCAATGCGACGGGCTGGTTCTCCTATGTGCTCAAGGATGCCCACGGCAAAGCTGCCAGCGTCCGGGTGAGAATGCGGCCAGATGCAGGACGTGGACAGCGGATCAGCCTCAACGGAGTGCCGCTGACCGAGGCTTTGCGCTCCGCCCTCGAGCAGGGCGCCGAGGTGACCGAATACGCCGTCCCCGCAGAGGCAAGGACCGAAGTGTCCGGGGCACTCGTCTTCGCTGTTCATGCCCTCCCCGGCACCGCCACCGGTGACCTGCTTTCCGTCGAATTGCTCGACGGCGCCCGCCTTGCCTGACCGGATCTGATCGGCGGATGGTCGCGTTCCCGCCGAGTCGTCGATCCGTATACAAGTGGTCAGGCGGACCCTACAATGAGCCATGCCCATGACCGGCCGAGCTGTCTCTGTTGTGGTTCTGCTCGCCGTCGAGGCAGGGCTGGCCCTGCTGGCTGTACTGGTCCACCAGGGCTTCATGTCCGTATACGGCAATGTCACCGATACCGCGCTTGAGGCGCTCACCTGGGGGTTGACGGCCGGTCCCTCCGGAATGGCGCTCGGTGTGGTCGCGGTGGTTGCCGTGGCCGGTTTGGTCCTCTCGCCACGGCTGTGGATGCGGCTGACGGCCGTGGCCATTCCGGTAGTTTTGCTGCTCGTGATGCTCGCTGTCACCCCCTTGGCCTTGGCGCAGAAGGTGGGGAAGTACGACTCCTCTCCGCAGTGCGTGATGGAGGGAACGGCTGAGCCCATGGCCAGCGCAGACCGCGAGTCCCAGCGGGCGTTCGATTCCATCGAACACATCGGCCTATTCAGCGGTGGCGGCGTAAGTGGTGTGGGCGGTTGTGTCCGGTGGTTAGTGATCTCAGAAGACGTGGATGTGCTGCAGCATTATCGTGCAGCGCTGCCTGAGGCGGGCTGGGAAGTGGTTGAGGATGACGGACGCCACCTGCGGGCCGAGCATGATGCCCTTGCATTCGAGGTGATGCCCTGCCCTGGCGGCGGTGCTGTGTGGGCCGGAAGTGAGGACGAGCCCGCCTTCGGACAAGGAACGCCTGGGCTGGCGGGTACTGAAATTTGTCCACACGACCTGTGACAACGACAGGATCTAATCCCCCGTACGAGTGGCCGAAGGGCCAGCTGCCGCCGCTTTCGTCCGAGCTCGAGCAGCGCCACAGCAATAGACAGGACAAGCCCTGAAGCTATCAGCGGGGTGGTCTCTCGGTCCGGGTGCCCGAACGACTCCCGCGTGATCCGTACCCACGAGATACCCAGGATTTAGAGGGCGCCCTGCCACGCGACCGCCCGTCACACACACGGCTGCGGCCTGGCAGCAGCAGGGCGGTGCCTGCTGCGTGGGCGGCCAGCGTATGCCATGGTGCTCACAGCCCGAGATCGCCGCCCACGGCGAATTGGAGTTCAGGATGCCGGCATTTGACCCGGCAGGCCAGGCGGTGGCGCCTCCAGTCTTTCCATCCTGCCTTAAGCTGCAGGCCCAGGTAGGAGGAGTACTTCCGGCTCTTGCGCAGGTCTCCCGTGCGGATCCAGCTGCGCGGGAGAATGTCGCGGCTACGGTTGCGAGAGCGGAAGGAAGTAGCCGACGACGGCAACCTCGTCTCAGGGGGGGCGCAGACCTCCACCTAGAAGCAGGCCGCTCTCCACTTATCTTTGCGGGAATCACACCTAAATCGGTCCCAGATCAGCCCAAAAATGACCCAGTCCATACCTAGATGAAATTTACGGCCGTATTTTCCTTTCAGGAAGGAGCGGTCATTGGGTTCAATATGTGGCCAATCTTTCCTAATCGAAATTATGGAAATCATACCTTTTGGAGGAATTGTGAACTGGCAACAATTCAACTGCATACTGGGATTCCTGGGACACATCATTACGACGGGTTCGCTGATCGCGGCTGCATTTACTGGTGGTGCAACACTTGTCATTGCTGGTATTTCGTACACACTTAGCGGCCTGTCACTGGCCTTGGGGTGTGGGTAACTGATCTATGAAATTTCTAACCCTGTCCGCGGCTGTCATTTTCTCGATCGTTGCCATCATTGCGTTCTTTAGCAACCAGATCATGGGGGTCCTATCCCTGGCCGCGGCGGGGGCATGTCTCGCGACGTGGTTCGTCTACAAGAAGCAAGCAAAATAAGTCTGTACTGCGTCTCTACATGGCTGTGTCTGGAGTCGACAGAGGTCCGCTCCAGACACGGACACGTGTTGAGCCACATACACAGCCAACCAATGAGGGCAAATGGCACTGGTAAGAGTCAAGGAGCTATCAAAGCATTACGGCTCAGTCCGAGGAATTGAACACATCCAATTCGACCTCAACGCAGGAGAGTCGATGGCGATAGTTGGGCCCAACGGATCTGGCAAGACGACTCTGGTCAGGTGCTTGCTCGGCTTGGTCGAAGCGAGCGAAGGGATTGTGGATATTGCAGGGAGAGCGTATCAGCCTGCCGACCCGACCCGGATCGGCTACTTACCAGAAGATCGAGGGCATTTTCAGCGTGACCGAGTGATTGACGTGCTGCGGCTTTTCGGCACCTTGCGGGGTCTCGACTCGAGGGCGGCCGATAGCCAGGCTCACGAATATCTTGAAGAGATGGGGTTGGGATCGTTGGCCTTCACACAGATCCAGGCCCTATCGAACGGCCAGCAGCAAAAGGTCCATTTGGGAATCACCTTCATGGGGAATCCTGACCTGTTGGTGCTGGATGAGCCCACACGGGGGTTTGATCCTGTCAACAAGGCCGCCTTCAACAAGTACGTGGCAGAACGCACTAGCCGAGGGGCGACACTGATCCTAGTCACTCATCAGATGCAGGAGGTCGAAGACCTAACTGAGCGCATCCTCTTTCTAGACAATGGGGCTCAGCATTACTTGGGAACGGTGCATGACGCCAAAACCGACCTCGGTGAGACCCGAACGCAATTCACATATCTTGGAGACCTCCCCTCTCTCATAAGTGACTGGCCATTAGTACGCCAAGGACGAGGGCGTGCTGCCTTGATTCACACGCATAGTCAGGGGATGCCCGAGCGTTTGCTTTCGGACTTGATACATGCCGGCGTCCGGCTCACTGGGTTTCAGACTCGGTCATCAACCCTGGATGAAGTGTTTGTGCGCACATATGGAGAATCGGTGCAAGTGGAGGATGAGATCACCGGATGACAGGCCCAAACCGGCAGCTTGTCGCTTTTGACGTCAGGCGCCATCTGAGAAGGAAGAGTTTCTGGATTGCGTCACTAATGGTGCCTGCATTCATGGTTCTCTTGGGTTTTCTGGTCCAGTCCAGCGAAAGTGCCATCCGGAAGAGTTCGGACGTATCCGGCCTAACGTCGTTTGCGTTTCACTACGCCGACTACTCCGGCTTGATCGACGCAGATCTGGCCAAACGGGTTGGTGGAAGTATCGCTACCAACGTGGACAAGGCCAAAGAGGAAGTGAAGATTGGCAAAATACAGACGCTGATCGTCTACCCGAGCGACGTGGCTCGCGGGAAGATCCAGATTTTCGAGAACAATGTGGGTCTTGTAGGGGATCAAAAGTCAACCGCTTTTGCCAGACAACTCCTCCAGATGTCGGTTGCAAGAACCGTCGACTCGCCTCAGATTGTGAAATCGTTAACTGCCAGTGTCGAAGTGACCAGAGCCGGCTATCGAAACGGAGTTCCTGATCCAGGGTTGGCAGCCGTGGCGGTTCCAATGCTGTTCTTGTTCGTGTACTTCACCATGACGATCTTTCTCGGCAACCAAATAATCGGAGGCTTTGCCGAGGAACGCGAACAGAAGATACGCGAGGTGCTGTTCGTCGACGTGACCGCTTCGAGCGTGTTTCTTGCAAGGATGGTCGCAACCACTGTGTTGGGAGCCCTTCAGCTTGCCATCATGGCAATTCCGCTCATAATCGCCTACTTCGCCATCGGACCTAGTCTCGGACTGCCAGTCCCGGCATTTAGCACTTGGGTCCTTGACAGTTCAAAGATGCTCGTGGGGTTCGCGACGCTGCTGCTCGGCGTCGCCATGATGATCGCGGTTCATGCGGCTGTTGGCGCAAAAATCAAGAGCGTGCGTGAAGGATCAGCATTCGGAACTCTGTTTATCATTGCGATGTTCTCTCCGAGCTACATTCTGGGTGTGATTTCGGAAAATCCCGGATCGCTGGCGGTTCAGACAATGACCTATTTCCCACTCACTGCACCCAGTACATTGCTGTTCCGGAATGCACTCGGAAACATCAGCTTGTTGGAACTCGTCATCAGCATGACGGTCGTTGCGATAACGAGCGTCGTAACCACTCTGGCCGCAATCCGGATATACAGGGGCGGGCAAGCCCTCCCGAACAAAAGTAAGCCCTTGAACGCAGGGACCGCTTGAACCATTCAACGTCTGTTATCCCTGGCCATACTCTCGTTGACGGGATTTCGGACTAGACATTCTGTGGCCCCAAAGTGATAGAGCGTTGGGAAACGTGCAGGAAGGGAGAGAACGTTGGAGAGACAAACTGCGGCGGGGTTGGGCCGTCCCGGAACCCGGGGTCTAGACAAGCTCAACCAAAGTGTCTCAGCGGGTGTTTGTGCTGGCTGCAGTTCGTCTACCGGCGTTCCAGCCCCTTCCATCCGAGCTCTGGCACAATCCGCGGCATCTGCATGACGTCGCCGACGTCCTGGAACTGCTGCGGGAGCACTGGCCGCAGCACGTCATACAGGCACTTCATGAACTCGTCCCCGGCTTCCGTTTGATCGAAAACGCCTACGACGTGGCAGAAAACCTATTCGTCGTCGGTAGCAAGGCTGAATTTTTCATGCCGAGGCAGTTTTGATGCAGACGTCGACCTTGAGCGTTATCGCCTGCAAGAACGTCAAACAGCTCGGTGACGGAGAGTACCTGCTGCCGCGAGTCCGTAAAAGGACGACAAGAGCACTGTCTTGCCGCTTCCGCTCTTGCCGAATACGGCAACCTGTTGCTCTCGTGCGACTTTATTCTGCTCCATGGGAAGAAATTACGGCACGATTGATTGAAATACATGTGTGTCGAAATTAGGTGTCGAAAGCCATGAGATGAGCCACGACCACGATTTACGGGTACGGAACGGACTCGGAATGGCTGCCATTCGGGCCTAGGCGCCATCGCGCCGGGGGCCTTCAACGTTCCCAATGAGCGCTGGAACGATCCGTCGAAGAGGGTCCATCTTTGTGCCGCCCGGGTCCGGTGCGGGCGCAGATCTCATTACACCCGGCCAAAGGATCTGAGACTCAAAGTCAAAGGTTCAAGCATACATACTCTTTGTAAATAACAAATGAAAAGCCACTCATGCTTGTCATATTTGAGATTGCATCTTGTCGTAACACCGGAAAACCTACTGCGTCTGCGATATTTGAGCCATGACTACACCAGAGTTCCCTGGGGCGGGCTCACAGCAGGCTTCGCCCAACCATCCACCTGCCGCGCAGCCGGCTTACGAGGCGTCAACGCAGACCCTCCCGCCCCGGCCGACGAAGGCAAAGAAGCCATTGAACGTCGTTGGGCTCATCGCCCTCATCACAGCCGTGCTCGGGTTCATCTTCGCCTGTATGCCTGGTGCCCTCATCGTTGGCTGGATACTGTTGCCGATCGCATTCGTTCTGGCTCTCGTTTCTCTGTTCCTAAAGGACAAGCCCAAAGGGCTGGGTATCACCGCCCTGATCCTGTCAATCGTTGGAACAATTGTCGGGGTCGTCGTGTTCTTTGCCGTAGTCGGGTCGTCCTTCGACAACGCATTCGGCAGCGGCGACACCAAAGTCGTAGCACCGTCCGGCGAGGGTGCCACTAACGGCGAGGCAGCGGAGGCTCCCGCTGCCAAGACCGGGACCCGCGAGACTCCACATCCGATCGGCTCGGTCATTGAATCCAAGGACTGGCGTGTTGTGGTCAACTCGGTCACCCTTGCCGCCACAGACGCTGTTGTCGCTGCCAACCAATTCAACGACCCGCCTGCCGCGGGTTCGGAGTACATCCTCGTGAACTACTCCGTCACCTACATCGGCGATGACGCTAACGGGCAGACGCCTTCGTTCGTGTCAGTCGAATACGTGACAGCTGACGGCAGGACCGTGAATAGCTACGACAAGTCCGTCGTAGAACCGGATGCCATCAGCTCGAACGCGCTCTTTAAGGGCGGCTCGGCAACAGGCAACAAGGCTTTTGAAGTGCCGTCGGCCACCGCGGCTCAAGGCGTTCTCGCCGTCAGGGCGGGCATGCTCGGTGACAAGGTATTCGTCGCAGCCAAATAACACTCAGAGGAAGTTCGCAAAGCCCCCGCCAGAGGCGGGGGCTTTGCTATGCCGCGCTACGCGACTGTTGCAGTGCAGTTACTCCGCGTAGCCTCAAGCACTCCTACGGGTGCACCAGCACCTTCACCGCCGTGTCCTTGTGGTTGATAAGGGTGTCAAAGCCCTGCTCCACCAGGTGCTCCAGCGCGATCCGGCCGGTGATGAACGGTTTGAGGTCCACCTTGCCCTCCTGCACCATCTTGATGACGGCGGGGTGGTCGCGGACGTAGGCGATGGTGCCGCGCAGGTCGATCTCCTTGAGCACAATCTTCTGCATGTCGATGGTGGCGGGCGCGCCCCAGATGGACACGTTGACCACCACGGCGCCTGGCCGGACGGCGTCGAGTCCAGCACCGCGCTTACGCCGGCGCATTCGAAGGCGACGTCGGCCCCGGTCCCGCCGGTGAGCTCCCGCACCCGGACCGGGACGTCCTCCTTGCTGGGGTCCAGGACGTGGTCCGCCACCCCGCTGGAGGTGGCCTTCTCCTTGCGCGCCTGGGTGAGCTCGCTGATGATCGTGGTCACCCCCATGCCCTTCGGACCGGGGCGGTGAGCAGGCCGATGGGACCCGACCCGCCCACTACCGCCGTGTCGCCCGCCTTCACGCCGCTGCGCGCCACCGCGTGGTGCGCCACGGACAGCGGCTCGATCAGCGCCGCCTCATCCAGCGGGATGTCCCCGATGGGGTGTACCCACCGCTGGTTCACCCTAAGAGATCCTAAACCCGCGTCGGCCGGAGCGCTTACGGCGTGGTGGTGGCCGTATACCACGACCACGCGAGGAGATCTACCACCTTGCCGTGACCACCGGCCTCGCATCGGTGGAGGAACTCTCCGCCCGGTTCGAGGTCACCGCGTCCACCATCCGCCGCGACCTGGCGCTGCTGAATTCGCAGGGCCGGCTGGCCCGCACCTACGGCGGCGCGATGGCGCTGGGCGCGCACCCCGAGGCGTCGCTGCGGCAGCGCACCGGCCAGGCGTTCGAACAGAAGCACGCCATCGCCCGCTGGGCGGCGTCCGTGATCCCGCCGGGTGAGAACATCCTGCTCGACGCCGGTTCCACCGTGGGTGCCCTGGCCCACGAACTCCGCGGGTTCGACAAGCTGTCCGTGACCACCCCGGGCATCAACACCATGCAGGAACTGGCGGACTCGGAGGGCATCGAGGTGGACTGCCTGGGCGGCCGGCTCCGCACCGTCAGCCAGAGCTTCGTGGGACCGCTGGCCGAGGCCGCGCTGGAGCGGATGAGCTTCGACCGGGTGTTCTTGGGTGCCGACGCCGTCACCGCCGAGGACGGCATCTGCGAGGCTAGCCACGAGCAGACCCGGCTCAAGGAGCTAATGGCCCGGCGCGGCAATCTTGTGTATGTGCTGGCGGACTCGTCCAAGCTCGGCCTGCGGCCGTTCCATGCCTGGGCCCGGCTGGCGCTGCCGTGGACTTTGGTGACGGACGACGGCGCCGATCCGGTGCAGGTGCAGAAGTTCCGGGACGCGGGGGTTGCGGTTGAGGTGGCTGAGGTTTCCGGCTAAGACGGGCCTTTCGGCGGGCTGCTGATTTGTATCAGTGCCACTGCTTCGACGGCGGAGCGGGGGCTCGTGAGGACCGGCGTTGCGAGCCCGGTCAGCAGGGCCGCCGCGGGTTCCATGCTGGCCTGGGCAAGGACGACGACGTCGGAGCGGCTTGCGAGCCTATCCGCCGCCTGGGCGATGCTCGAGTGGTAGGCCTCCGCATCCCCCGCCAGGAAGGCGTCCCACGCCCCCTCCACAACGCTGACCTCCACGGTGATGCCGGCTTCCGCGTCCACAGCCTCCTCGGCGAGGACACGGCTGGTTGGCTCCACGGTGCTCGCGAGAGCCACGAGGACTCCGATGCGCGGACCGAGCGTCACGGCACGGCGAAGCATCGGCCGATCAATCCGAACCACTTCCAGCCCATCGCCGGAGAGGTCCTCCGCTACCTCGCCGAGCGTGGAGCAGGTGCACAAGACCACCTCGCATCCAGCACGTCGAAGTTCCGCGAGATGGGCGGCGACGACGGCCCGCACGCTCTCCTCAGTTCCGTCTTGCCGCGCAAGCTCCAGGGCATCGGGATCCACGCGGTGGACGGTGGAGGCGGAAGGCAGATACTCCCGGGCAAGGGCCTCAAACGTGGCCTCATGGACCTGCGCCGTGTGGAGGAAACCGACTCTATCGGCGGCACCGTTGCGTGGATGGGTCATGGTTCCCGACTTTAACAGGCCCGCCGGCCCGCCAGGCTCAGCAGGTTCAGCTGGAGGCCCCGGTAAGAGGGGTTATGGGAGTTACTGAGAACGGTGCGGCCAGCAGGGACTCCACACCTTTCACGAATTCCTTGACATGGTCTTTTTCATTGTGGGACTTGAGGTCCTCGCGGGTTGCCCATCCCTCAAAGAGGACAAACGCGCCGGGCCTTTGGTCTTCAGAGAAGACGGTGTATTCCAGGCATCCGGCGTCCTGGCGGCTCGCGGACTCCAGCTCCCCGAGGGCTTCCCGAAGCGTCGCTTCGTGCCCCTCTTTTGCGATGAACACTGGCATGAGCCAGACTTCCGCTGCTTCTTGGCTGACTGTTGTATGTGGCAATTTTGACGTCCTCGGGTGGTCCTGTGCGTTCAGGAGGGGCGGCTTGGCCGCCGCCCCTCCTGTTCGGTCATGAATTGATAAGCGGAACCTCTACCCACGATTCCTTGGCGGCGGATTCGACGATTGCGTCATCGATCAGTGCCACCTGGTAGCCGTCGGCGAAACTCGGGCTGACGCTGCCGCCTTCCGCGATGGCCTTGAAGAAGTCGTAGGCCTCGATGATCTTCGTTTCGCCGTATCCAATGCCCAGGGCAGGGATGGGCCAGAGTCCTTCTCCGTAGGGGTGGGCCGGGCCGGTGTAGACGGTGCGGAAGCCCCGGCGGTCGGACTGGTCTGAAGCGAAGCAGACCTGCAGCTCGTCGCGCCGCTCGTAGTTGAAGACGATGCTTCCTTCTGTTCCGTGGATCTCGAAGGTGATGTAGTTGTTCCGGCCGTGGGCGTTGCGTGTTGCTTCCACGGATCCCACGGCGCCGTTGGCGAAACGGATCATGGTCATGACTTCGTCGTCCACATCAACGTCGCCGCGGGGTCCTTCTTCGCCGCGAACGGTGCCCAATGCGTCGGCACCGCCGGACTGGAGCGGCCGCTCGGGGATCCAGGTGGACAGGACGGCGTTCACGGCGCTGAATTCGCCGACGAGGTAGCGGGCCATGTCGAAGACGTGCGTTGCGATGTCACCAAGGGCACCGGAACCAGCAATGGATTTCTGGAAGCGCCAGGAGAGCGGCGAGTTCGGGTCGGCGCTCCAGTCCTGCAGGTAGGTCCCCCGGAAGCTGAGGATGCGGCCAATGGCGCCTTCCTCGATGTATTTCTTTGCCAGCGCAACGGCAGGGGTGCGCCGGTAGTTGAAGGCAACCATGTGGACGATGTTTTTGTCCTTGACCGCGTCGTACATGGCCTTGGATTCTTCACCGGTACGGGCCAGGGGCTTTTCGCAGATGATGTGCTTGCCGGCTTCGGCCGCGGCAATGGCGATCTCGGCGTGGAGGTGGTTCGGCGTTGCAATGTCCACCACGTGGATGTCCGGATCGTCGATGATGCTGCGCCAGTCCGAGGTGGATTTTTCGAAGCCGAAGCGTCGGGCTGCTTCGGCAGCGAGGTCTTCGTTGGCTTCGGCAATGACCTTGCGGACCGGCATTGCCGGTGCAGGCCAGAAGAACATGGGCATGGCGGCGTACGCCAAGGAGTGGGCCTTGCCCATGAAGCCGCCTCCGATGAGGCCGACGTTGAGGTTCTGCATGTGAATCTTGTTCCTTCCGGAAGGCGGGGCAGATGCCGGCTGTGGCACTCCCCTTCGGTTGAAAAATCAGTTGGAGAGGAGGTTGTCCAGGTACTTTTTGCTGAGGGCTGCTGCTTCGCGGGGGTCGCCGTCGTAGTTGTCCAGTTCCACCATGAGCCAGCTGTCATACCCGCTTTCGCGGATGGCGGCGATGATGTCCGGGAAGTCCAGCTCACCCTGGCCCAGCGGGAGGAAGGCGAAGGGGTCCTGCTGGAAGTCTTTGAGGTGGACGTGCCGGATACGGTCCGGGTATTTCCGGATGACCGCGGCCGGGTCCGCCCCGCCGGCAGCAAGGTGGGCGGTGTCCGGGCAGAATCCGATCCGGGTGAGCGGCATCAGCTTGTCCAGCTCGTCAGGGCTCTCCACGATGGTGCTCAGATGCGGGTGGTAGCTGGCTGACAGCCCGAAGCTTTCCGCGATATCGGTTACTTGGTTCAGCCCTTCGGCGAGCCGTCGGTAGTCTTCGTCGGTGGTGCCGGCAGCGCGGCGTGCTCCGCCTCCCACCACAAGCCGTTCCGCTCCGAAGCCTGCAGCCAGCTCGGCGGCACGGCGGATCCGGTGCAGCTCGTCCGGAAGGATGTCCGCGTAGATGAAGTTCGCCCCGGTGTAGACGCTTGTCAGTTCGACGCCGGCAGTACTCAGGATTTCCTTGAGTTCTTCGGGCTTTTCCGCGTATTCCGCGAGATTGCCGTCGAACATTTCAACACCCTGGTAGCCCACTGATGCGATGTCCGCGACGGCGTCCCGCATGGATCCGTGGGTCAGGTAGAAAAGGTCCTTCACGCTGGTTACACCTTGGGGGTGGCCGACGACGCCGCCCCAGGTGATGGAACAGTAACCGAGTTTCATTGCTTCTGCCTTTCAGCTGCTAGGGAAGATGTGGGGGTCACGGGTGCTACTTCTTTCGTGCTAGCGCGACGGCCAGGATGATGATTGCGCCGCGGACCACCTGCTGCTGGCTGCTGTCGAGGCCGGCGAGGATCAGTCCGTTGTTGATGAGGCCGATCAGCAGGGCGCCGAAGAGGGTGCCGATGATCGAGCCGAACCCGCCGAAGAGGCTGGTTCCGCCCAGGATGACGGCTGCGATGGCGGATAGCTCATCGCCTGCTCCCCACTGGAACCGGCCGGACTGCAGGCGGCCGGCGTACAGCATGCCGGCAACGCTGGCCACCATGCCCGAGATGAGGAGCACCTGGAATTTGATGCGCCTGGTGTTGATGCCGGTGAACTCGGCCGCGTTGCGGTTGCCGCCCGTGGCGAGGACCTGCCGGCCGAACCTGGTGCGGTTCAGGACGACGGCGCCGATGGCGACGAAGATTGCGCTCCAGACCACCAGGCCGGGAACCGGGCCAAAGTCTCCTGATCCGAACAGCATGTTGAAGGTGTCGTTCAGGATCGGCTGCGGCGCCGAGGCGGTAATCCACTGCGCGACGCCGACGGCGATGCCCAGCATGCCCAGTGTCACCAGGAAGGAGGGGATCCCGAGGAGACTGACCAGCGCACCGTTGACGGAGCCCACCACGAGTCCGACGGCGAGGCCCGCGAGGATGCCGGGGACAATGCCCCACTGTGCCAGCGCCATGGCTGTGCAGACGCTGGAGAGACCGGCCACGGAGCCGACGCTGAGGTCGATTTCCGCGCACGAGATGACGTACGTCATGCCGACGGCGATGACCGTGATGGTGGCCGTCTGCCGGAAGATGTTGAGCAGGTTCTGCGGAGACAGGAAGCCCTGGTCGCGCAGGAGGATGGCGAAGAAGATAAAGACGACGACGAAGCCGATGTAGATGACGTAGCGCCGCCAGTCCAGCTCTTTCAGCTTGGACCCAAAATTGCGGGTTACCGCGGCATCGCGGGGGGTGATGGTGTTGGCGTTGCTCACTGGTCAGACTCCCTGGACTGCAAGTTGAAGATATTCCTCGTCAGCGATCTCGCTGCGGGGGATGTCACGGATGACGGAGCCGTCCTTGAGGACGAGGACGCGGTCGCTGACCGCGAGTAGTTCGGGGTACTCGGACGAGATGACGATGACGGCTTTGCCGGCACTGGCGAGTTCGCGGATCATGTCCAGGATTTCGCTTTTGGTGCCGATGTCGACGCCGGCCGTCGGTTCATCCAGGATGAGGATGTCCGGGTCGGTGCCCAGCCACTTGGCGATGACCACTTTCTGCTGGTTGCCGCCGGAGAGCAGCCGCACCGGACGGTGGGGGTGGGCCACCTTGACCGCGAACTTCTTGATGAGGGACGCCGAAAGTTCCTTGCCTTTGGTGGCGTCCAGCAGCGGTCCGCGCCTGATCTGGCCCAGCAGCGGCAGCAGGAGGTTGTCACGGACCGAATGGTCCAGGACAAGGCCCTGCGCACGCCGGTCCTCGGGGATGAGGGCGATGCCGGCGTCGATGGCTTGTTGCGGTGAGGCTAGGGTGCCCTTTTTCCCCCTGATGAGGATTTCACCGCTGTCACGCCGGTCGATGCCGAACAGTGCGCGCGCGAGTTCGGTGCGCCCGCTCCCCATGAGCCCTGCCAGTCCCAGGATTTCGCCGGGCTGAAGCGTGAAGGAGATGTCCTTCACCCGCCGGCCGACGTTCAGGCCGCGGACCTCCAGCAGGGGCACTCCCCCATCGGCCACGGTGTCCCGTTCGCGGTATGCAAGCTGGCCTTCAATTTTCTTGCCAACAATGCCTTCCACGATCTGTTCTGGGGTCACTGCGCTCAGCGGTTCGGTCAGGAGCTGGCGGCCGTCGCGGAGAATGGTGATCCGGTCCGCGAGCCGGTAGACCTCGTCCATGCGGTGGGAGATGTAGATGATGGAAATGCCGCGCTGCTTGAGCCGGTCAATCAGTTCGAAGAGCGCTTCGGACTCGTGCCGGGCAAGGCTGGCGGTGGGCTCATCCATGATCAGTACCTGGGCGTTCTGCGAGAGTGCCTTGGCAATCTCGGTCAGCTGCCAGTACGCGGTACCCAGCCGGGAGACCTCCGCATGGGGGTCCACATCCACTTCCATCTCGGCGAAGATTTCCTTGGCCCGCCGGGCCGAGGCCTTGTCGTCAATGAACCCGCCCGCGCTGAGGGGCTCGGCGGCAAGGAAAATGTTCTGGGCCACGGTCAGGCTGGGTACCAGGCTGAATTCCTGGAAGACCATGCCGATGCCGGCTGCTTTGGCTTCCTGGATCGAGTTGATGACGGTGGGTTTCCCGCCGATGAGGATCTCGCCCGCGTCCATCTGGTAAACGCCCTGGAGGATCTTCATGAGCGTGGATTTTCCGGCGCCGTTGCCGCCTGCCAAGGCGTGGACTTCGCCCTTCCGGACGTCGAAGCTGACGTCCTTCAGCACGGAGACACCGTTGAAGCCTTTGGAGATCGAACGCATTTCGACGGCATTGTCTGCGGTGTTCATTGTTGCCCTTTCGGGACAGTGCGGGGGCAGGCAGCCCCCGCACCGTCAGGTCTGGCTACTTTTTGTAGGACTCTTGGATGTCCTTGGGAGCGTCCTCGTGGTAGACCTGCTTCCAGGCCTCCAGGACGTTGGAGTGGTCCACCGGCAGTGCGCTCAGCGCCACGTAGGCCGGTGCCTGCTTGCCAATGAGGGCTCCTGCGGCCAGCCGGGCCTCAGTCACGCCCTGGTCGAAGGGAACCTGGGCGCCGAGGCCGACGATGAGCTGGTCCTTGGCCAGGGCGATGGCGACGTTCTTGCCGAGGTCCTCGGTGGCGATCTTCAAGTCCTGCCGGCCCGCGGCGCGGGCGGCAGCCATGACACCTTCTGCCGGCACGTCCCATACCGCCCAGATGCCGGAGAGGTCGGCGTACTTGCTCAGCATGGCGTTGGCGGCTGCCTGCGCATCACCGGCGAAGTCCGGACCCGCGATCCCCTTCTCTTCGACGATCTGGATTTCGGGGTATTCCTTGGTGATCGTCTCCTTGAAGCCCTGGTAGCGCTGCTTGGTCACAAAGAAGTCAGCCTGGTGGAATACAAGCCCGATCTTGCCCTTGCCGCCGATGGCCTTGGCCATCTGGTGTGCGGAGACGACGCCGTTGCCGTAGTTGTCCGCGGAAACGACCGAAACGTAGTCCGTGCCGGCGGTCAGTCCCTGGGGAATGTTGTCCATGAAGACGATCTTGGTTCCGGCGGCCGCGGCCTTCTTGTAGGCCGAGGCGGTGGCCACGGGGTCGGTGGGGATGGACACAATAATGTCCGGGTCCTGCGTCATGACGGTCTCGATGTCCGAGACCTGCTTGTCCGGCTTGAAGTTCGCGTCGGTGGTGGCAATCACCTGGATGCCGAGCTTTTCGAACTCGCTCTTGAGGCCGTTGGTCTGGGCGGTGGCCCAGTCGTTGCCGCCGTAGTGCATCACGATGGCGGCTTTGGCATTGAGTGCCTTGACCTTTTCAATCTCCTCCGGCGTCAGATCTGCAACTGAGGCCGGAGACGGAGATTCACCGTTGGGGCCCTTGCTCAGGACCTGTCCCTTGATCTTGTCGAGGGCCTGCTGGGCCTTCTCGGAAACGCCGGCATCAGGGGCGTTGGAGGTGCTCGCGGTTGAACTGCTGCAGGATGCGACGGAAAGGGACAGAGCTGCGGCCAGGGCCACCAGGGGAAGCCTGCGGATCATCGTTGTTCTCCAGTGCTTTGTATGGAATGGGTGGTGTGGTTGTTTGGGTCAGGCCAGCGCTATGGCGAGGGCAGGGGGAACCGGCGACAGGACAAGGCCGCCTGCGGCCGCGGCCGTGCGGACAGCGGCCGCCTTGTCGGAAGCCTTCACGAAGGCTTCCGCATGGACCTTGTCTACGAAAAGGCCCAGTGAACACGGTCCGTGGTGGGCTTGCACCCACCTGACCGCCTCCCCTGCCGCCTTTGCCATGCCGCCGGCTGCCTCGGCTACTGACCCCTGGATGGTCGTCAGTGACACAGGCGTGCCGGATTGGTCGAGGGAAACAACCAGGCTTGCCCACAGGGTGTTGTCATCGAACACGCCGACAACAGCCGAGGAACCGGCGGGGACAAAAGTGCGGACAGCTGCTCCGAGATCATCAGATGCTGTGCCCGTAAGCAGTACCTCCAGATGTGCCCACTGGGCTTCATCAACGTTCCGAAAGCTGGCCCCGGGATGGAGCGAAAGAGCGGCCGCGATTGTGTCGCTCATCCCGCTCACTCTCCGTCCCGGTTGCCTTCCGTTATCGTTTACGACGCCTCCGTGAACGTTTACGGTAATTAGCGTAAACGCTAACGGAGATAGTGTCAACGATCACGTGGCAGGCTGGTGCGGGGGCAGGGACGTAAGCTTAAGCAGGCTCACAAGCTGTCCCAGGCTCAGCTGGCACAGTGCAGGACAAGGAGAGGCATGGCAGGCATGGCAGTCCGCCGGGAGGGCAATGACGGGCCTCCGGCAACGCCGTCGCGCAGGAAACCCACCATCAACGATGTGGCGCAGCTGGCCGGCGTCTCCTTTGGCACTGTCTCGCGGGTCCTGAACGACGCGCCCGACGTCAGCGCCTCAACCCGCGAACGCGTCCTCCAGATCATCAAGGACATCGGCTACCGGCGGAACCGGGCGGCCACGGCACTGGTTACCAGCCGCTCGACGTCCATCGGCATACTTTCCGACGGCTCGCCCCGGTTCGGCCCGGTGGGAACGCTCCTGGCGCTGGAAAACGTGGCGCGGAAGAAGGGCTACGCCGCAACGGTCATCAGCGTTGAGAAACCTTATGAGGAGTCTGTCCAAGCCGCCCTCGACAGCCTGGACGATACCGGCGTGGGAGGGATCATCGTCATCGCGCCGGTTGTTGATATGGCTGCAGCAGTCTGGAACGCCACATGCCGCGTACCGGTGGAGATGATCGCTGCCGGAGCCTCCTCAACTCCCAATGTCTTCACCTACTCCGAAAACCAGGAGCTCGGAGCCAGGCTTGCCACCCAGCACCTCATAGACCTGGGCCATACGGACATCGCCCATATTGCCGGTTCCATGGACTGGTTCGATGGACGGGTCCGCAAGCGCGGCTGGGAAGCGACGCTGCGGGATGCAGGACTGGAGCCGGGGCTTTGCGTCGAAGGTGACTGGAGCCCCAAGTGGGCCTACGAAACGGGTCTCCGGCTGGTACGCGAGGAAAAGGTTCCGCAGGCCATTTTTGCCGCCAGCGACCACACCGCGCTGGGGCTGATCCGCGCTTTCACCGAAAACGGCATCCGGGTTCCGGACGATGTCAGCATCGTCGGATTTGACGATGTTGAGGGGTCGGATTATTTCCTGCCTCCCCTGACCACCGTGCGCCAGGACTTCAACGCGCTGGCGCTGATGAGCACCGAGGTGCTCCTCGGTGCCATGGAGGGACGGGACGTGGACCGCACCCCCATTCCGCCCACCCTGGTGGTGCGCGACAGCGCCCGCCCGGCAGCCTTCCGCAAGTAGAAACCTGCAGAGGCTTCCACCAGGAAGAATCAGGACGGACGACGGCCCAGCCAGCAACCCACACTTGTCCAACACACGCGTCAGACGTTGCACTAGGCTGGAATCCCCGGACCGACCCCCGGACCACCCACAAGCAAGCGAGGCATATCGTGCACCAGGACGCCGCCCGGTTCCTGTCTCAGCCGGTGGCCGCCCAGCCCGGCGCTCCTCTTCGCGTCGCGGTGTACTCGCGGATCGCCGCAGCCATCCGCAACGGCCTGCTCACGCCCGGGTCCATGATCCCCACCGAAACCGAACTCGGCACGGACATGAAGGTCAGCCGCACGGTGGTCCGCGAGGCCCTTATGCTGCTCGAGGAGGACGGGCTCATCAGGGCGCGGCGCGGCGTCGGGCGATTCGTCTCGGACACGCTCCCCCGCATCGGCATCGAGCGCATCCAGCCGTTCGAGGACGTCCTCGGCAGCCCCGGGCAGCAGGTGGAGGTCAAACGCACGCAGGTGGTCCGGCAGGCGGCCTCCGAATTCGTCGCCCCCGGCATCGGCGTGGAGCCCGGCACCGACTGCTGGCTCTGGGAATCGGTCCTGATCCGCGACGGCGAGGCGATCGCCCACCTGCAGGAAAACGTCACCGCCCAGCCGGTCAGCGTTGGCAAGGGTGCCGCGGCGCCCCTTGAGATAGAGCACGACGGCGGCGCCACCTTGCTTGCCGCGCTCAACAAGCAGCTGGGCCGGCTGGCCGGACCGGGCGAGTGCCAGATCAGCCTCAGCCAGGTGGGACCCAGCCGGGCTAAGCTGCTGGACCTGCGCGCGTCGGACCCGGTGCTGGTCCTGACGCAGTACGTGCGGAACGGCAACCGGCCCTTCTATCTGGCCAAGTGCCTAGTGTCGGCACGGGCCGGCCACCTCTCGGTGATGCAGCAGTTCCAGTCCTAAACCCACCCGCGACGCGGAGTTGCCCGGCAGCTACCTGGATTTCAGGAACCTGAATGCTTCATGCCTAAGCAACTTCATGCTCTTAAGTGTTCGATATGCGAACATTTGTGCGTTCACTGAACTTTCCGTTATCCTCGTCGACGGATCGTATGCCGCGCATCACATCTGCTGATGAGGCTGTAAGTCGCGGCGTGCACCTATCCCTTTCCCTGATCAATGAGGATTACATGAGTACTTCACCCTCCATCCGCAGGTCCCAGTGGCCCGTGTGGCTTTGCTGGCTGGCCATGATCCTGGACGGCTTTGACCTGGTGGTGCTTGGCACCGTCATTCCCACACTCATTAAGACCGGCGAACTTGGTTTCGACGCGGTCGGCGCCACCCTGGTTGCCACCATCTCCCTCGTCGGCGTCGGCCTCGGCGCGCTCTTTATCGCCCCGCTGTCAGACCGCTTCGGGCGCCGCAAACTGATGGTTGCCTGCGTGCTCTGGTTCTCGATCTTCACCCTCGCGGTGGCGTGGGCGCCCAACGTGGCGATGTTCGGCGTCTTCCGCTTCCTGGCCGGAGTCGGACTGGGCGCCTGCCTTCCGGTGGCCCTCGCCTACATGAACGACTACGCACCGGCGGGATCCGCAGGAAAATCCACCACCCGCACCATGACCGGCTACCACGTCGGGGCTGTGGCAACTGCTTTCCTGGCGCTGATGGTCATCCCGGACTGGCGCACGATGTTCGTCGTCGGAGGCGTCGCCGGCCTTGTCCTGCTGCCGTTCCTGTGGTTCAAGCTGCCCGAGACCCTGCCCGCTGCAGAGACCGCCGAGAAGCAGGAACAGACCGGGTTCCGGGACCTGGTGAAGAAGCCCTACCCCCTGGTTGCCGCGGCCATCGCCGCCGCCTCTTTCATGGGGCTGCTGCTCGTCTATGGCCTGAACACCTGGCTTCCGCAGCTCATGGCATCCGCTGGTTACCCTGTCAGCGCCGGCCTTTCCCTGCTTCTGGTGCTGAACCTGGGCGCCGTAGCCGGCCTAATTATCGCCGGCATCCTGGCGGACAAGCACGGCACCAAACCCATCGTGCTGCTCTGGTTCGGCCTCTCCGCGGCCTGCCTTGCCCTGCTGAGCATCAAGGTTGAGAACGCCGTCTTGCTCAACGCCCTCGTCTTCGTCACCGGGGTGTTTGTCTTCAGTTCCCAGGTGCTCGTTTACGCCTGGGTGAGCCAGCTGTTCCCGGCCCGCCTGCGCGCCACGGCCCTCGGGTTCGCTGCCGGCGTGGGCCGCGTCGGCGCCATCGCCGGACCTGCGGTGACGGGCGGGCTGGTCGCCGCCGGCATCGCCTATCCCTGGGGTTTTTACGTCTTCGCAGCAGCCGGCGCCCTCGCGGTGCTGGCCCTAGTGGCGGTCCCGCACGCCGTTGCGAACACCACCCGGCCGGTCCCGGAGCACGTGAGCTGAACGACCGTTGCCCGGCTCGTCCCTGCGGACGTGCCGGGCAACGGCTCTCCCCACCGCAGGAGGGCGTCAGGCGGCGGAGCCCGCTGAGGCGAGTCCCGCCGTCGTGCCCTCAAAGAAGCCAAGCAGCGTCTCCACCAGGTGTGGGGCAAAGTCCTCTTCCAGCGCGAGGACCACACGGCACCGCGCGCCCTTCACCGGCGGGTAGCCCGCGTACAGCCCGCGCAGGTCGCAAACGGTCTGCCCGCGGCCCGGCCCGTCGGAAGTGTCGACGGCGGCCCGCACCACGGGTGCAACAGCCGCCTGCACCGCGCCAACAGCGAGCGCCGCAGCCAGGGGATCGTGCATGGCGGAACAGGGCCGCCCGAAGATGCCCTCGTAGAACCGGAAGTAGTAGCCCAGCATCTCCCCCAGCGCCTGCGGCACCGGCGCGGAGGACGTCAGCAGCGCCTGCCGGTGCGGCTCCTCCAGCACCGAGGCCATGGTCACGTCCAGCGGAACCAGCGTGACATCCCAGCCGGCCGCCAGCACCAGGGCGGCGGCCTCGGGGTCGTTGTGGATGTTGGCCTCGGCCACCGGCGAGATGTTACCGGGGGACAGGGCCGCGCCGCCCATGATGGTGACCGAGTCCACCAGCGCGGGCAGGTCCGGTTCCAGCCGGAGGGCCTCGGCGATGTTGGTCAGTGGGCCGACGGCCAGCACCCGCAGCGTTCCCGGATACGCATGGGCGAGCCGGACCAGCATCTCCGCCGCTGACTCAGACGCAAGCCCGGCAGACGCCGTCGTCAGCTGCACCCCGCCGATGCCGTTGTCCCCGTGCACCCACGGCGCCCCTCCCCCGAACTGCCCGGCCAGCGGATGGTGCGCGCCGAGCGCCACGGGAATGTGCGTGTGGCCGGCGAGCTGGAGCAGGTCCAGGGTGTTGCGGGCGCCGACGGCGGCACTGACGTTGCCGCTGACGGTCCCGATCCCCACAACGTCGGCCGTGGGCGCGGCGAGAAGGTAGGCCAGGGCGAGGGCGTCGTCGATTCCGGTGTCGCAGTCCAGGTAGAACGGGTGGCTGGTGGTGGTCATGGCGGTGTTTATCTTTCCTTTGAGGGTGGGGTTGGTCAGAGGGTCTCGCCCTTGGGGGCGGCGACGAAGAGGCTGACGATGAACGCGGCGGCCGTGATGGCCACCGAAATCCAGAGGGCGGCGGCGTACCCGGCGGCGGTGGCCTGCGCTGCGAACGGCGCCACGAGCACGACGCCGAGGCTCGCCCCGATGCCGAAGGAGGCACCGTTGATGCCGGGCAGGGCAGCCGGGGCTTCCTTGGGTGACAGCAGCACCGAGAGCCCGTTGATGGCGGTGAGGAAAAAGCCGTTGTAGAAGATGCCCAGGGCCGCGACGGCAATCAGCACCGCCACCTGGTTCTCGGAGAAAGTGGCCGCAACAATGGCGCAGGCCAGGCTCAGGCCGGTGCCGATCCGGAGGGTTTTGATCCAGCCGCGGCGGTCGGCCAGCCAGCCGGCAAGGGGTGCGGCGAAGACGCCGATGAGCGCGGCCGGAGTGAGGAACAGGAGCGCGGAGACGGACGCGGTCAGGCCGAAGCCGGCGCCGGCGTCCTGGCTGAGAAGCACCACGGTGAAGTTGATGATGGCGAAGATGCCGGCCAGGGTGAGGACGGTGGTGGCGATGACCGGCCAGACCTGGCGGGAGCGCAGGTGGTGGACGGCGATCAGCGGGTGGCTGCGCTTCTTTTCGATGATCCAGAAGGCGGCGAAGGACGCGATGGTGCCGGCCAGCAGGGCCAGGGTGCTCGGTGCTGTCCAGCCGGCGGCCGAGCCGCCGGAGACGAAGTAGGTGATGAAGACCAGGAACACGGACAGGGATCCGGCGCCCCACCAGTCCATGGCGCCGCGCACTCCGGCAGGGCGTCCGGCCGGGACGATCCTGATGATGCAGGCCGCGGCGATGGCCGTGAGGACCAGGACCACGACGAAGATGGACCGGAAGCCGAGGGTCTCGGCCATCAGCCCGCCCACGTAGCCGTCCACGCCGCCCACTCCCCCGTTGATGGCGGCGATGATGCCCACCGAGGTGCCGAAGACTTTGGCCTGCAGGTTTTCGCTGAGCACGATGTAGGCGAGGGCGAAGACGGCGCTGGAGACGCCCTGCAGGAACCGGCCCGTGATGAGCAGCGGCAGGGTGGGGGCGGTGATGCAGAGGATGGTGCCGGCGCCCATGATGCCGAGAACCAGGAGCAGGGCGGCGCGGCGGCCGATGAAATCGCTCCACCGGCCGATCACCGGCCCGGCGATGGCGCCGGCCAGGAAGAACATGGACTGGACGGGGGCGGCGCTGTCCGCACCTTGGCCGAAGCTGGCGGCGATCTGCGGCAGCGCGGGGGTGACCATGCTGGCGTTGAGCTGGAAGGACAGCACGCCCAGCAGCAGGGTGGAGATCAACAGGGCGGCGCGGCTGCCGGCCAAGGCGGGCTGTTCCGCGGTAACCGGCGGGGAGGCGGTGACCGGGGTGGGGGTGTTCACATCAAACTCCTTTGTTCGAACGGGGATGCGCCGGAATGGCGATTCGAGTTGTTATACAACCATGTATGACGCACAAGTACAACCATGGCGTACACTATTTCCTAATCCGGCCGCTTCCGGCTTCCCCTCGAGAGAGACTTCCCATGAGCAATCCATTTCCTGCCGTCACCGTCGTCGGCAGCATCAACCTGGACCTGATCGCCACCGCCGAAAGGCTCCCGACGGCGGGCGAAACCATCGGCGGCGCCGTGCTGTCCGAGCAGCCCGGAGGCAAGGGCGCCAACCAGGCCGCGGCTGCCGCGCGGCTGGGAGGCAGCGCCCGGATGGTGGGTGCGGTGGGCAGTGACGCCCAGGGGCAGCGGATGCTGGACGCCCTGGCGGGTGCCGGCGTCGGCACCGCTGACGTGGCGGTCCTTCCGGGGGCCACCGGGACCGCGCTGATTGTGGTGGACCGCGACGGCGAAAACCAGATTGTGGTGTGCCCGGGTGCCAACTCGCACCTGTCCCTGGACGGGGTGGAGTTCGGCCCGGAGGAGACGGTGCTGTGCCAGCTGGAGGTGGGCCTGCCGGTGGTGCTGGAGGCGGCCCGGAAGACTCCGGGGTATTTTGTGCTGAACGCCGCTCCGGCCATGGACCTGCCGGCCGAGCTGCTGGAGCGGTGCGACCTGGTGATCGTCAACGAAAGCGAATACGCCCTGATCCCCGCCCTCGAGTCGGCCAAACTCGTGGCCGTGACGTTCGGCGGGGACGGCTCCGCGATGTTCCAGCACGGCCGGAAGGTGGCCGAGGCGCCGTCGGCCGCCGTGACGGTGGCAAACACCGTGGGCGCGGGGGACGCGTTCTGCGCCGCCCTGGTCCTGGCGCTGCGCCAGGGGCTGGACTATGCGCGGGCACTGGCCGTGGCCAACGCGGTGGGCGGCGACGCCGTGGGCGATCCTTCATCGCAGCCGGATTTGGCACAGCTGGGCCACTACGTGGACCGGACTGCCGCAACCGGCGGCGCGCGGTGAGCGTCGCGCTCCGGCGGGCGGCGCCGTCGGACTTTCCGGAGGTCCGGCGCATCACGCGCGATGCCTACCTCCGGGCCGGGCATTTCGCCGCGGACCACCCGTACATGGGCGTGCTGGAGGATGTGGAGCACCGCGCCGAGCATGCGCAGGTGTGGGTGGCGGAGGCCGGCGGGCGGGTGGTGGCGGCGGTGACGCTGACGTTCGCCGGCCAGCCGTACAGTGAAATCGCCGCGGACGGGGAGCTGGAGTTCCGGATGCTGGCGGTGGACCCGGCGTGCCAGGGCGGCGGCGTGGGCCGCGCCGTGGTCCGCAGGATCGTGGATCACGCCCAGCAGCTGCCCGGCATCGGGGCGATCAGCATCACCAGCGCCACGTTCATGGAACGGGCGCACGGGCTCTATGAGTCGCTGGGCTTCCGGCGGGCGCCCGAGCGGGACTGGTACGTGCCGGGCGAGGACGTGCTGCTGTGGGTGTTCACGCTCCAACTCGAGGGGGCCACGGTCCCTCTTCGGGAGATCCAGCCCTCCCCTTAATGGCGGCCACGTCCGTAAAATGGACCATGGTGGTAATTTTCTCCGCGATCGGACTCCTGTTGTGGATTGCCGTCCTGTTTGCCGCGATGGTCCTGTTCGGCATCATCTGGACGGGCCGCAAGCTGATTCTCTGGGCGATGGACCTGAAGCCCCTGCCCGCCGGGCACGGAACCCGGCCAAAAGCGGTGGCCAGGCCCGCCGTGGCCAGCGGACGGAACGTGCAGCGCGCGCCCTCCCCGCCGGGAGTCGCCCGCGTCCAGAACCGGCCGCCCGCGCAAGCAGAGCCCGCGTCCGGGATCTGGCCGAAGTGGAGCCCGTCGCACAGGCTTTACAAGGCCCGCGAGCTGTCCCTGTGGCAGGAGCAGTTCGACGCCCTGGACTCCCGCTGCTAGGTCCGGGGGCAGGGGTTCAGCTGGCCGGTTTCCCGGCGGATCCCCCGGCGCGGCCTCTGCGCCGGAGGACGAGCCGTGCGGTGACGGCTGCAATGAGGCCCGCGAGGGTCACCAGCTGCACTTCGTCAAAGGACAGCCCGTCAATGTTCGGCTGCAGCTCCTCCTCGGTGGCCCAGCCGAACCAGGCTTCGCTGACCAGGATCCCCGCCACGAAATAGGCCAGGGCCGAATAGAGCCAGAGCCAGCGGGCCACGTGCCAGCCGACGATCAGCTGCGCCACCAGGCCGAAGGCCAGCGACATGGCCGCCAGCAGTGCCAATCCGCCGATTCCCAAGTCCCAGCTGCTCACGCCAGCCACCTCCCTGCTCCCCCTTTTGCGATCCAGCCTCCCCAGCCGGAACCAAGGCAGGGAAGGGGCGAAGGTCCCCGCTGCTGCCGGGTCCTGCGCGCGGGGCAACACCCTGAAACGGACGACGGCGGCTGAGGGCTACTCGGCGATGTCCTCCGCCCACAGCTCCGGGTTGTCGGCCTGGAAGGTGCGCATCATGTCCACGCAGCGCTGATCCTCCAGGACCACAACCTCAACCGCGCGTGACCGCAGGAGCTCCAGTTCGCCGTCGAACGTGCGTGCCTCCCCCACCACCACGCGGGGGATTTTGAACTGGATGATGGTTCCGGCGCACATGGCGCAGGGGGCGAGGGTGGTGTACAGCGTGGTGTCCCGGTAGCTTTTCGGTGCTGTCCAGTGCGGGCTCCGCGGATTCGTGCTGTTCGTGGGTATGGCGCCATTGTTGGACGCGGCTCCGCCCAGATTCGGACCACCTGCGGCTTATCCGTCCGCTCGGTGGATACGAAAACTGGGCAAAAACTGAGCTGAACCTGGGGCGCCGGCCTGCGCCAGGCCAATAAGATTTCCTGGACATCCGGGGCCAAGGGCTACCGGCGCAGCGACATAGGGGGAATCAATGCCGGAACTCGGCCGCATCTACTGGACCCGGCAGGGGCTTCGCCTGGCGTACTCAGCGGTGATGATTTGGCTCGCTGTCGCGGTGATGTCGGCGCTCACGGCCAAGGCAGCACCGGCTACCGGAGCTGGTCCGTCCGCCGCCGCAGGGGTGCTGCGCGGCATGGTGGAGGGCGTTGCCGCCGCGGTTGCGCTCCCCGGCGTGGCCGCCGTCGTGCTGGGTATTGCCGCCGCCGTCATCACCGGCCGGGACGTCCGGCGCCGGGATCCTGTACGCCGTTTCACGCGCCAACAGCGCCGCGAAGGGATGGCCCGCGCGGACGGGCTGTGCGAGCTGGAAGCCGGGTTCGGGCGCCGCTGCGCCCGCCCGGCCGAGCACGGCGACCACTTTTACCCGTGGTCCAAGGGCGGTTCCACCAGTCTGCAGAATTTCGTTGCGGCCTGTGCCAGGTGCAACCGGGCAAAGCGTGCCCGGATCCCGTCGCCGGGCCAGCAGCGCCGGATGGAACGACGACGGCGGGAGCACCTGCCGCCGACGGCCTCCGTCAGCGTGGGCGAACGGCAGCCGCTGCCCTGATGCAGGGCTCTAACAGGGTGTTCGCGGTCAGCCCGCCCCTGTGGTGTTGCGCCTGTTACCGCCCGTTCTCCCCAACCTTGGTAAGCGTGAAGACCCCGTAGCGCATGGCTGCTGTGCGGTAGGCCAGGATCATGCGCGGGATGCCCAGAAACGAGCTGCGGTTGCGTGCGCCAAGGGCAATCCGCCGTGTCCCGCGGTCGGTGAGCAAGGCCTTCACAAGCCGGCCGGCGCAGATCGGCCAGGTGCGGGCGACCCGGCGGCTGACATCCTCATAGCCGGTGACCGCAAAGCCAGCCTGCCTTGCCATCTCCTCATACTCCTCGCGCGTGCCCATCGAGGGCAGGCGCCCTTCGCGGCAGATCGGCTCGAGCAGGTGGCGGACCTTCCATCCGCTGGCGCCGGTCTCGGCGAGCCACGCGCAAATGACGAAGCGGCCGCCGGGCGAGAGCACGCGGTGTGCCTCGGCGAAGAACCGGGGCTTATCGACCATGTGCTCGCTCGACTCGATCGCCCAGGCGGCATCGGCCGAGGCATCGGCCAGCCCGTTGTCCAGCCAGTCGCGGACCTGGATGTCTACCTCCGGTGTGGCATGCGCGGCGGCGTAGCGGGCCTGCTCAGTCGAAAGCGTGAAGCCGGTGACGCGGACCCCGCGCGTCACAGCGAGCCGCCTTGCGGTGGAGCCGTAGCCGCAGCCGATGTCGACGCACGCCTGGCCGGGCCTGAGGCCCAGCCTGTCGCCGACCGTATCCACGAGCGCCTCGACGGCCTCGCCGGGTGTCTCGCGGCCCGTCGTCCACAGCCCGTGATGGACATGCTCGCCCCACACCCTGCGGTAAAGGGGATCGAGCTCGTCGTAGTGATCCGCGACCGCCACGGCGTTCTGGGAGGTTTCGGGGACGATCACGCCATGACACTACAACGGCGCTCCAAAGCGAAGGAAGGGGAGGAACGATGGCGGAACTTGCGTCCCGCCGTCGTCCCAACTGTCCCGCATCACTGCGCCTTGTTTCCCACGTTGCCTATCGGGCTAAGTCCTGTCCACAGGGCTGTCGCCCCGGGGCTTTTCGGCCGACCAGAACAACGCTTCCCACCTCTGGTCGCTCATTGCTGCCGGTCGGTACGATAAGCCATGACCAGCCAGGATCCAATGGAATTCCTTCGTCAGACACATCAACGCCGTAGCGAACAGGAACTTGAGCTAGCCGCCAAAGTCTTGGACAAATACAAGGCGCTGCAAGAGGCTGAGCAGGTGTTGTACCAAGCCAGACGGCGCTACAGCGAGTCCTTCAAAAACGCCACCCGGGGCCAGTGGAAGGCGCAGGAACTACGGGATGCAGGATTTCCGACGCCTAAAGTCTCCGTCCTCAAGCGGAGGATGGATTACCGTCTGCCCATGACGCCACCAGCTGAGCCCGGCCCTAACGACGTAACGCTGGAGACTCCGAAGGCCTGATCCGATGAAGCTCTGCACCTGCCCCTACGGGTGCACCAGCACCTTCACCGCGGTGTCCTTGTGGTTGATCAGGGTGTCGAAGCCCTGCTCCACCAGGTTCTCCAGCGCGATCCGGCCGGTGATAAACGGCTTGAGATCCACCTTGTCCTCCTGCACCATCTTGATGACAGCGGGGTGGTCGCGGACGTAAGCGATGGCGCCGCGCAGGTCGATCTCCTTGAGCACCAGCTTCTGCATATCCACAGTGGCGGGCGCGCCCCAGATGGACACGTTGACCACCACGGCGCCGGGCCGGACGGCGTCGAGCTTGGTGTCCAGCACCGCGTTCACGCCGGCGCATTCGAACGAGACGTCGGCCCCCGTCCCGCCGGTGAGCGCCCGCACCCGCTCCGGCACGTTCTCCTGACTCGGGTCCAGAACATGGTCCGCCACCCCGCTGGAGGTGGCCTTCTCCTTCCGCGCCTGCGTGAGCTCGCTGATGATCGTGGTCACCCCCCATGCCCTTCAGGACCCCGGCGGTGAGCAGCCCGATCGGACCCGACCCGCCCACCAGCGCCGTGTCGCCCGCCTTCACGTCGCTGCGCGCCACCGCGTGGTGCGCCACGGACAGCGGCTCGATCAGCGCCGCCTATCCAGCGGGATGTCCCCAACGGGGTGCACCCACCGCTGGTCCACCACGATCTTCTCGCTCAGCCCTCCCCCGCCGCCGGAGAGCCCGATGAACCCCATCTTGCGGCACAGGTGGTAGCTGCCGGCCTGGCACATGTCGCAGTCGCCGTCCAGGAAATAGGGTTCGACGACGACGTTCTCACCAACTTCCAGCCCCTCCACGCCTGCGCCCACGTCCGAGACAGTCCCGGAGAATTCGTGCCCCCGAGGGTCACCGGGGAGTCCTCGTGGGACAGCGGGTGCGGGTGGCCGGGCGCCGGACAGAAGATGGGCCCCTCCAGGTATTCGTGCAGGTCGGTGCCGGGATGCCGCACCACGCGACGTCGATCTTCACCGCCCCGGCGCGAAGTTCCGGCTCCGGGATGTCCTCGATACGGATGCCTTGCGGGCGTGGAATCGTGCTGCCTTCATGATGGTCCTTCCATTGGTTTCGACAGGCTCAACCACCTCCTCAGCGGGTGTGGTGGCTGGGCTGCAGTTCGTACACCGGCGTCTCCAGCCCTTCCATCCGGGCTTTGAGCTGCAGGGCCAGGTAGGAGGAGTAGTTCCGGCTCTGGTGCAGGTTGCTGCGGGGCCAGCTGGACCTGGCGGTCGGGTCGGTTGTGCCGTCCAGCGGCGACGCCGCGCTCCTCATTTGGTGGCTGCCCGCGGACATGAGCGCCTCGGACTTTGAGGCAGTCGAAGCCTTGGGGCGGCTAGTGGGTCGCGGGGATGCCCGATATTTGTCATTCCTGGCGTCCCCGCCATGCAGGCGGTCGCAGCGGCCCGATTAGTATCGCCGGACACTTCGGGCAGCACACCGTGCGCTCAGGGTTGTACGCGCCGCGCGTCCCGTCGGCCTAGCCACGAACCGATTAGGTGTTGCCATAAACTGGAGGCGCACTGGCCGCCTCCGGCCGGTGCCTCTTGGGAGGGTGAGAATGAAGGAATTTATCCCCGGCGTTGGCGCTGGGTCATTGCTGCGGTCTGAGCTGCTTGCCGATGATCGCTCGACGCGAATCGGAGCAATCCACCAGATCGACTATGGCCAAGCTGTTGTGCTGACCCACGACCGGTGGAAATTCGACGCCGGTGGCATCCCGCAGTACTCTTTTCTCCTGGCGACTGCGCAGGATGTTAACGACCCTCGCGTGGACGACGACGAGGTGCTGCTCCTCCGTGTCGAAGGTACTTCCCCACTGTCGCTCGAGCGCGACCTCCATGCAGTGCGTGAGGAGTCGCTGCGCACGGCCCTTTCGAACATGCGAGATCCAGCGCCATCGGCCGTGCTTGATGCGGAGCTTGACCCGTTCACCAAGAATCGGGTGTCATTTACCGGAGTCCGCTGCAGGATCCTGGGCACTTTTTACGAAGACGAGGTCGACGGACAGAAGGTGCTGGAGTTCGGTGCCGATGTGGATAACTTTTACGCCACATCCACCTACCGGGTTCTGAAGCCGATCGGCGACGGCCTCGCGACGATCGCCTCGTATCTGAAGCCGACCGGCCGCAAGCAGGAACGGGTCAGGATCGGAGCCGTCCGATACTCGGCGACACGGCGCCGTGCGAAAACCTCCAAACAGGCCGACGCCGCAGTGGAAGTCAACATCCACGATTTCATCGGAAACAAGACGGCTCTCCTTGGCATGACGCGTATGGGCAAGTCCAACACTGCCAAGACGATCATTGCCCGAACTTTTGTCGTCTCCGAGCGGCAGCGTGCCAGTGGGGGCAAGCCCATTGGCCAGCTTATTTTCGACCCTCAAGGCGAGTACGCCAACGCGAACACCCAGGACGGTACCGAGATCGCGGCCATTGGCGCCAAGCACGTCAGCATCTTCAAGTTCGGCGCCGACGGCTCGCAGGCCCACGTTAAGCCGCTTAACATCAACTTCTACTCGGAGAACCAGATCGATGCCGTTCAGGGGCTCGTCGCTGACCAACTCAGCGGTGAGGACTCAGGCTATGTGAAGGACTTCGCTGGAACCTCTTTCGCCGACGTCCCAGGCGATCCGTCGGCGACGACCCACGCGCAGCGGGCGCGGCTGGCTCTATACGGTGCGCTGATGCGTGCGGGTTTTGCCGTGCCTCAGGGTTTTCAAGCCCGAGCTAACATTAAGACCGCGTTCCAGCAGACCCTAACAGGCGCGCTCGGAAGAAATCCGTTCGTGCAGGTCGGAAAGACAGCGAACTTGGTGGGGATCTCCGCTGACAACTTGCAGCCTGTAGTCGACAAGATCGTCGAGCTCAAGGCCGCAGGCGATACTGACGCGCTTGACTTCACGAAGGATGTGCGCTGGACGAGCGTTGAGCCGATCTTCACCACAAAGAACAGCGGGCGCCCTGTTCGTGGATGGAAGAACCTGAACCCACTGCGCCCTTTCCATAGCCCGCTGACCCAGCAGGACCCAGCCCTGGAGATCTACGACGAACTCGTCGGTGGCCGCATCGTGATTGTTGACCTCCACGTTGGTGCCGAGGCGATCACGAAGGCGCTCAGTGAGTCGATTACGCGTCGGTTGCTGTCTCGTCAGACCGAGACGTTCACGTCGGGCCAAGAACCACCCCACATCCAGGTCATGCTCGAAGAGGCACATAACCTGTTCTCTTCCGACCGCTATAAGGACAATCTTGATGTGTGGGTGAAGCTTGCGAAGGAGGCCAGCAAGCTCAATCTCGGCATGACGTATGCCACGCAGGAGGTATCCGGAGTCGCGCACCAGGTCAAGGCGAACACCGCCAATTGGGTCGTTGCGCACTTGAACAACACAACGGAGGTGCGTGAGTTGGCGAAGTTCTACGACTTCGGGTCATTTTCGGACGCGATCATCGCGTCCGAAGACCGTGGCTTCGTGCGTCTCAAGACCCTGTCATCGCCCTATATCGTCCCTGTACAGATCGACCGGTATAACGCAGAGCTCGTCAACGAGGCGCGGTCTGCAGCCGGCGACCCGCCGCTAACGATCGCCTCGGCCACCTGATGCCGTACGAAACCACCGGCGGCGGGCACGAGATTGCGTCGCGTTTGGGCCATTCAGCGGCCGCTATCAAAGCCATCGCGGACCAACGTACCTTTCACGTTCCTGCAGAGGCGATCCAGGATTCAGATGCGATTCGCGAGCGAATCCGGCCACGCAGTGAATTTAGTTTGCCGTCCCCGCAGGAGCGTCTCCAGTCAGCTCTGGCAATTGACGGTTCCTATGTTGTCGAGCAGGTACGTGACGGCCTGCCATCGGTCATGTATGGCTTCGCCCAAGCCGCTGCTGCGTTCCTGGACCTCGACATTCTTGAATCGCAGCGAGCCGAACGGTTTGTCGACCCGTACGAGATAGAGCGTGCCGTTAACACCGCGCTTGTTACCTTGGACCTTCCCGTCGCCGGCGCATACACGCGCCCCGGCGTCGACATTACAACCTCATGGCGCGAGGCAATCAACGTTCTGTTCCGGCAAAAAAAGATTGATGTTAACCGCCTCGACCAGCCACTTCTCGACTTACTTTTCCTCCTCCATGGCGTGCCCGGAGCGCCGGCGGCCACCGTCCCGGTCAATTGCCCCACTCCCGACTGCAGTAGGAACGTGGCGGTTCCGCCCGCGGGCGTCGTCTGCGATGCATGCGGCGTCGATCTATTTCCCACCGACGTGCTTCGCATCCACGAGGAGGTGGGCGAAGAAGGTACGAACCAGTCCGCCCTTGGGCGGCTAATGTCCGTTGTGGAACTGCTAGTGCTAGTGGGGTTGGCGACATTGCTGTGGGAACAATCGCGCCAGAAGGCCCTGCCCGCGACCTTGTTCATCGTTGATGGTCCGCTGGCAGTATTTGGCACGCCAGCGAAGCTGCGCGGACGAGCCCTTGAGTACTTTCAGGCGATGGGCAACTCCGCTCCGGGCAAAGCGCCGTACGTCTGTGGGATCGAGAAAACGGGAGCTCTCGTCGATTATGCTCGCCAACTTGCGCGTCACGATATCCTGAGGCCGGGCGAGTTGCTGATATGCGACGAACATGTCATTGCCCGTGTCGTCAACGCCAATAACGCGCGCGCTTACGGCAAGGAAACGTACTGGGGCCGCAAGTTCGTATACCGCGCACTCGATGGGCGCGTCCTCGTCCCGACTGTTCCACCCGCGTCCGGCGCGCCCTACGACGCCAGCGGCGGTCAGGCCGATCCTGCAGACTACCCAACACTGGCAGCAATCCTCGATGTGATCGATCGGACTGGTTCCTCCATGTACCTCGACGGCATCATCCCTGTCGCAGCCGCGCATGGAAAGGCCGCATTTCCGATCGGCGTGGGCACTGACGTACTCCGGCTGGTGGCCACCAAACGTCTTGGTCTCGATTCGCCCACCGCGCCAACGGACCCGGCACGGTCTGCCCGATGATTCGGGATGCGGACGGGGCTACAGCCTCCCCACCCACCAGTGTCAACCCTCCCACCACGCCCACGATTCCTAGGCACATCCTCGACAACGCTCGTTCGCTTGTTTGGCCACTTGGCAAGCTTGATCACCCACTCACGTCCGGCCGATACCAGTCGCCCCTTCGGTATCCGGGAGCCAAGTCATCCCTTGCTCCGGTTATTGCCCGGATCTTGGAGGCTGCAAAGGGCTCACGAGAGGTCCCGGAGATCAGTCTGCTGGTCGAACCATTCGCTGGCGGCGCGTCGGCGTCTTTACGGCTGGTCGGCCAAGGGATCGTCGACCGAGTCCTACTCGCCGATGTTGATCCTCTGGTGACCGCATTCTGGCAGGTTGCGGCGGCCGACACCGACGCACTAATCGATCGAATGCATGACGAGTGGACTCGATACGTCAAGCCTGGCGGAACGACTGGAGTGGAGCGTTGGGACTATTGGCGTTCATGGGTACCCGCTCGCAACGCGGCCCCCGACGTCGTCCGGATCGGCCTGGCGATGCAGTGCCTATTCCTGAACCGCACGACCTTCTCCGGAATCCTGCACGGCAAGGCCGGGCCCATTGGTGGGCGAAAGCAGGAGAGTCCGTACGGCATCGGATGTCGGTGGAATCCGGACGCCATCGAGAAACGACTTCGGTACGTTGGTCACTTGTACGAGACTGGCAGAATTGTCGATGTCTGGCGTAAGGACTGGAAGCAGACACTGGCTGACGTTCCTGAGCAATACCCGCAGCTTATCCCGTCGCGCGTCGTCGCATACCTCGACCCGCCATATCTCGAAAAGGCCTCGCACCTCTACCGCGCGTCATTTGATCCGAGCGGGGGATACGGCAACTATGAGGGTGGCAAGCCGGCGCGGATTGATCATTTACTCCACATGCAGCTTGCCGAATACCTGCGCACCAAGGCCCAGTTCCGTTGGCTGCTTAGCTATGACCACAATGCGCTTCTGACCGACAGCCCGTGGCTCTATGGGCACGCTCGCATGACGCCGAGCATCGAGGACCGCGAGACGTTAGGCATCCGCTCTTGGACTCTTTCCAAACGCCTGGTAACTGTGCGTTATTCGGCGAGTGGCAAGACTGGAAAGCGTGACGCCGACGAACTCCTCATCACAACCCTTCCCCCGTCCAAAGTCCCTGTAGACCATCAGTTGAGGAAACTGCCATCGTAATGGGCTTTCCCGCCTGAGGTACGGGAGCGCAGTGATGCCTACAGCCCAGTTATAAGTCTCGGAATCCTGCCACGCTTCGTACTCCCACGGCAGCTTGTCAAACTTCAGTCAACGCTTCAAACAGCTGTGTCGCACATATCTCCAGATTTCCGGCTCCGTGCATGGACTTCCTTACTCATTTCCTGTTCCCGGGCTCCTGTACCGTCTAGCAGATACACGGAAACCGCATCCGCCCAAGCAGTCTTTTATCGGCTCTTCACGGTTCGTGGGGAAATGGAGGGCTCGTGGTCCTGTTCCAGGTTTAATGCTTAGACACCCTCACCCCAACAGGGCCACGGGGCCCTCTTGTCTTCAACGACACGAACTCAATTCCCCACCAACCTTGAAGAGCCCAAAACCCAGGCGCGGCTCTCACCCGTGATGTTCGGACCTCAACGCCAGGATGCAGTCGGTGACTTCACGGGGTGCCACAAGAAGCGGGCAACGTGGCCAGCGCCGGTCACCTCTCCGAAGCGACCTGTATTCGCGAATATGATTGAAGATTACTACGAAGCCCGGGAAAGATTCCTGGCCTTGTTGGAGCAAAGTTAACCAATAATGCTGCAGGGCATATTTGACTTGAATCAGCTGGCGTGGACGCCTGCAAGACTGTCGTGCACAGGGTCTATTTTCAGGCTCATTTTAAGTTTGGGTATTATTCCTAATTCTTCGCAACGACGGGCCCACGCGTCCACTTTTTGCTTCAAGATGATTGAACCGGAGTCGGCCAAATTTGCTGGCAGCTTCGTAGCTCGGTAGCCAAACCACAGGCAGTAGCTATCGAAATCGGGGATTCTTTGTACATTTGCGCGATTATGCATAAGCTCAAGTACGTTCATAGCTTGGTCGCAGACGTAGTTCAGTTTTTGCGCGGTACCAAACTTCACAGCGTAGACGGTGCCCCCTTTCTTCAGGTCCCAGGCCTCTACGGCCGTCCCCGAGCTAGTCCTGAAGATCGAGAAGTCCCTATCGGCAACTTCATAGCCTGATTCACTCAATTTGGCATTAAAATCACCTTCAATATCCGCTATTTTCAGGAAGTCCTGTTCAACTTCCTCTACACGGATCTGCCTGATGGAAGCATCAAGGTAGTCCAGATAATCTTGGTTGAACTGCAACCATTTTCCTTGCGTCAATACCACTCGATCCTCATCGGAGATGAAGTCGATCGCTTCCTTTATAGATTGCGTGAACTCGGGTTCTCCCTCACGACGATGCGTAATTTTCAGCTGCAAAAGCTTTTCGCGTGGTATGTCCTTTTCCTTAATATAGGCTTTAACTTCTTTCATTGTGAGCTGATCCAGGTCTTTTGCTTTGTAATGGCCGCATTTAAGCGTGAATGACCCCTGGCTACTAAAGATGAAATCCACCCCAAATAGATCAAATGTGGCGGTTGCAATATCAGAGAGGCCGACAGGCGCGGTCAGCTCATCCAAAAGCTGCTCATCATATCGGGCAATCTCAGCCTTGTCCTTGAGTAAAAGCGTCCTTGGCAGTTTGAACCGCTCCGTTCGTTTCAATTCCTTTTCAATCGAAGAAAGGAAATTACCCAGCTCACTGGGTTGTATCGGTGGCGAAACAAGAGCGGAAACGCCAAATTTTCCAGTTGCGCCATATGATTCCTTTTTCGCCGGAATAATGGCCGCCTGCAGGAAATCAACCGACTCCCCGGGAGGGATGTTGAGGCGAGCTCGCGCACCAAAGCTCCGAATATCCTTCTTCTGCTTTCCCTGAAATCGTCTCGCCGACGTTTGAGTGATATCGTTTGCATCAGCTATGCGCTTGGAAAGCTCTATTCCGAAATCGAAATCACAATGCGGGCGAACATAAAAATGTGACTTACCAAAGCAAATGGCATAGCAGGACTTCTTCTTGTGGAGCAAGATGACACCGAAATAGCTGACATTTGCAACGTCACGCTGCCCGAAAAATTCCGCAAAATTGGTTATCCAAGGTATCTTGCCGGGATCCGGCGACTCGGAAAAGAGGAAATCCCCATTCCATCCGTCCAGCTCAAGCTCCTTGATGGACGTAAGGCCTTTACTATCCAATTTTGACTTGAGCGCCTTCACCTGGCCAGTCGGAATCTTGAAAACGTTTAGTCG
This sequence comes from Pseudarthrobacter sp. CCNWLW217, assembly GCF_037203985.1. Classification (NCBI taxonomy): domain Bacteria; kingdom Bacillati; phylum Actinomycetota; class Actinomycetes; order Micrococcales; family Micrococcaceae; genus Pseudarthrobacter; species Pseudarthrobacter sp. CCNWLW217. The sequence continues at coordinate 103,747 of NZ_JBBCBT010000016.1, forward strand.
CATACATCCTCTAACTATTCCCATGAAGTAGGGGAGCAACGTCCCCCGGCCCCTAGCATGGTGGTTGACCCACCTCCCTCTACTTGGTCAGAGTACGACAGATTAGGGGGACTAGGGCATAGCCGCGCCAACGAAATGCTGTAAACTACGGTCAAATCACCAATACCGTAGGGCTGGGGAAGTTCGGATGCTGCTTGTGGACACAAGGAATAGGGCGCGAAAGTAGCCTAAATCCCCATGGCTCCTGCTTGCCAGCCACCGCTTTTGAGCTGTGACGAAACCCGGTCCATACGAAGCATGGCAGATAGTTGCTGACACGCAGCGACAGCCTCCCGCAAAGTGGAAGCGTCTGAAGCGGCGATTGGACCAACCTCAATTTCGGTATGCGGATTGCCGTTTGGCTGCAATGCTCTTATTCGTGCCTGCGCAATCAAAATGCGTCTTTCGACCTGAACTTACTTCGATTGGCCCTAGTATTTGGTGCGCAATTCTCTACTCGGTAATCTGATCACGCGCAGAGAGCCTGGCATAAGGCCAGCGCTCTCATTGTCTCCACGCCCTTCGTGGAAAGCATCCCGGGCACCATCGATCGCAAGCGTTGCATTGCAAGTCGTACCCTCGTTCCTATGGGCGTTCTACTGGCCCTTCTGAATGGATGCCCCTATGAGATTTGCTAGATTAGCGTTAGCTTGGAGATGTCGAATCAGTCCGATTCTGGAATATGAAGAAACCCACCTGCCTGGTCGTGCGATAATTAGACTGCCAGGTCTAAGGGCAAGTCAGAGATGTCCTTTAACCGCTTTCCATGCACCATCATCTGGAGCATCTCGAAGGCGGACTCATCGCTGTCTTCCTCAAGCGTGTGCATAAGCTCCGGAAGCGCGAAGTGATAAACGCAGTCTACGTCTCCGGTACCGAGAGCCAGCGATGCCAATCGATTTGGCACCGGTTCAGCTGTGACAATGGCAATATGAGGAGTGCGGCCCTTCCGATTTCGAATTAGGTTAAGTGCTTCAGAGCGGGCATTCTGCGCCCTATCGGTGCGAATGGTCCACTTACAGGAAACAACTGCATGAAGAAGTGCACGGGTCTGCACATTACTCCGAATCGGGGCGTGCTGTGCGGCATCTTCGCCAACGATGTAGCGCTCCCGATTTATCAAGTCGTCACCGACTGGCATGCGAGTCACAACCACGTCTGGCGCAATAGCATAGGCGTTTCCCAACGACGCTTGCATTGCCCGATTCTCCTTCACGATTGTTTCTAGATCTGCAAGGTGTTCGTACTGCTCGTATATTGACCCCTCAATCTTTTGCTTCTGCGACTTGAACCCAGGGTGACTATTATCGCCAATGCGACGAACCGTCCAATCCCCGGGACGAATCGTATCTAGGTAAGGAAACGTTTTTGCTAAGAAACTAGCAGTGGCCTGTTCGAACCGGGCGCCCAAAGTTTGGCCTTGTAACTTTTTTGCCCGTGTCGCCGTCCCTAATCGCTCAGCGACTCCTTGTGCAAACCTAATGCTTGGTCGGCTACTGGAGTCCGCGTTGCTTGGAACTCCTTCGGCATCTATCGTGAGGGCACTGGCTAAGTCCCGGTGAAACTCGCGGCGTGCTGTGACCAATAAAGGTTCAGTCCCGCGGTTCATGCGGGCGACTACGTCGCCAGCGTGGGCATAAAAATCTACTCCGCCAGTCGGGCCGGATGCTTCATCTCCGCCCGTTCCGGCAGACGGGGATAGCCTAAAGAGCGTGCCTTCTTCGGACATTCTTCCTCCAGTTCAATTCGCCTAGACCGCATATATGCCACTAGGTTTTCGCAAGTCCAGCTTCGTGCCGCATTGCTTACTCTCGACGGCAGTGGGCCAGTTAGACATTCCTAGGAGGAAGTTCTACATCATCTAACGTCTCGCCGCTGCGGCGTGCGATCTCTTCAGCTTCAGCAATGGCGCCCTCTGGCACCGTGGGCGGAACGTAGGCGGAAATCGATTTCACAGCCCTTACCAAGTCGTCGTAATCACGGATACGCCCTTGCATAAGCAGCCTGTCAAACGTAATGCCTGGGCTCCAGCTGCCCTTTTTCGTTGATCTGACCTTTTCTATGGCCCGGCTTAGGGCTGGTAGATCCAAGTGGTACACGTAATCCACAGCTCCGGAGCCGTCCGCAAGAATCTTCAACATGGCTGGGCGGGGCTCCATGGTTATGACTGCGTAGTGCGGCATCGGCCCCCTCCGCTGTGAAGCCAACTTGGCACCTTGAGATACGCAGTCCTGGGCGCGGTCGGTGCGAAGTGTCCATTTCGACGAAAGTCCGAGTCGGAGAACTGGTTCCTGCCCCTCCCTCTCTAGTGCACAGGTGAGATCCAGATTTAGCAGAGACTCTTCAGGCATATACAACTTCAGTCTCTCACTGATGCTGTCTTGCACCGAGAAGTTCGTTGAGGCTACTTTCAGTTTCCGCCGGATACTTGTCGTAGCCTTGGATCGCGGAAGCTCCTGTGCAATTGTGAGCAAATCGTTTATGGCTGGCCAGGCGTCTTTGTGGCCCTTTTTAAACTCTGGAAAAACCCTCAAATGTGCATACTGCTGGAAATCAAGCGCCGACTTCGAACGGTGGATCGAAACGTCGGAACCTATCTTTTTGAGGTGCTCCTGAATCGCCTCCTCCATCCTTGCCCCGGGATCCTTGGGGCCCACCCTGTCAGTAGGCACGCCGAGTTCCTCGAACAGGGCCCGTCCCAGCTCCTTTGACCCTTCTTCACTAGCATCCGACGTGTTTGGGCGGTCGGTAAGGTTCTGTTGTTTGTCTAGACGATATCCGCACAGCTGAGCGGCGAAAGGGGCTGGCATGAGCCTGAGCCTTTCATTAAACGTGAGCAATCACCCAACTGGACACACCGGCGAGCTCGGATGTCGCACCCCTCGGTAAGGATAGGATTACGACCGGGAAGGGCATCATGGACATACGCACAATAGACTTATTCGCAGGCGCCGGAGGACTTTCTCTGGGCTTCGAGCAGGCGGAGCTAGGCTTCATGCCGATCTTCGCCGTTGAGATCGACAAGGCCGCCGCACGCACCTACGAGAGACACTTCGGCTGTGCCGTGGAAACCGGCTCTGTGACTGACGTAGAGTCGTTCCCCGAAGCCGACGTGATTATCGGTGGACCTCCCTGCCAAGGTTTTTCGCCCCTGGGGCGGGACCGCGACGACGAATCCCGCGCGGAGCTCAATGAACTCTGGCAGCAGTACCTTCGCGCCGTCCGCCAAGTACGGCCCGCGGCGTTCGTCATCGAGAACGTGCCGGAGTTCCAGAAGTCCGCGCAGTTCCACGCACTCCTAGAGGCAATGGAAACTGACCCCGTACTGAAGGAGTACGCCTTCGCTTACGGCCCGCTGAACGCCGCTGAATACGGAGCGCCCCAGCGCCGCATCCGAGGCATCTTCATGGCAGTCCGTGGAGCCGACGCAGTAGCATGGCCCCCGCCCGTCACCCACGGCCCAAACGCCGTCAGCGGCACCCCGTATGTGACCGTGCGCGACGCTATCGGCGACTTACCGCAGTACCCGACCGCCGTCGAGCCGGAAGTGATCGAGGGCATTGCTGGCGACCGTCAGGAGCTCCACTTAAAGCGGAACCCCCGCCCGACGAGCCTAGAGCGCTACATGGCGATTCCTGAGGGCGGGAACAGATTTGACCTAGCAAGGAACCGACCGGATCTCCTCCCCAGATGCTGGGCTGAGAAGCCGACCGGCACAACCGACGTTATGGGTCGGTTGTGGTGGGAGCGACCATCGCCGACGATTCGGACCGAGTTCTTTAAGCCGGAGAAGGGCCGCTACCTCCACCCTGAGGCGCACAGGCCGATCACTCATCGTGAAGCGGCACGGCTCCAAGGCTTCCCTGACAGCTTCATCTTTGAGGGTTCCAAAATCGAAATAGCCCGACAAATCGGCAACGCCGTCCCGACCGCGCTGGCCTGGGCAATCGCCCGTCATCTCCACACTGCGCTAGCAGCCCAGCGAGAGCTTGCCACAGTTGGGTAGAGCTACAACAAAAGCCGCCCTGGGACAGCTCCAGGGCGGCTTTTAAGGTTAAGACTCTTTGTTTCAGGGCTCAACGCACCGAAGACGGTGGTTGGATCGACACAAGCGGTGCTGCCGCCTGTAGTTCCATGCCATTTAGCAGCAGCGTGGTACCGGCGGCGCTGGCCACGAACTCAGCTACACCTAGTGAACGTTCTGCACCGGTCGCGGCATGCACAGCCTGAGCGGCGGTGATGTCATCCAGTGCCTTGTTCCGGAGTTTGACTGACTCACGAGCCAAGCCGCGCAGGCGACCGGCCAGAACGGCGGCCACCGTGCGAGTCGTGGGGTCAGCGCCTGTCTCCTCGGCCGACCAATCAAGGAGCTGACCAAGGTCGGGTCGTAACAAGACCATTAGGAAGGACTTCGCCGCGACGTAGGGACTCCCAGGATTGCGAAAGGGCTCAAAGTCACGCTCGACGTTGACCAGCTCACGAACACGTTGAAGGTTCCGATCGATGAGGACCTGAGCCCCAGGGTTGGGCTGTGCCGACTGGATCTCGCTGGCAACTGCTTCTAGCACTTCAGACGCACTCCAATACTCCGCCTGATCCCGTTCGCCCAGGATCCGATACGCCGTCTGGAATATCAACCGGTCCGCAAGCTCAGCTTCGCTTTCGGTCACTGGCGCCGGAACTCGGCCTGTCAGGGAGTCCCATGTCAACCAATGCGGCAAGACAGTCCCCTTGGGGACCTGAGGGGCGCCCAGCGCGCGAGATGCTACTGCCAGACCTTCGCCGCTGTCCGCCGCCGCCAGGAACCCACTCAGAGCTCCTCGCGTACGATCGATTTGCAGCCAGTCAATTCCCGCCCCGTCCTCGGGTGCTCCGACCGGGAACTTGACATCCGACGTCGATGTGAACAGCTCGGAGCTGACTCTAAGCAGATCCTCATGCGGGTGAACGTTACTGTATCCGCGAGCTCGATGCTCGCGCAGCGACTTCTCCTCGCGAAAATGGATCGCGACGACATCGGACAACAGCGCAGCGCGAACGTACGTTACCGGGCTGTCAGGTTGCTGGCCCTTCAGACCTGATTCGGATAACTCCACAAGCACCGGTGCGCCAGCTCCGCGTTCTGCCACGACTCGTTCCACAAGTTGAGCTGTCGGCTGGACGGTAAGCAACGGCACCCAGCCGGGAGACAGCTCCAACAGGTCGGCGTAGTACTTGTGGAAGGACTCGCGTGGCGCCAGCACCCGCGAACTGAGAATGCCGATGAGGTTCATCCGATTAGTTAGAAGGAACAGCCGCCTGGCCCCGGATACGACAACGACGCCTCCCCCGACTCCGGCCACTGGATCGGGAGCTTCAACTTCCTCCTCCGCTTGCTCGCGCGCGATTCCCGCGGCCGGTTCCTCCATCGATATCGACTCATCGCTGATCCCTATGGAGATCGATTCTTCGATCTCGGAAAAATGCTCGAGCGCGGAGGAAGTGTCAGCCGGTTCCTCAGCCTCGTCCGTTGCCAGCTCAGGGTCAGTCGCCGTTGGGGCTACCTCCGCTGGCTCCTCGACGAGATTAACTCGTTTGCGTTTGAGTGCGGGCTTTTTCTCGTTAGCCAGCTCGTCGCTTGGCAGTCCACTAAATTCCAACTGCCCTTCTTCAGTCATTATTCTTGCACCAGGCCTTTCAAATTCGCCACAATGTCCGGCTTATTGGAGAAGCCGCTCCACGACAGGTGCAGCTCGTTGCGCGCTCTGGACATCACGACATAGAACATCATGCGAGTCGCCGCCGACGTTACATCTCCTGCCACCTGCTGTAGTTCGGGCACGAACAAGGCGTCGAACTCCAACCCCTTCAGCGACTTGTAGTGGAGGAGGGTCAGAGCTGGCGAATCAAAGCCCACCAAACTGTGCTGGCGGTTCCCCGAGACGTACTGCTGTACCGGGATCGGCAGCTTTCGCTTCGTCAGCTCGCGGTAGAGCCGGTGCTGGGTGTTTACGTTCGGGCAGGCGATGCCGATAGTCAGATGGGAGCGCGCCTTTACATAGCGGGCAACGAAGTCGGTGAACTCGTCGGTGCTGGCGTACCGCCGAAGGCTCGGCTTGTCGCCGTGGCGCTCAGGCGGGTCAGGGATGCCCGTTGGCGTACCCGAGTAGTACTTGGCGGCGACAGCCGCGATCTCTGTCGTGTTGCGATGGTTGCGTCGCAACACCAGATGCTCCCGCGCGCCAATGCCAGTTTCGATCTCGCGCAGCGTGGTGTTGTTGTCGAACAACTGCTGGTTCTCATCAGCAAACACCGTGATGTTTTTGGCGACGAATCGGGCGATGCGGAAGAAACTCAGCGACAAGTCCTGCCCCTCGTCCACGATGAGGTCAGCAAGGCTGCCAAGCTCCGGCGGGTTAGTCATGAACTCCTGTGCGATCTGCGCCCAGTCGTGGTCGAACGAGTTGCCGGCTAACGAAGGTGGATTTGCGCTGTAGTTCTTTCGCCAGAAGTCCCAGAACCAACTATGGAAAGTCGTGACATAGCCTGCCACGTCCACCTCGTTCGCGGCCTGCTCGGTGTATTGCTTGAGCACTTTGGAGTACATGAGCACCGTAGGCTTGCGGTCATCGAAAGTCAGCGCCTGGGCGCGGTACAGCGCCATCACCGACTTGCCTGTGCCAGGCGGACCACTGACGATGTAGTTGCCGTCGAGGTCGAGGTTGAAGATGAGGTCCTGCTCTTTTGACAGGTCCTCGAAGGCAGGCAGTCTCACCTGATTCCCTTGACTCCCTCACCAGCCGCCGCGATGGCGGCGTCGAGAACGGGCTTGAAGAACCCCTGTACCTGGTCGTTCCCTATAACCATCGCCCGGTCAAGCAGGAAGTTGCCGCTCTCGCAACTCGTCTCCGCAACAAGAGTGCAGGCATGGCAGGCAGCGAGGTTCAGGCTTGCGAACGTCGAAGCCAAATTCTCGCTACACAGCGGGTCGGACGAACACCACATGGCATCCTGCAACGCTTCCAGGATCGTCGTTTTCAGGACCGGGGGCTCACCCTGGCGAACGAGGCCACCTAGCGTGCCCTCGGAGTCACCGGCGGCGGTGTAGATCAGGATGCCCGCCTGCTTGGCCGTGCCGTCCACTTCAATGCTGCTCCTGGCGTAAATGCGCTCACGCAAACTGGTGGCGGCATATCCCGACTCAAACGCGAGACGGCGGATCAGCAAGTGCGCGAAGGTGTGCAGCAGGACGTAGCGAGGAGCGAGGATAGGGCCGGTACGCTCCCGAAGGCGCGGGGCCATGAATGAGGTGTCAAGGCGTCGGTCGAGCTCGGCAATGCGTGCACGCACGTCGTCCCGCTCCTCCCATACAGTCAGCCGGTTCTCGTCAAGAGACAGGAAGATGCCCTCGCCGCGCACGTCGATGGCTGGCAACCAGTTCACGGTGTGCTTGAGCGCGGCCTTTACCAGCGTGTCCCTTCCGCCGGGCGTCACTCGGTGGAATCCCTCCAGCGCTCGAACCTCGCGCAATCGGTCGGCAAGCACCACCTTGTCGATGCGATCGGTGAGCAAGGACGTGATCTCGTCGCCATCGCCAGTGCCAATGGTCAAGCCGACGTGTCGGGTGCGGAAGTGACGGTCGTCGGAATTTTCCGTGGGCGTCAGGAAGGCCGCCCACTCCTCACCGAGCAAGTCCCCCGGCGTCGCTTCGACTGCGGTCGCCATTCCGGCCTCGCGCTGCCTCTCGTCCCGGGCGAGTGCTTTCACGAAGCCGGGACCAACTCCGTGCCCTTCCGCCAGCGTCTGCACCATCATGTCAAACATTGGTGCGTCATCGTTGACCGTCAAAAGCGGACGGAAGAAAGGATCGGCCTTGATCGCCAACGCTTTCTCACTGAAGGCATCCGAACGGGAAGGGTTCGGAATCTCGATGGACGAGTGCACGAGCGGGAAGTAGACGTTGCTGGCACCGCGCTGGACAGCCAGCGGAGTCTCGTCGCAGTCCACCTTCTCCTCGAACCGCTGCCACGGCTGTCGACCACCACACGCGACCCCGATTGACTTAAGCGAACCCTTCGTCGTGATTCCCATGAGGTTACGACGGCTGTGACAGCTCCGGCAGTGCACCTGTAGCGTGTCGAGACCCCCAGCGCCCTTGCCAGGCAGCGTCTCGAAGAACAGGTTGTCCTTCTGACACTGGCGCGCCTCCGGACTCGTGTTCCGCGAGTGGGCCCAACGTCGCCAGTCGGCGTCGTCCATGTGGCCCTTGGCGCAAATCTGAATCCAACGCATCGGCACGAGCGGCTTCTTGCCCGGGCAGCTCCCACAAGTCGGGGCCTTGCCCTCCTGCTCCAGCGAGCGGCGCCATCGCACCATGCGCCTGCACTGCTGACAGAATAGCCAGGTCGGGAACCGTGAGTATGGCACGCCAGCTGTGGGTGACGCCCAGGCGTTGCTGTCCACGGCTGGGGCCGCGCGGAACTGGGCGACGCCGAGCGCGGCTGCGAGCCGTTCGCTCTGGATGGTCTCGCCGCGGGGCCCCCACCGGAAGGTGTCGCATCCGACCAGCGACTCGCCTTTGAAGTCGAAGATAGCGCCGACTCCGAACGGGACGATGGTCTGAGACTGTCTGATCTTGCGCTGCATTAGTTACTCGTACCTCCCGAAGCGCCGTGGGCGACCTCGACCAACGACTCCATGTCCACATTGCGCATTGAGCCGAGGGTTGGCCAGGCGTCGCCCTTGGCGTTGAACTGCTTGATGAGGTTGATCTGCCCCTTGCCGCTGGACCGGTAGTACAGGAGCTTGTTGTCGTCGTCGGCACGCTTGGCGCGGTCGAGCCAGTCTTCCATGAACTTGGTGAGGTAGGTCTGCGCCCCGGCGCGCTCCCGGGGCTCGACACGCTCCACTACGTCGACCAAGGCAGCAGCCAAGTCACGCAACTCCGCGATGCGGTTCCTGACTTCGCCTGCGCGCCCGTCTGCTGCCAGCCCGAGCCGGTGGCGAACTAGGATCACAAGCGCGGCGTGCAGCGCGCGGTCGCGGGAGGGCGGTGAGTACGGCGTGACGCTGGTCGGCTCGACGTGTCGATAGAGCGCCGAGTGATAGGCGCGGAAGTTCTCGTAGTGCGAGCGGTCTCGGGGCTTTGTCGAGCGGAACAGGCCGAACACCAGACCAGGCGCCGCAGAACGACCGACGCGGCTGGTGGCCTGGATGTACTCGGCAGTTGCCTTGGGCTGTCCGTTCATGAGCATGAGTCCCAGGCGCGGCACATCGACGCCGACGGAGAGCATGTTGGTGGTGGCCAGGAAGTCCACTACGTATGGGCTGGAACAAGGCAGATTGAGGCGCTCCAACAGTCGGGGCTGTTGGGCGCGCGGCACTGACGAGGAAAGCTCCTCGACATCGTACTTGCGCCGCGGGCGATCGACGATGAGACCGCCCAGCCGAGAGTTGATGTCGTCGCGGGCGATGGTCACGGTGCGGCCAAGCTCGCGCAGTGAGCTGTGGTACACCACGACGGTCCAGTAGGCGTCTTGGGCGTCGCCGGTCAGGCTGAGGTCGACCGGGGCCTGAAGCAGTGCGGCGCCGGAGTGCACGACTGCAGTGTCCGAGGTATGGCCCTGCGCCATCATGCCAACGTACAGCCGGCCGGGTGCGTCCTTATCCACCCGTGCGAAGTAGGAATCGTCAGCATTGATGCCAGACGGCGGGAAAAGGTCGACCGGCCGTCCGAACAGCCCGTTGATTTGGGCTGAGGCGCGTCGGATCGTTGCCGTCGAGGCTATTACTTTCGGGGGTCGTCCGTCCGTCTCGCAAAGCAGGTTGATCGCCGCCTCGTAGAGACCAACCGTGGTGCCGAGTGGGCCGGTTAGCAGGTGCAGCTCGTCCTGGATGATGAGCGATGGCGGCAGTTTTCCGTTACCCCGGCCGAACAACTTACCCGATTCCGGTACCCAGGCGAGCTGGGCGAACTTGTCCACTGTCCCGAGCAGAAACGTTGGCGGATTCTCGTACAGCGCGTCATCAACTACCAGCACTGGCAGCTCGGCGTTGAACTCGCACTTGCTCGATGTGCAGTGGAACTTGAATGAGCGATCGGTGGAGACGATGCCGTAGTCTGCGTTATCGTCGCTGTGCTCGCGAGGCACGATCTCCGTGCCGCACCATGGGCAACGTTCGAGGAGGAAGCGGTCGTCAGTTTCGCCCGCGTCGCGCAGCTCATCGAAGCGTTCTCGTGCTTGCACGTAGTGGTTAGGAGTCGTGGCCTCACCGACCCACAATCCGACCGAGATCAGCTCGTCACCCAGTTTGGCCTTTTCTTCACGCCGCAGATGCTCACAGGCGGCGATGGTCGATGCCGTGCGCTGGAACTGCTGGGCAGTCAGGAGCGACAAAGTATACCGACTGAGGATTGAAGTCCCCGCACCCTTCGCGCCTTCCAACAGCCGTCGGCGGAAGATCTCAAATGCTGCGACCAGCAAGTAGGCCTCGGTCTTGCCACCACCGGTGGGGAACCAAATGAGGTCAACGACATTCCGATCCTCGTGCTCGGGGTTCACCAGCCCCTGCAGGGCCGTCAGGAAGAAGCCCATCTGGAAGGGGCGCCACTTCGCCCCGGCGGGATAGCTAGTCGGCAGGTCGGGAGCAGCGCTGCGCGGATGCCGCATACCGGCCAGGTCCTTCTCGCTGTGCCGCATCTGTATCAACATCGCCCGGTTGGCCAGCCGAAAGGCCTCGATCAGCTTAGCGCGGTCAGGGTGATTGGCGAACACCTGCACGCCACCGCGCATCCGGTCGCGGGCACGTTCCAACCGCTGCAGTACTGGCTCCGCGGCTGCTGTGTATCGCTGGTCGAGGTTCGCGGCTTCAGTGGCTACCTGTTCAATCCAGTCCGCATAGGGATCGATAAAGGCGTCGAGTTCGCGGACCAGCTCGTCGGCTGACACGGAGTCGTCTGCCAACCAGGCGATGTCGAGAACCTGTGCCGCGTCGCCCTCGGCGCTGACGCTCGGTACGATGCGCGACGGCATCACCTCGGATTGAACGGCGTGGACGGTGCCGTCCACGTCCTTCCACTCCGGTGAGCAGCCGTGCCCGATAGCGAACACGCGAGCCTGGCGGTAAAGAAGTCGCAGCTCCTGCTCCTCAGGATCATGCGAGGCCATCGCCACCGATGGGTACTCCAGCACCTCGCCGCTATCTGACACACTTATGTCGAACTCGACCTGGAGAAGCATGTCGTTCCAGGCTCGCTCGGGATGCTCGTCATCGTTGGTGCGCGCATTGACCAGAGTCACCGTCACGAGGTTGCCGTGGGGGTACTTGCGCCAGCGGATATGCACCTCGGCCTTGCCGCCCCAGATCGTCTTGGGGTGGGAGTCCTCAGCGGTGAGTGACATTGTCGCCTCATCGAGCGGTTTTCGCCGCCAAATGCGCTTGGAGCCGGGAAGCTTCCTACGAGGGTCCTCGTCCTGTTCTTCCGTGGGACCGCCGTCCTGAACCTCCTCGGCGGCAAGTGCTGCTTCGGCGGCCTCGCCGCTCAAGGTTTCGTACTCGGCCCCTCGGGCCTTGAATGTCATTGACGTTGCAGTGGTGAAAAACGACAGCCCCTGGGAGGCGGGAAGGAAGTCGTTGGCTGCGGATACAGGGTCGTCGCTGAACTGACTTTCGTCACCGCCTCCAGTCGCGGCCGATTCGTCCTGTTCCTCGCCCTCCTGGTCAGCGTAGCCAGCAAAGGACACTTGCCGCGGGAACAATATGCCCATGAGGTAACGCCTGTTTGGCGGATCGAAGATGATCTCGTTCGGGCCTGAGAAGGGGCCGACGAGTTGGCGTCGTACGTACGCGACGAAGTCTGCACGAGTCTGGGTAAGTGCCATCATGCGCCTGCCTTGTTCAAGGCTGCGAGGGCCGTGGCGGCGTGGGCCTGGTAGAGCTCTGCCACCCGTGCGGCGATGGCCGGATTGATCGCCAGCCAGAGTCCGGCGCGTGGCCGACTGAGCGCGACGTACAGCAGGTCGATGTCCGTTTCCGACTCCAAAGAGTCAATGTCGATTACACACACAAACCTATTCTCCAAACCCTTTACGTCCACCGCCGACGCCCACGTAAGATCTTCACCGGGCCAGCCGGATGCAAACTCCCTGTCGAGCAGTCGCAACTTCCCCCTACGTGCCTCACGCAACCCCCGGGCAGCGCTCGTCTCCCAGTCACCGCGCAACGACACGATCGTGACGTGACCCGCCGACACTTCTTGCTCGCGGAGAGATCGCAGATGGGCTTCCAGCGCCGCAGTCTCAGACTCGCGGTCGGTGACGGGTGCGAACTTCACCTCAGGTCCTGCGCCGGCGGCGGCGACTCCGGTGTCCGCACCGGTCAGGGCCCGTGTCTGGAAGGCGATCTCGCGGGTGTTGCGGCAGTTGGTCCGCAGCGTGGCGGGCACGGGGCGAAACGACTGCACGAAAAGCAACGCGTCTGGATCGTAGTCACCGTAGAGGTGTGCTTGGCGGTTCTGGTCCATGAACATTACCCACCGGCCATTACTCCATCCACCGCCAATGACTGCCTCCAACCGGTCGAGGCTTTCGTAGTTCATGAGATCCTGGGCCTCGTCAATGACGACCACATCGAACTGGAGGTTGTTGGGAAGCTCGGCTGCCGCGTAGACGGTGACATCGGTTCCCACCAGCAGGCCACGGACGAATTCGGCCAGAACTTCGCTACGGCACGTGAACAACACAGACTGCCCGGTGAGTGCCTTTCGTCGTGCAACCTCGGCAGCAAGGAAGGTTTTGCCGGTGCCAGCTCCGCCGTTGCAGAGCACCCGAGGTGCATCGCTAATGAGGTCGAGACGCGAAAACTGCTCGTCGGTTAGGCGTACGAGAGCGGCGTCGAGCGTACTGGCCCGGGCATCGAGCAGGGGCGAGCGATCGAAGCTGGGGCGTAGCTCCCGAATCAGCTTGCTGTGCAGCTCCTTGTTAATGGTCTGCCTTGTGGGCTGGCGTCCTCGCCAGTAGGTCGCCGCTCGGCTAAGCGCCTTGGGGAGGTCGCGGTTGAACTGGCCGCGCCCGCAGTAAGTCTCGGCGTCCCACTCGAAACTGCTGAGAGCCAGGTCAACATCTGGCGTCACAACCAGGAAGCCGAAAGCGATGTCGTCAATCTCTACTCCCAGGCGTCCTCGCAGCCGGTCGCGAAGGGCGTACATCCCGCTCGTGACCTGCTTGAACGGTCCCTCCCGATCTTGTCGGAAGTGTCCGCTACGATCGCTGTACGTCCACAAGCCGTTGTTACAAGAAACTTGAGCACCCTTGACCTCAATTACCAGCACAAGTTCGTTTAGCACAAGCACAAAATCAAGCTCCGAGGTGAGCTTGTATTCGTGCGTCGGCAGGTTGAGGGAGTGGAGAGCCGTTCCCGTGATATCACTGGCCGCAAGCGCATCGAAGACCCGCCGTTCTGACGAGGTAGTTGAGCCAAGGCCAAGCTCGGCTGGAATCATCTTCAATGTTGCTCCCCCTATCTGCTACTGGGATGAGATGCTACCGGCAGGCGCGTTCATACACGTGCATGTGGAGGCACTGAGGAAGGTGTCGGGTGAACCTTGAATATGTCGGCCGCGTACTCGGTCGACTTCGGCCTTTCATACGAGATCATGTCATCCGTCGCACCCGTGTTGAGCGCGTGCTGGCTACGCTGCATTCCCCACCTGACGGGCTTCGTGAAGAGATTGAACGATTGCTTGCCAAGGCGGGCATCACCGTCGAAGAGGACCTCGTGCCTGTTGCCCGCGACCCTGAACTTCCTGCGGAGATGGAGGACGAGACCGCACGGGACGCCCCTTTCTTGAACGACACGCCAGGCGCCCACAACGGACACATTTCCGAGGCCGTAGCGGCTGCTCGCGAGCGGATAGATCGTGATCGACACATTCACAACCTGTCCCGTGTGCTGCTTAAGGCGGAGGAGGAGGTCGGTTTGGCCATTCTCGTGCACAGCGTGAGTGACAAGCCTCTGGCGCAGGGCGAGTTCGCGCGACTGACCGGCGAGGCACGGGCTGCTGCGGAATGCCTGCTGTTGCACAACCAAAGATTAGTGCACTCCGTGGCGCAACGCTATGCACCGCCGGGCATGGACTACGAAGATATGATTCAGCACGGCGTGATTGGCTTAATTCGCGCCGTAGAGTTATTCGATCCGTCGCAGGGCACCAAATTCTCGACCTATGCGATGCACTGGATACACCAGTCGATTACCCGAGGCATCGCCAACGAGTCACGATTGATCCGATTGCCTGTCCACATGTACGAGCGCGTGCATAAGGTCTGGCACATCCGTGCCCGCTTGACGCTAGATGGAGTGGAGCCGTCAGTTCACCAGCTGGCCCTCGCATGCGAGCTGACTGACAACCAAGTGACCGAATGCCTCATGCTAGGCCCGCAGGACATCCTCTCACTGGACAGTCCGGTTGGAACGGAGGGGGAGTCGACTTTAGGTGACCTCTACGACCGTGCTGATCCTGATGCTGGTCCGGAGCACGAGCTCGAATCGCTCCTCCTCCGCGAACAGATTAGTGCCTTACTAGATACGCTGAGCGAACGCGAAGCTACCATAGTGTCTTTGCGATTCGGACTCTTGGACGGTGAGCCGAAGACGCTCGACGAAATCGGCAAAGTCTACGGTGTGACGCGCGAGCGAATCCGTCAAATTGAAAAGAAAGTGATGGACAAGCTCCGACACCCGTCCCGAAGCGCCGTGCTTCGGCCGTTCATGTACGGCACTGATGACCTACCAAAGGCTTGACCCGGATACTGATAACGAAGTCATCCCCGCAGATGAGGCGTGAGCTTCCGAGCTTTGCCCGCTCACATGCACCCTGGTTCGCCAGGACGGCCATTGGCCAGCTGCCTGCCAGGAGTCAAGTCTGCAGAGCTGCCGACACAACAACGGCAGCCCATAAATAGAATCTTGTGCCAGGGAAGAGATTATTGCTCCAAGCTGGGAGCGAGCGTGTCAAAGTCCGACGGCATTACGTACGTCGTTGAGGACCCGCTGACGGAGCCCCCGTCCAGACTTTTCACCCGCTGGTTGAGCTCAAGCCCTTCGAGAACTGCTGACCGCTGTGCGCATTATCACCGGCAAACCTGCCCGTCTGGCCTCACTGGATGATGCGGCCTGAAGCTGCCGAAGCCATGCGCGTGACGGGGTTGACGCCAAGGACCACCTACAACCGCCGCTGCCGGAACATCGGGAACGACTCCCGCACCCGGTCCACCGTCTCCGGCGAAACCTCCACCGCCCGCACCCCGGGCTCCAACCCAAGGTCCGCCTCCACAACCCCCATCGGATCCACCAGCACGCTCCGCCCCACGGACACGGGCGGCGCCTGGCACACCCCCGCCACGTACACGCTGTTCTCGATCGCCCGCGCTGTGTTCAGCGCCAGCCACTGCTCAGTCTTGTGCTCGCCCGGCACCCAGGACGAGCAGACCAGCAAAACCTGCGCGCCGGAGTCGGCCAGTGACCTGGCCAGCTCCGGGAACCGCAGGTCGTAGCAGGTCATCAGCCCGAACCGCACTCCCCCGTGTTCGAACACCACCGGCTCGGTGGACGGGCCGGGCTTGATGAACGTCGACTCGCCAAAGCCCTGCGCGTCGAAAAGGTGGATCTTCCGGTAAAAAGCCAGCCGGCCGCCGTCGGGACCGAACGCCACCAGCGTGTTGTACGCCCTGCCCGGCTCCTCCGACGTCTCCACCACGCCTGCCACCAAGGCCATGCGCTGGCGGCGGGCGATACTGGCGAGCTCCCGGCAGGCGGGCCCGTCCAGCGTCTCCGCCACCGCGGGGAACGACGCGTCCACTTTCTTCTTCTCGTACGTGGCGTATTCCGGAAAGGCGACCAGCGCGGCGCCGTCGCGCGCGGCCTCGGCGGCGAACCGGTCGATCGCGGCGAGGTTGGCCTGGATGTCGGTGCCCGACTCCAGCTGCCCCAGCGCTATCCTCACGGCTGCTCCTTCCCTCACTGCACGCACCGGCCCGGGTGAAAAAGCCAGTCTCAGGCGGCCGCCTCGACCGTAGCCTTCTCCGTGGCCGTCATCTCCGGCGGCGCCGCCTTGAAGCCCCGGGTGATCAGTGCCAGGACCAACACGCCCAGCACCAGCCAGGTCACTCCCAGCGTAATGGCGTTGCTGTCCAGCTGGGAGAGCAGATACGCACAGATGATGGCGCCGATCACCGGGATCACCACGTAGGACACGGGGTTCAGCTGCTGCCCGGCTCGGCGCTGGCGCACATAGTGGAACACCACCGAGGCGTTCACCAGCGTGAAGGCGGT
>NZ_JBBCBT010000017.1:0-112229 GCF_037203985.1 Pseudarthrobacter sp. CCNWLW217
GTGAGGTTCAGCTGGCCCTTGATCACGTTCCGCCACGTGGGGGTGGAGGAGTCCTCCATGTCCGCGAGCCACACCTTAGCGCCGGAGTTCAGGGCGTTGATGGTCATTTTCTTGTCCACCGGCCCGGTAATCTCAACACGCCGGTCTTCCAGGCCAGGCGCCGGGGGAGCGACCCGCCACGACGGGTCATTGCGGATGTCCTCGGTCTCCCGCAGGAACCGCGGGTCCTGGCCGCCGGCGATGTCCGCCCGCCGGGTCCGGCGTGCCTGCAAAAGTTCCTGGCGCCGCGCCGCCGTCGCCCGGTGCAACTTGGCCACAAACTCCAGTGCATCAGGAGTCAGAACCTCGTTGGACCCCTCAACAGGACCGCCCATTAGAGCGATCTGTGCCACAGTCATGCTGTTCATACGCTGCCTTCATGTTTGTGGAGAATATTCGTCTTCGGTTGAGGGTTCAACCAGCAGCTTTGGCTTCCTGACTTTGTGCGCGGCGGGCGATTTCAGCGCGGCGTTTGAGGAGTACGGCCGTGATGGCAGCCGCGGCCGCCACCAGAGCTATTGGGCTCATCCACTGCTGGTTCAGAATATTGCCAAGTGCTTCGTCAACGGAGTATCGTCCCGGGCCGGCGATTGAGATGCAGGCGGCTGTGGTTGCCAGGACGAGTGGATATTCATATCCACCCTTGACGGCCCAGAAGCCCTTGTCCCGGCTCGACGCCGCTGCCCCAACCATGGTGCTCGCGGCAGCGGCAGCGGCCGCCGGCGTTCCAAGGCCGACGACCATGAGGAGGCCTCCGAATGTCTCCCCGAGCCCGGCCATGAGAGCGTTTCGACGGCCAGGTTCAAATCCCATGGTGGAGAAAATTTCCCCTGAACCGTCAAGACCTTTGCCTCCGAACCAGCCGAAGAGTTTCTGCGCACCGTGGGCGGCGATAGTTCCGCCGACCACGATTCGGATGAGCAGCAGGGCGAGGTCCAGCCCGATGGATGGTGTTGTCATGAGTGTTCGTGTTCTTTCTTGAATTTTGTGTTTTTGCCGGTCGGAAACCGCCAATAGTAAATGCCGCGGATTTCGTATCCGTCGCTTCGGTGGACGAGGCGTCTGTGCCATGGCGCTCCATGGATCCAGACGGCGGAGCCGTCTTCCATCTTGTCGTCAACGACCCCTGACATCGGCGGAAGGCCACTACCCGTCAGAAGCACCGATAGTCCGACAGGAATTTCTGACCAGTCGGAGAAGTAGTCGCCTACTGCAGAGTCACCGCTAAGACCTCCGACCGTCCAGACGTCGCTGGACGGATCGAACACAACCTCACTGTCACGGACTATCATCGGCTCTCTTGCCTCCTCGGTGTTTGTCCGGAGCCCGCTACTTCGGACCGTGGACGCCGGTCATGAGGGCCGCAAGGTCCTCGGGTTTGAGGAAGGACGGGGGTGGCGGCGGACCCCAGCTAAACAGGCCCTTTGCCCCTTCCAGGACCTCGGGCTTCCATATTTCGTCCTCGGGAATGCAGTCCATGTCGGAGTAGTACTCCGAGAAATTTCCGGCAGGGTCCTTCAGGTACCAGAAGAAGTTCGAGCCAGCGTAGTGGCGTCCCAACCCCCAGATGTGCCGTTCAGGGTTGTCTTCCAACATGGAAAATGCTCCCCTGCCAACGTCGTCAATGTCGTTGACTTGCCAGGATGTGTGGTGGAGGTAGTTGACCGGGGAGTTCAGGACGAGGACATTGTGATGGTCGATGGAACAGCGGAGAAAGCTTCCCTCGTTCTTGATCTCATCGCTGACCTTAAAGCCGATGCCTTCTGTGAAGAATTTGATGGTCGCGTCCAGGCTCACCGATCCAATAACCACATGGCCGAGCTTTCTGGGGTGTACACGTCCGTTGCGCACCACCCCCGGAGCTCTCCCGGTTCTGTCGTAGCGGCCAGGGCCGTTGTACGGAGTCGCCGCCGTAGCCTTTTGCGCCACACGGGGCGCCAGCGTCACTGTTACACGGATTTGCGCGACTGGTTCAATCACGGACACGGAATCGTAGGTCTGCTGGACCTGAAGGCCAAGCCCGGTCAGGTTCCGTGCAATCCGGCCAAGATCTTCCTGATGGTCCGCCGCCACCGCCAGCTCAACAAGTCGCCTCGTTGGTGCGTGAACAATTCTTAACTGTTCGCCTCCGTCAGTCGTGGCAAACCTGCCCTCGCCCAGTGGAGCGAGACCGAAGTCCTCGTAGTACTTTTCTGTTTCGGTGACATTGGGAACGCCCATGGTCACGGAAGCGAGTCGATGAAGGGACATCGTCAGCAGCCTCCTGGGTGAGCAACGGCCGCTATATCCGCCTCAGCTATCACCAGCGGCCCAAGTAGGATTCGTCGTTGGATTCCTCCGGATCCAACAACTGCCGGACACCTTCGGTCCGTCCGTTCTGCCCGGTCACAAGTCTTTGCTCGACAGGGCCGGTGCTCTTCGAATGATCCCTCGCGCTCCATGGCTACCTTCCACTCCACATTGAGTATGCGATCCTTCTGGATCCCAGATCGATCGTCGCATTTCGAGATTCGGCATGTCAACGATATTTCGAAATTATGGCTCGTTTTCTTTTTTTGTTAGGTGGGGATCAAGGGCGCGGACTGCTTTCCGACATTGGTGGCGACATGCTCGGTTGAGGGCGACAATGCCTGTATGGGCCTATTCAGGCTCCCAGGAGAGAGGCAAGAGCGTGTCCAGTAAGCGAATGCCGAGGCGCCCAATCATCGCCCCGCGGCTGCACCACACAGCCATCACAACCCTGCGCATCGAGGCCATGATTGACTGGTATGAGAAGGTGACCGGGCTGACACCGGTCTACTACGGCGACCATGGTGCCTGGCTGACCAACGACGAGGCGAATCACAGGATCGCCCTCCTGGTGCCGGATGGCCTGCGCCACCCCACCGACAAGGCGCACACCACAGGTCTTCATCACACGGCCTTCGAGTACGCCACATTCGATCAGTGGCTCGACAACTACATCCGCCTCCGTCAGACAGGGATTACACCGTTTCTTACGCTTGACCACGGGATGACCATGTCCCTGTACTATGCAGACCCGGATGGCAATGGAGTTGAGATACAGGTAGATACGTTCGGAGACTGGGCCGAATCTAAAGAATGGATGTTTGCATCCATTGAGTTCGAGGCTGACCAACTGGGCCCCCACTTCGACCCTGAAATGCTGGTCAAAGCCCGCGATGAGGGCCAAAGCTTCAGTGAGATCCACAGCCGCTCAAGGAACGGCGAGTTTCGCCCCGCCGGCATCCCTGACTCAATCCTCCTTCCAAGCGACCCGGCGGCGGAGCAGGACATCCAATAGCCTCCTGCCCCGTCCCGCAGGCCCGGGCAGGACCTCAAATGCCGACGGCCTCTCAGCACTCGGCCTATCCTGATGGAATGACGATAGATGCCGAGCGCGAGGCCCCCAAAGCGCGCAGACGCCCCGCGAATTAGGGAGACCGTGCTGGAGGCCGCAATTGCCCGCGTTACTTCGGGAGACCTGAGGCTGTCTAGACGAGCTCGCCAGGGACATTGGAGTCGGCGTCGGAACGGTATATCACCACTTCGGCCCACGCCCCGCCCTTGTGGAAGCACTGGCATCGGGTTGCCATCAGGCTGAGCTACACCCAAACCTGACGTCAGGATTTGACTGTATTACCGTCCGATAGGCTCAGAAGGCCTCTCTGCACTCCGTTGGCGACGAGAATTAGATTGCATCTGACAGACGCTCGCCCGCGACAAGGTGTCCGCTGGAAGGCTGCCGTAATGTCCCGGTTCATCAGGTGCTACCCAGCAGCCTGGGACCGAGTGGGGCCCGGTTCTTCGCATGGCGCTCCCGGGACTCAGGGCTAAGCCGTGCGCCCCCCTTGCAAGTTGCCCGGCCCAACGCCGCCGTTGCCTGCGCCGGGCTGGGAAAGTCGCGCGCGTGTCCACACTTCACCGTAAGTTTGTGCACACGCTTAGCCCGAAACGCCTCTGACCTGTGGCAACGCAGAGTCGATAGGCGGATTGCAGTCCCACACACCGGCATCCGTTGGGGGTTCCGGGGGATTGTTCCGCTCCTACAACGCCCTGCGTGCCCGGACCGCTGGTTTCAGGAACCACCATCCGGCAGAGCATCCCAGACACCTTAGCGGGCGGTCACGTCGGCCCGGTGTGTGGCTCCCATGGAAAGGTAACAGCGCCAACACCCCTCGGAAGGTGCACGGCATGCTCGATCTTGCAGCCATTGGCACACAGGCCCCTTCAGACGGCACAGCCCCAGACGGCACGATTGTCCCGACCCCAGCGCTCTCCCCCGCGCCCGGGATCTCTGCACGTCATGTACCCAGGGATGGCCGGACGCATGAACTGCCATCAGCAACAAAGTCTGCGGAAGGGATCACGATGCGAGTCGGACAGTTGGCTGACAACCAAGTGTGGACAGTGTCAACACCTCTTTGGCCGGACAAACACAGCCCAGCCGCTCACTCTGGTCCTCAGGAAACAGCGAAATGGATGGGAAACCGGAAAGAAATTGGCCCTAGGTCATGTCGTCAACACAACGCGTAGCCATGAATGAGTGATGGCCACCCACGGCCATCAGAACACCCCAGAAAGGAGGATAGATACCAGATCTGATGCAACCGCAGGGCCCACCAGCCAGGACCCTGATCCCGCCACCCACACAACTTCACAGGTCACCGCGGCGCCAGGCACAGATCGCGGCCAGTGTCAGAGGGACCCGCGGAGGGTCAATGTCAACACATTAAAAGCAAAAACCCCTCTGACGAGGGGAAATGCGTGCCCGAGGTAGGACTCGAACCGCATTCCAGCCCTTGCAAACACTGGGCTCCCGCGGAAACATGCGGAATCCGGGCCGGTCCGCCCCATATACGACGCGGTCCGCCAGCAAAGTGTGCACAATGTGCACACCCCTTTTTGACGGTTTTGAACACCCGCGCCCCCGACTGGTGCACGGCAGCTCTGCGTTCCGCGCCCGAAGCCTTCCAAACGGAATTTCGGTATTCTCCTCCCGTCCGAGCTTTCATGGGTTATAGCGTTGGAGGTTGCATGACCAGAGGCAGCCAGACGGGCGGGGCGATGGCAGCTAACAGGAAGCCAACGTCCAACGCTGAACTCTCTTGGCACATCGGGCGCAGCGGGCGGGATTTGGCGGACGGCGCGTGCTTGATTACCGGCAGAGTTGATGTGTCGAACAACCGGTATTCCGTCGCAGCGGGGACCTGTATGGTTCCGGCCTCCTCCACTTTCTCCCGGCTGAAGCCGTGGTCGCCCCGAAGAGATCAACACAGTCTCGGGGTCACAGAGGGAATAGAAGGAAATTTCTGCCCAAAGTTATGGACTGGCAGAAAATTTCGGTTACCATGGGTAGTAACAGCACAGCGACACCACGCTCGCATCCATAAGCCGCAGTGCTGGGAGTGCTTTTGATGACGCGGCGCGGGTCAAAACCCTACCCGTTTGAACACTGTAGAAGGGAACACACGATGACTCGCGAAGAAGCCTTTGCACGTTGCCCCGCTGACTCCTACGTTGAGTACTACGGCAACCAATGGCTCGTTATTCCGTTTGCACGCGTCGTGCAGCCGGAATTCTTCGACTGCACTCCCGGACCTCGACTTACCCATGCCTGAGACGCCCCACTGCTGAAGATTCTTCCAGCAGCCACCGAGGTCAGTGGACTTCGTCCCGAGGCGTTGCTCTAACAGCTCGTCGGCGGTAGGAAACCAATGCTTGGGCTTCTATTCCTGGGGCCAGATGCTCGGCACGGTGGCCAGACGGCGGCATATGGAGATCAAAGCGCTGGGAGACAGGCCTATGTGGATTCCGTCCCGTCGTGATTTAGTGAAGCATGGCCGCCTTAATAGAGGATTATGCGCTGCTTTCCGATCTTCACACCGGGCCTCTCGTTTCGCGGCGGGGCAGCGTTGACTGGCTGTGTTTCCCGCGTTTTGACTCGCCCTCGGTCTTCTCTGCCCTACTCGGGGGTGAGGAACATGGTCGATGGCTGTTGGCGCCGAGTGCGCCGGAGGCCGTGGTCATTGACCGCCACTATGTCGACTCGACGTTCGTACTCCAAACAACATGGCAGACCGATGCCGGCAAGGTCATGGTGACGGACTTCATGCCGGTGGGTGACAACCGTTCGCGTCTTGTCCGTCGCATGACAGGACTCAGCGGGACGGTCCTCATGCGCCACGAGATTAGAATCCGACCCCAATACGCCACTGTGTTGCCTTGGGTGAGTCGGGTTCGTGATAGCTCGCCGGGTCAGGGTGCGGAGATTCTCCTGGCCATGTCGGGTCCGGACGCTCTGGCCCTCCGGGGTGAAGATCTTCCGATTGCGGAAGGTCACCGGCATGCCGGGGAAATTTGGGTTGCACAGGGGAAGAACGTGGACTTCGAACTAACATGGTTCCCGTCACACGAGGATGTGCCATCGGCCGTCAATGTCGATGCCGCCCTTGAACTGGCTGTGGCCTATTGGACCACCTGGGCAGGAAATTGCCGCGATGACGGCAAATACGGCAGTGCTGTGAAGCGTTCGCTGCTGGTGCTTCGTGCGCTCACCCACTACGAGACGGGCGGCATTGTCGCTGCGCCCACCACATCCCTACCGGAGGATTTTGGTGGGTCACGCAATTGGGACTACCGCTACTGTTGGCTGCGCGATGCCTCTTTGACGTTGGAGGCCATGTTGACACATGGCTATGAATCGGAGGCGCTGAAGTGGCGTAACTGGCTTTTACGTGCTCTCGCGGGCGATCCGGAGGACCTGCAGATTATGTACGGCGTAGGGGGTGAGCGGGACCTGACGGAAAAGGAGCTCCCCCACCTTCCCGGATACCAGAATTCCAGACCGGTGCGAATCGGTAACGCCGCCGTGTCCCAGTACCAGGCTGACGTGGTCGGTGAGGTGATGGTGGCACTTGAAAGGCTTCGGCTGGCCGGAGGCAAGGAAGACCACTTTTCCTGGGCACTCCAGCGTGCGCTGCTCGGATCCGTGGAAAATCACCTCGAGGACAAAGACTTCGGCCTGTGGGAAATGCGCGGTGATGCCCAGTACTTCACCCACTCCCGGGTGATGATGTGGGCCGCCTTTGACAGCGGAGTGCGGGCTGTTCGCGATCACGGCCTACCTGGACCGGCAGAGCATTGGGAGCAGCTCCGTGAGGGATTGGCCGCGGAAATATTGGATCTCGGCTTCAACCGGGACCTCAACTCCTTCACCCAAACCTATGGCGGTCGGCAGACTGACGCTGCTCTGCTGGCCTTGCCGCAGGTTGGCTTCCTTGCCTACGACGATGAGCACATGCTCGGTACGGTTGACCAGTTGGAAAAGGAGCTGCTCACCACTGAGGGCCTGCTGCTGCGCTACCGCACTGAAACAGGAGTTGACGGATTGGAACCGGGAGAACATGCGTTCCTCGCATGCTCCTTCTGGCTAGTGGAACAGTACGCGCGGTCAGGCCGTTGGGGGGACGCCAGAAACCTTATGGACGTGCTGGTCGGCCTCGCCAACGAGCTGGGCCTGCTCAGCGAAGAATATTCAATGAGGGAAAAGCGGATGGCGGGAAACTTTCCACAAGCCTTCTCCCATCTGACACTAGTGCGGGCGGCAGACGCCATGCACGGCGTGGACCGCGTCAGCCTGCATCCGAAACATTGATAGAAAAGGCCCGCTTCTCTGGCAGCCGTAACTGAGCCGGCGCCATCCCGCTCTGTGATCCTTGTCGAATAAGGCCCTGTCCATATCCGCTCGACAACCAGAGGGCGTCTGGCGCCAGAACCTCCGGCACACTCACCGGCACCCAACTCCGAGCTTCGGTCCTGTGTCAGCCGACGCACGCCGGGTCCGTTACTGAAGGTACCTAAAGACGCCGTGGCTGTAGGCGATGTGTGGGCATCCCATTTCTTCGCGTCCGGCAAAATCAACGCCCGCTTCATGGCCGCCCTCTCCAGTAATCCGCTGACGAAAATGGACTTCGCGGAACCAGGATAATGCCGTCCGAGAGTAAGGCCAGGACCGGAATTGGAAGGTGCCGGCGATGAGCCCTGGCTCCCTTCGAGGTGTTTGTACCGGCGCGCTCCACAGCTCGGTCGGGCCTCACGGCGGTTCAACATCGCGCGCCGGGTCCAGTCACCGGCGGATACCCCGCCCTCTGATGGCCCGAGGCCCGGCCTAGTGAAACGACCATCTTGGGCGACTACCTCTATCCTTGCCGCGCGTTAAAGTAGCGATGTCGGCCTATGTTTCCTGATCAAGTAATCCGTGATCTCGCGTGGACAGGGGTACGGACCTAGCCTTACGTGTCGCTAGAAATCACAGGATTGCCTTCGACTTGTCACCGATCGGCACAGCAGTTAGCGGCCACACATTCGCGGGCTCTGCTAGAAGCGGTGCCAGCTCGGCGTTGAGGGCGGCGTTGTCGACCGTGGCAAGGTGCTGCTCCCAGAGCAGACGACTCGACCAGCGCTCGATGACCATGAAGGAGTCTGAGCCTTCGTGCAGGGCGAATAGCTCGCATCCGGGTTCTTCCTGCACGCCGGGCCAGTATTTACGGCAAACGGCTAGGAGTTTTTCGCGATGTCCGTTTGCAGGGCTGAGGGTGACGACGACTACTAGTGCGTTCATGATGTCCTTTGCTGGTGTAAGAACCGGTTAGGCGACGGATGTTCCGCGACGTAGGCGGTCGACAAAGACCGCGAGGAGGATGACCGCACCCATGATGATCTGCTGATAGAACGACTGCACGTTCAGCAAGGTCATTCCGTTTGAGAGCACAGCAATGAATAGCGCACCGACGAGAGTACCGATCAATGACCCCCGGCCACCCATCAGTGAGGTACCCCCCAGCACGATTGCTGCGATCGCGTTGAGTTCGTAGCCGCTTCCGAGATCAGGAACGGCGCTTTCAAGCCGTGCCGACACGATGACTCCCGCAATTCCGGCGCAGAGACCGGAAATTACGTAAACACTGAATATAATCCGTCGTATCGGGATGCCGCTCAGTCGGGCCGCCTCGGAATTTCCTCCGATCGCGTAGACCTGGCGGCCGAAGACAGTTCGCTCAAGTAGGAACCAGCCCAGGACGTACACCGCGATCAGGACGAGGGCTGCAATCGGGATGCCTAGGACTTGTCCCTGACCGATCCAGGAGAAGGTCACGTTTTCCGGAACGAGGGTGGTGCCGCCGGTGCCAACGTAGACAAATCCACGCAGGTAGGTGAGTGCGGCAAGCGTGACGATGAACGCTGGCAACGCAAATCGGGCAGTGAAAAGGCCGTTGATGGCGCCGATGACCGCGCCCGCGATAAGGGCGAGGCCGACCGCGATGAACCACGGCGCATCCGAGTTGGCCATGACAATGGAGACCATGGCCGTCACACCCAGTGCGGAACCGACAGAGAGATCGATCCCGCTCGTGAGGATGACGAATGTGCCCCCCGCGGCGAGGATGGCGATCGCCGCGACCTGACGGACGACTTCGATCAGGTTGTTGACGCTCCAGAAATACGGGGCGATCAATGCCATGACTATCACGAGCAAAAGGAGCGCGGCGCTGATCCCCACGAGTCCGCTTCGGGAGAGTGCTGCGAGGAGGCTGCCTCGCCCCGGACGGACTCTGTCGAGCACTGGGGAGGGTGGCGATTGAAGCTGGGACATGGTCACGGTAGCTGGTCTCCTAATGGTCTAAGCCTGGGTCGCTTGGGCGATCCCGAAAGCATGGTTCATGACGGCCTCTTCGGTAAGGCTCTGGGCGTCGATTTCTGCAACTAGCCGGCCCTCGCGCATGACGTGTACGCGGCTGCTGAGTCCGATCAGCTCCGGCAGTTCGGACGAGATGACAAGGACCGCCACTCCCGCATGAGCGCACTCATTGATGATCTGGTAGATCTCCGCTTTGGCTCCGACATCGACCCCACGGGTGGGCTCGTCGAGAATCAGGACCTTGGGTTTGGTCTCCAGCCACTTCGCGAACAGCACTTTCTGCTGGTTGCCGCCGGAGAGTGTGGTCACCTCTTGGCTGAGTGAGGCCGACTTGATCCCCAACCGTTTCTGCGC
Organism: Pseudarthrobacter sp. CCNWLW217; assembly: GCF_037203985.1. Lineage (NCBI taxonomy): Bacteria > Bacillati > Actinomycetota > Actinomycetes > Micrococcales > Micrococcaceae > Pseudarthrobacter > Pseudarthrobacter sp. CCNWLW217. Next base: position 10,094 of record NZ_JBBCBT010000017.1, read on the forward strand.
TTTGCTGGCAACCCGCTTTACTGCTGTGGGCGTTACGACTCCAGCAGAGGAGATGTGACCGAGGCTCGCGAGCACGATATTGGCGGCGATCGATTGGTCAAGCACAAGCCCCTGCGTCTTCCTGCTCTCAGGGAGCAGCGCGATCCCGGCGCGTACCGCCGAGCCCGGCCCGGTCACGTTGACCGGGGACCCGTCGACCGAGACGGTGCCGGAACTTGCTCTGTCGGCTCCGAAGATGAGGCGCACGAACTCGCTCCGACCTGATCCGATCAAGCCGCCGATTCCCACAACCTCACCGGCCCGCACATCAAGATCAATCGGGCCGATGTCTTTTCCGTTGGTGAGTTGTTCAACCCGAAGAACGACTCTCCCAGGCGCCGGTCGCTCCGCGGTGAACAGCGAGTCGATCTTTCGGCCCACCATCCTGAGCACGATCGCATCCGGCGTTGCCTCGGCTTTCGGCATTGTCTCGACGAGTGATCCGTCGCGCATGACGCTGACGGTGTCGGCCAGGGCTTCGATCTCCTCCATTCGATGCGTGATGTAGATAATGGACGTGCCGTTTCGCCGAAGCTCGTCCACGATGCGCAGCAGCCGCTCAGTCTCAGCGGAGGACAGCGCGGACGTCGGCTCGTCGAGAATCAGGATCTTCGGTTTCTGCGCGAGGGCACGGGCGATCTCGATCTGCTGATGGTCGGCGACGGTAAGTTCCTCCGCTCGCATGGTGACGGGGAAGGTCGCTCCGATGTGGGCGAGCTGTGCACGGGCGTTCTCCAGAGTTGCAGATCGATCGAGGGCGCGGAACCGATTGCGGTTCTCCTGCCCCATTGCGAGGTTGTCGGCGACGGTCAGATTGGGCGCAATCAGGAGCTCTTGGTGGACGAGCGTAACTCCGGCCATACGGGCCGACTTGACGACAAAAGGGCCCATCTGACCGTTGATCTCTACCGTGCCGTGATCGGGCTGATGGATACCTGCCAGCAGCTTCGTCAGTGTCGACTTGCCTGCGCCGTTCTCGCCTGCGAGCACGTGAACTTCACCCGCGCGGAAGTCAATGTCGACATTTCTCACAACAGTCGTTCCGTCGAACGACTTTGTCACTCCCCGGAGGCGAGCAACCACTCGCGAGGCCAGCATGTCTGTCAAGGTCACTCAGCCCCAGGGCTTGTACTTGGCGACGTTCGAAGCGTCGACGAGTTCCGTCGGAACGAGGATAACTTTCTGATCAGGCTCCTTGCCATCCACGATCGAGATCCCAAGATCAATGGCCTGGCGCACGAGCGCTGCAGGGTCCTGCGCAGCAGTGGCGGTGATTAGACCCCCCGCAGCGATCGCGTCGGTGGCGGAGCTGGCACCGTCGACTGACGTGATGACGACCGATGCGCCCTTCTGTTCGGCCGCTAGCTGCACACCAACGGCGCTCGGGTCGTTGATGGCGAAGAAGCCGTCAAGATCGGGGTTTGCGGTCAGGATATCTGTGGCGATGGGCAATGCCGAGTCACGGCTGTTTTCACCCCGCTGGTCCGCCACGATCTTGATGTCGGGATACTGGCCGAGAACGCTCTTGCAGCCTGCGACGCGATCGTCAACGGCGGACACCGGCGTTCCATTCAGGATGGCAACTTTACCCTTTCCGCCCAACTGTTCGGCCAGTGATCGACACGAGATCTCCCCTGCCTGTGTGTTGTCGGTGGTGATGTTAACGGTGGCGTTCTTGGACTGGTTATCGACGCCAATAACGGGGATGCCCGCGCTGATGGCACGTTTGACCGCAGGCCCGACGCCGTCGGTGTCTGCGGCGTCAATCACGATGAAGCTGACCCCCGCAGTTATGAACTGGTCGATCTGGTTCGACTGGGTCTGCACGTCTTCGTTGGCGACTTGAGAGAGTACCTCGGCGCCAACTTCCTTGCCGTAGCTTTCGGCGGTCTTGGATTCCTGTTGAAAGAAGGGATTGGTGCTGTTGGCGACCGTCACTCCAATCTTCAGGGGGCCGTCGCCGGAGGCGCCGGATGCCGTTGCACATCCTGTGAGTCCGATCGATCCGAACACGGACATGGCCGCGATAACACTGACGTTGGCAATCATATTTTTACGGGTTGTTTTCACAGATTTGCTCCTAAGTTTTGTCCTGGAACTGCCTCACGACTTCGTTCGGGTTATCAAGGACGCGTGGGAATTACGACCGACTTGATCTGCTCGGAATCGTGCAGGTTATCGAGGGCGGTCTGAAACTGGTCGAGATTGACGACACTTGTGACGATCCCGGCAGTCGAGATCTGGCCGGACTGAAGCGCGAACAGGGCACGCCCGATGCAGTTGGCCTGGGCAAATGAACCTTTGATGGTTAGTTCCCGGCTGAAGACTTCGTAGGGTTTCACAGCTGCGAGGGCGTTTTCTCCGGCGAGTCCATAGACGAGAACTGTGCCGCCGTTGCGGGTGAGGCTAATGCCGAGCTCAAGTACCGATGTAGATCCGGTTGCCTCGACAACCGCATCGAAGCCCTCAGGCGCGATTCGCCGCAACTCCTCGGCGGCGGCGTCCGGATTCGCGCGGTCGATCTGAACGGCGTGGTTCGCTCCTTGCTTGAGTGCGACGGCGAGCTTGGAGGCAGTGGGGGCGGCGACGGTGACTCGCGCTGCGCCAGCCATTCGCAGCAGTTGGGCGAGGATGAGGCCGGTGGGACCTGCGCCAAAGATCAGTACGTCGGAAGCCGGTTTGAGGGCCAGCACGTCGACTCCGTGCAGGGCGCAGGCAGTTGGCTCGGTCAGCACTGCTATGTCGGGATGGAGACCGCCCGTGGGAAAGATCTTCGATGCGCTGGCGATCAGATAGTCTGCAAAGCCGCCCGAGCGGTCGCATCCGAGCGATCCGAAACTGGCGCAGTAGCCTGGCTGTCCTCTCTTGCACGATGGACACTCGCCGCAGAATACAGTCGGGTCCACGACCACTTCGCTGCCAACGGCCGGGCCGGTCGTGCCGTCGCCATAGGCTGCGACCTCTGCGACGATCTCGTGGCCCGGTATCAGTGGGAACTTCGCGATGAAACCTCCATGAAGGAGGTGCTCATCCGTCCCACACACACCCACGCGTATCGGACGCAGCAGCACTTCGCCTCGTCCGGGCACGGGAATGGAGATCTGCTCCAGGCTCCAGGAAGACCCTTCGTCGAATACGACGGCCTTCATCGTGGCTGTAAGGGAACCGCTCAGCATTGCTCGCTCCTTCGCGAATGATTTCAGATCGACTTATCTCTCTTCGGACGTATTGTCCATCCTATGCATGCTCTTCAGAAATTACTACCACTAGGGTAGACTTTATTGAAATTAAATTCCCACGATCTACCGGCGGTCACGCTTGCCGCCGCACTCGGGCGGAGCGCGCGAAACGCTCTAGGTGTGTACTGTATTTCGGACACGCTGTCCGCCCAATGAAATATTCCACTTCGATGAAGAAGGTGTCAGCGGTGTCCCGATCCCCCTGTGAGGAAGCGACAACAATCGCATCCGGATTTAGCTTCCTAGAGAGCCCGCGCTGGCACGAAGGGGCGCTATACGCCTCTGACTTCTACTCGGAGAGGGTGCTGAAGTTCGACCCGTCGGGCACCCACGAAACCGTGTGCTCGGTTCCCGGCCGCCCATCCGGACTGGGGTTTTCCCCAGACGGCTCGCTCCTGGTCACATCGATGCTAAACCGTGCAGTCATGCGCTGGGACGGCCGCAAACTGTCAGCTCACGCACGCTTCGGGAACCTCATCACCGGCTATGCGAATGACATGCTGGTGACCCCGGAAGGCTGGGCGCTGGTCGGCAGCTTCGGCAATTCTGACGCCCATCCCGATTCGCTGCAACGGACGGGACTTGTGCGGGTGTCGCCCGACGGAACAGCCGACCTCATTACGCCCGGACTGGTGTTCCCTAACGGCATCGTCTTCACGCCCACTCGCACTGAGATCATCGTGGCGGAGACATTTGCGGCCCGCCTATCTGCGTTCGACTACTCCGTCGGCCCCGACGGCCGCCCGGAGCTGGGCACCGGCCGCACCTGGAAGCAGTTCGGCGAAGCTCCCGACTACCTCGACATCGCCAGGGCCACCCGGGAACTCGAAGTTCTCCCCGATGGCCTCGCAACCGATTCTGACGGCGCAATCTGGGTGGCATCCTCAAACTCCCATGCTGCGCTCCGCGTTTCGCCAGAAGGCGAAATCGTTGAGTCGATCGACGTCGGCGAGCTCAGCGTCTATTCACTTGCCCTCGGCGGGGAAGATGGCCGGACGCTCTTTCTGTGCTGCAGCCCGACCTTGGGCACTAGCGATCCGACAACCACTAACGAATCTGTCCTCATGGCCGCCCGCGTCGATGCGCCGGCCGCCTGACTGAAAGGATCATCATGACCACAACCGTTCGCGCCCTGCGCTTCGCCGAGAAGGACCGCGTCTCCGTTGTCGATGCCGCGCTCCCGGAAGCGGGTCCCGGTGAGATCGTGCTTGACGTGAAGGCCGCGGGCCTTTGCGGCAGCGATTTGCACTACTTCCATATGACCCATGACCAGATGCAGAACGCCACCCAGCCGCGCTCCCCTGAAATGACCCCAGGTCACGAGATAGCCGGTGTTGTGGCATCGATCGGCCCAGGTGTCACCCACCCACGCGTCGGCGACCGTGTCGCAATTCAGCACTACTCGGGGTGCGGAACCTGCGAAACCTGCCGTAAGGGTTGGGACGTGCACTGCGAAAACGCGCGGGTGTACTCCCTCAACCGGCCAGGCGGTTGCCAGGACCAACTCATCGTGACGGCGAAGGACGCCGTGGTGCTGCCGGATTCGGTGAGCTTCGCCTCAGGTGCGTTCCTGGCCTGCGGGGCGACCACCGCATATCAGGCAATCCAACGTTCCGAGGTGCGCCCGGGAGGAACGGTGCTTGTGATCGGAGCCGGACCTGTCGGCCTTGCCGTGCTCACCTGGGCAAGAGCTTTAGGCCTTCATGCCATCGCGACCGACCCGAGTCCGCAACGTCGCGAATTCGCCTCAAAGATCGGGTTCACGGACGTCTACGACTCCAACAATTTCGACATCTCCACGCTCCGTACAGAGAGGGCGGATGTCGTTATCGAGACTTCAGGCAATATCCATGGCCGGCGCGCGGCGCTCGAAGGGGTACGCACATGGGGAACCGTCGTGTTCGTCGGTCTCGGGCCCGGATTCGATGTCGATCCCGTTCCCGATCTCATCATGCGTCAAGTGACACTGCGAGGCATGTTCGTGTTCAGCATCCCACTCATGATGGAAGCTGTCAGAGAAGTTGAGAAGCACAGCGTCGACCTCGATCCGATCATTACCCGCATATCGAACATCGAGGACGGTCCGGAAGCCTTCGCCGATTTCGCGAACGGCAGCGTGGGCAAAACCGTAATCGGTTGGGCATGATGGTGACCATCTCACGCAATGCCGACGGTCGCACATACCGGCTTGAGAGCGACCTGCTCGCTGTCACCATCAACCCTGAGCGCGGTGCGGATGTCCTTTCAGTGATCTGGCGCCCGACGGAGACTGAGATTCTCTGGCAGAACCCGAGGTCACGCGGATTGTCGCCTTTGCGCGGCGACTACGATACTGATCCTCGTTCGTACTTCGACAACTACCCAGGCGGCATGCAGGAAATTTTTCCGAACGCCGGGCCGGCGACAGAAATAGGAGGGGCAACTCTGCCTTTCCACGGGGAGGCGCTGCGACGACCCTGGACCGTAGAGCACACGGAGACGGCGCTGACGTGTACTACCGCGCTCACGCGGTATCCGTTCGCTTTGACGAAGACGTTCCGACTTGATGGCGGAGTACTTCATGTCTCCGCTCGCGTCGAGAACCTTTCCGACACCGAACTGCCAGTGCACTGGGGCTTCCACCCCGCATTCAACACCCAAACCATTGCGGGATCAGGCCAGGTGTACGGCGCTTTCGACGCCTTGACGAGTCATCCGGATAAGTTCTCCTCCTCGCAGCTGCATGCCCCCGGCACTCGAATCGACGCTTCCCCTGTTGACGGCGTCGGGGTCTTTAATCTGGCACCAGCAGGATCACGCAGTGCCGACCTGCTGTACGCGACGGTCTCCGAAGGCTGGTTCGGGCTTAGATCTCCGTCAATGGATCTCCTGGTCACGATGTCGTGGCCCGCAGAAGTCCTCCCCGAACTCTGGATCTGGGAAGAAGCCCACGCGCCTGGCGGCTACCCATGGTGGGGCACAGCGCACATCGTCGCAGTTGAGCCGCACACCACTTCGCCGTTCGGCCCCCTTGCGAGCGAACACGGCGCGATCAAGATCTCCGGCGGTGACACGCTTCAGATCGAACTTACCCTGGGCGTGCAGCCGATCGCCCAGAAGGAGATCCCCATCGGAATGGATACAACGGGTGTGGCACAACTGGGAGTGAAGACATGAACCGATTCGAGGGAAAAGTCGCCATCGTTACCGGAGCAGGCGCAGGAATCGGTCGCGCCACAGCCCTGCGGCTCGCCTCGGAGGGTGCGCTGGTAGCAGTTTTTGATATCTCGCAAGAGGGTGCGGATGAGACGGTTAGGCTCATCGATGAGATCGGCGGCCGCGCCGCTCCATTTGCCGCCGACGTCTCCGAAAGACGCTCCGTGGAGGGGTCGGTGCGGGCGGTAATCGACCGGCTGGGCGTACCTTTCTGCCTCGTCAACTGCGCCGGCATCCTTAAAATCACCCCTGCGCTTGAGATGAGCGTGGAGGACTTCGATACCGTAATCGGCGTCAACCTCCGCGGGACATTCCTCATGTCCACCGCCGTCGCCCGCCATCTGGTGGCGGCGAACCAGCCTGGTCGGATCGTCAATGTCTCATCAATCCACGCCGCAATTTCACTTCGCGACTCGGCGGGCTATGCCGCCTCCAAGGGCGGGATCGAAGCCCTTACTTTCACGCTCGCAGCCGACTGGGCAGAGTATGGCATCACCGTCAACGCGGTGCGGCCGGGTGCCACGTGGTCGGCTCTGACCACACCCATGTACACGCCCGAAGTGCTCTCTGCATTGGAGCGCCGCATCCCTCTCGGTTCCGTCGCACAGGCCGAACAGGTTGCGTCGGCGATCGCCTACCTAGCATCGGAGGAAGCGTCGTATTCGACCGGTGCAGTCCTCGCCGTTGATGGTGGGTACACGGTCAACGGGGACCTGCCAGGTAATGCCTACTCCTCCATGTGATCACCTACGAAACTGCGCCACGCCCCAGGAGTCAGTAGCGGACAGCGGCAGTTGCCGGGCTCGCCGGGCAACTGCCGGGAACTTCTGCGGGTGGCGGTTGACTGCAACGAGCTGAAAACGTTCCCTATGCCAGAAGGCGATTCGCGATAGCCGCCCCGCACTTACGTGCGGGGCGGCTATCGTACATTCGGGCGAGTTGGTATGCCCCGGCGGCGATGACGCTTGGGCCGTTATCTTCCGGCAAGCCGTGCGCCGACAGCTCATACTCCGTTCAAGAATCCTGTCCATGTGAAAGATGTCCAGGCCAATCCGTCGCCGCCGCTTCCGCATTTCAGACGGATGCGTGCAGTTTGGGCAGGGCATCCACCAGCGGGGCAAGCTCCGGGATTTCCTGCGCTTCGGCGAGGGCCCGTTCCAGCGCGGCGTCGTGGGCGGGCCGCGCCTCCTCCAGCAGCCTGATGCCGCTCGCAGTGAGCTCGGTATAGATTCCGCGCCGGTCATCCGCGCAGAGGATACGCGTGAGCAGGCCGCGGTCCTCAAGCCTGTTCACCAGCCGGGTTGTGGCGCTGGCACTCAGCGCGGTTGCCCGGGCCAGTTGCTGCATGCGCATGTGCCAGCCGTCCTGCCGGCTGAGGGCGTCAAGCACCGTGTACTCGACGACGGACAGCTGGGCCTCGGCCTGGAGCGAGCGCTCCAGCTCCGACTCGATCAGGCCATGCAAAGCCGCGAGGGTCCGCCAGCCCTCCGCACGGACTTCAACGGCGTCGTCCTTAATGCCCATCTGGTACTTCCCTTCGGATCGTGCACCCACCGATGTGAAACGAGGCGCAACAAATAATAGTTGCTTGCGCGCTGTATCTGCTTGTGCAACAATAAATAACGCGTCTGCAACTAACAGCTTACGCGCCCTACCCCATTCCGTACAGTTTTTGAAGGAGCTTCACCATGCCTATTGGCCTGATAGCCCTCGCCCTCGGCGGGTTCGGCATCGGACTCACCGAGTTCGTGATCATGGGCCTGCTGCCCGAAGTGGCTGCAGACTTCCAAGTCAGCGAGGCCACGGCCGGCTGGCTGATCTCCGGCTACGCTCTCGCCGTCGTCGTCGGCGCCCTCCTGCTCACCGCAGCCGTAACCCGCTTCGAGCGCAAGCCAGTCCTGGCCGTGCTGATGGTCCTGTTCATCGCCGGCAACCTGATCTCGGCCCTCGCCCCCGACTACTCCATGATGATGATCGGCCGGATCGTTGCCGCCCTGGCCCACGGTGCGTTCTTCGGCATCGGGGCAGTAGTGGCCGCTGACATGGTGGCCCCCACCAAGAAGGCCGGCGCCATCGCCATTATGTTCACCGGACTCACCGCCGCCAACGTCCTGGGCGTCCCGTTCGGCACCATGCTCGGCCAGGCGGCCGGCTGGCGCTCCACCTTCTGGGCCATCACGGTCATCGGCATCATTTCCCTCGTCGGCATCCTGACCCTGGTCCCCAAGACAGGGTCCGGGGACGCGGCCCCCGGCGGACTCCGCAGCGAACTGCGCGCCTTCCGCTCCGGCCAGGTCTGGCTGTCCATCCTCGTCACCATCCTCGGCTACGGCGGCATGTTCGGCGCCTTCACCTACATCGCCTTCACCCTCACCGAAGTCACCGGCTTCGCGGCCTCCACCGTGCCCTGGCTCCTCATCGTCTTCGGTATTGGACTGTTCATCGGCAACACCGTGGGCGGCAAGGCCGCGGACCGGAACGTGGACCGCACCCTCCTCGTGGTCTTGGCTGTGCTCGTCGTGGTGCTCGTGGGGTTCGCGCTGACCGCCGGCAACCAGCCCCTCACCATCGCCTCCATCGTCCTGCTCGGCGGCTTCGGCTTCGCCACCGTCCCCGGCCTGCAGATGCGCGTCATGAAATACGCCCATAGCGCCCCCACCCTGGCCTCCGGCGCCAACATCGGCGCGTTCAACGTCGGAAACGCCCTCGGCGCCTGGCTCGGCGGCGTGACCATCACCGGCGGCCTCGGCTACACCTCACCGATCTGGGCCGGAGCCGGCATCACCCTCCTGGGCCTGGTCGTGATGGCCATCGCCGCAACCAGCGCCAAACGCTCCAAAACGGCGGCCACTATCGGCGACAACACCTCTAAAACCGCGACTGACGCCGTCGTAGAAGCATCAATTTAGCGGAACCTCACCACCTCAAGGAAGCAATCATGACTTCGGATCGTACGGCCGCCCTCTCATCCCCTCAAGCCCGGAAATCAGGTCAGCCGCGGTTTCGCGCACTAGATGTTCTGAGCAGGCAGGGCCGGGGAATGACCCTGGGGGTCGAGCTCCCCCTCGACAACGACTTCGCTGCTCGCGGCCCGGCCGGGAAGAAAATGACCTCAACCTTCGGAATACCGGACCTGCAGCAACATCGCGAGCGGGCAGTGCTCGCGGACAAGCTGGGTTTCAAGGCGTTGTGGCTGCGTGACGTGCCGTTGTGGATTCCGGAGTTCGGTGACGCCGGACAGGTTTTTGACCCGTTTGCCTATCTCGGGTTCCTCGCTGGTGTCACCGACAACATTCTGTTGGGAACAGCCGCCGTCGTGCTGCCCCTGCGGCACCCGCTGCATGTTGCGAAAATGGCGGCCACCGTCGATCAGCTGTCCAGGGGACGGCTGATCCTCGGTGTCGCCTCCGGGGACCGTCCCGCTGAATATCCGAATTTCGGCGTGGACTTTGAGTCGCGCGGCGAACAGTACCGAACAGCCGTGAGTACGCTCAGGCGTCTCTGGCGCGACAGCGCTGAACTCCCGAGTGCCAGCATGAAGGTCCTTCCGGCACCACATGAGGGGTCAATTCCGCTGATCGCGGTGGGGCGTGCCCAGCAGAGCACGGAGTGGGTGGCCGAAAACATGGACGGCTACATGACCTATCACCGTCCGGCCCATTTCATGAAGCCCGTAACGGACAAATGGAAACACTCAGTCCCGGGGGGCGAGTACAAACCGGCGATTACCACGATGCTGGTGGATCTGCTCGACGACCCCAACGCCCCGGCGGAGCCCATCAGGTTCGGGGCGCGTTTGGGGCGCCGCCAGCTGCAAAGCTATCTCTGCGAGCTCGAGGGCGCGGGTATTGCGCACGTTGCACTAAACTTCCGTCCCAGTTCCCGGCCAGTCGTAGAGGCTCTCGAAGAGATAGCCGAGCATGTGCTGCCCGCCTTCAGCGGTGAGGCGCCGGAACCTCCCCACGGCGTTGCTCGCAGTTGACGAGTTCACGACGCCTTTGCTACGAAATTTTCGCTGGCATGGCCACCGCGGGCAGCAGCCTGTTCAGTCGGTTGGGGTTTCCAGGTAAAGTGTGTGGCCGGGGCCTGCGGTCCAGTCTCGGGCCACGATGCTCACGCGGCGGGTTCGTGCCGAGTTCCCAAATCATTGTCCGGCGCGAGTGATCCGGGAGCTGGTACCTCTCCCGGATCGTCGCGACGGCCATCGTATTCGTGCTGTGGTCTTGCGGGGAGGCGAAAACCCGTCATCGGACACGACGTCCCGTCGCCTCCGTCCTCCGTTCGCTTAGAACGCTTTGAGGATGTCTTCGACGCGTTGTTTAGCATCGCCGAAGAGCATTTGGGAGTTGTCGCGGAAGAACAGCGGGTTCTGGACGCCGGCGTAGCCTGCGGCCATGGACCTTTTGAACACCACGACATTCTCGGCTTCCCACACCCGCAGAACAGGCATCCCGGCAATGGGGCTGGACGGGTCCTCGGCCGCGGCGGGGTTGACGGTGTCGTTTGCGCCGATGACAAGGACCACCGAGGTGTCACCGAGGTCTTCGTTGATTTCGTCCATTTCCAGGACGATGTCATACGGGACCTTTGCCTCGGCGAGGAGCACGTTCATGTGCCCGGGCAGGCGCCCGGCGACGGGGTGGATGCCGAACCTGACGTTAACGCCGCGTTCGCGGAGCTGGTGCGCGAGTTCGGCCACGGGGTACTGGGCCTGGGCGACGGCCATGCCGTAACCGGGGGTGATAACCACGCTGGAAGCGTTGGTCAGCATTTCGGCAGTGGCCTGCGCGGTGATTTCGCGGTGCTCGCCGTACTCGGCATCGTCCCCGCGGGTGGGGGCGGCGATGCCGAAGCCGCCGGCGATCACGGAGATAAAGGACCGGTTCATGGCCTTGCACATGATGTAGGACAGGTAGGCGCCGGAGGAGCCCACCAGTGCGCCGGTGATGATGAGCAGGTCATTGTTCAGCAGGAAACCCGCCGCAGCGGCGGCCCAGCCGGAGTAGCTGTTGAGCATGGAGACGACCACGGGCATGTCGCCGCCGCCGATGGAGGCCACCAGGTGCCAGCCCAGCCCGAGGGCGAGGAGGGTGACCAGTAAGAGGAGCCAGAGCTGGGAGTCGTTGACGTACCAGGCCGTCAGGGCAACGAACGCGGCGAGGGCGCCGACGTTGATCGCGTTCTTCCCCGGCAGCATCAGCGGTGAGGACTTCATCCGGGCCGAGAGTTTCAGGAACGCCACGATGGAACCGGTGAAGGTCACCGCGCCGATGAACACGCCGATGAACACCTCGGCATGATGGACAGCCATCAGATCCGGGGACAGCGCGGGGGCTTCGAGGTGCCCGTTCCAGCCCACGAGCACGGCGGCGAGACCAACGAAGCTGTGCAGCAGCGCGATAAGTTCGGGCATGCCCGTCATCTCCACCACGCGTGCGCGCCACAGCCCGACGGCCCCGCCGACCAGCACCGCAGCCAGGAGCAGGACCAATCCCCTCAGGCCATGGCCGGTGCCCCAGGCGCCCTGCAGGGTCAGCCAGACGGTGGCCGCCAGGGCGATGACCATCCCGGAAATGCCATAGATGACTCCTGCCCGGGCTTTTTCGTGTTTGCTCAGCCCGGCAAGGCTGAGGATGAACAGCAGGGCCGCGACGATGTAGGCCGCCCCCGCGATGGAGTCGGCGGTCAACGGACCGGAGACGGTGTCAGACACAGTAAAGCTCCTCGTTAAAATTCCTGCTGCGGCTTCGGGTACGGCGCTCATGAACGTGCCTTGTCACCGCGGGAGAACATCGCGAGCATCCGCCGGGTAACAGCGAAGCCGCCGAAGATGTTGATACTGGCCAGCAGGACCGCGACCGCAGCGAGAACCTGCATGACAGGGTTCTCGGAGGTCACCTGCAGCAGTGCACCGACGACGATAATCCCTGAGATGGCGTTGGTGACCGACATCAGCGGGGTGTGGAGGGCATGGTGCACTTTCCCGATGACATAGAAGCCCACCACGACCGAGAGCATCAGCACAGTAAAATGCTGCGGCAGCGGCGCCGGCGCAACCGTATTGACCACAAACAACGCTGCGATGCCCGCGGCAAAGAGCCCGGCCTTACCGGCCGGGCTGAGGCCGGCCTTCTTCTTCGGCGCCGTGCCGTCGGCGGCAGTCCCGGCGTCGGCCTTCACCACCGGCGCGGCCGAGACCTGGACCGGCGGCGGCGGCCAGGTCTTCTCCCCGTTGCGCACCACGGTCACTGAGCGCTGCACGACGTCGTCGAAGTCGATTCGCAGCTGGCCGTCCTTCTCCTTCGTCAGGAGCTTGAGCAGGTTCAGCATGTTCGTCCCGTACAACTGGGAGGCCTGGGCCGGCAACCGGGCCGGAAGGTCGGTGTATCCGAGGATCACCACACCGTTTTCCGTCACCACCCGTTCCCCGGCGACCGAGCCTTCCACGTTCCCGCCCTGCCCGGCAGCCATGTCAACGATCACGCTGCCCGACTTCATGCCGGCCACATCCTCTGCGGTCAACAGCCTCGGCGCAGGACGCCCCGGAATCAGGGCCGTGGTGATGATGATGTCCACGTCCCGGGCCTGCTCGGTGTAGATCTCCGCAGCACGGGCGTTGTACGCCTCTGACGTGGCTTTGGCGTACCCGTCGGCGGACTTCATCTCCTCCTCGACCTCCACCTTGAGGTAGGTCCCGCCGATGGACTTCACCTGATCGGCCACCTCGGGCCGCGGGTCGGTCGCACGCACGATCGCACCCAGGCTGGACGCAGCACCGATCGCGGCCAGGCCTGCGACCCCGGCACCGGCCACGAGGACCTTGGCCGGCGGGACCTTGCCCGCCGCGGTCACCTGGCCGGTGAAAAACCGGCCGAATTCGTGGGCTGCCTCGATCACGGCGCGGTAGCCGGCAATGTTCGCCATTGAACTGAGCACGTCCATCGACTGCGCCCGCGAGATCCGTGGCACGGCATCCAACGCCAGCGCCGTGATGGGCCGCGCCGCCAGTGCCTCCACCAGCTCCGGACGCAAACCCGGACTCAATGAGCCGATCAGTGTGGAACCGTCGGCCAGGCGGCCGATCTCCTCCTCAGTGGGCGGATTGATCCGCAAAACCACGTCGCTGCCCCACGCCTCGTCGGCGCCCACAATCATTGCGCCCGCTGCCTCGTAGGCGGCATCACGGAACGACGCAGCCTCCCCCGCACCCTTCTCGACCACAACCTCGTAGCCCAACTCCAACAACTTCCCCACGGTGACAGGGGTCGCCGCCACCCTCGTCTCGCGACCCAACTCGGCCACAATGCCAATACGTGTCACGTTCACTCTTCCTCTTCCAGTCAATCCGACATAGCGAAATATTCGGCGAAGCCACTGTGTGGACGCTCGATCTCCTGCTCCCCATAGACGGGTTCTCCAATGGGAATTAGCCGCGGGGGCATGAATTTGGACATGCTGACATTTCTCGTCCTCGTGGTCGGCAGTGGCCACTTCGGATGCGTGCACGAGCTCCATGACGTGCTGCCGGTTGAACACGTCGGCTGGGCTCCCGGGCTGTCACCGGAACTCCGGTGCGCGACGCAGCAGAATTACAGCGTCGACTTGAGGAGCGCCCGTTCGGCACCCCGTGAGGGGCCAGACCGGTGCGGGTTCCGCCAGAAGAGGCGGCGACAGTTCCGTGCTTGGAGCGGCGGTTCTGCCCAAGCAAGATGCTGATCCCACGGGGGCGGCTTAACCCAGCGCTCAATTGCGGCGTATGTGCAAAGAGGGGTGGGCACGCCCGTGCCCGCCCCTCCCGCGCCCCTCCTCCGCTTGAGCCGTGAACTCCTGGGGTGCTTCTTAGAAGATTGCTCGGCGGGTGCCGCCATCCACGGAAACGGCGGCGCCAACGGTCGCCGACGCTTGCGGGGAACTGAGATAGACGACCAAGTTGGCGACTTCGTCTGTTGTCGCTGCGCGCTGGAGCAGCGAGGTCGGTCGGTGCTCCCTGACGAAGTCGTCGGTCTGTTCCTGGGCGGAGAGCTGGGAGTCACCGCCCATCTTCACAACGAAGTCGGATACGCCCTCGGAGAAGGTCGGTCCTGGAAGCACTGAGTTGACGGTAACTCCAGTCCCGGCGGTCAGTTCCGCCAGCCCACGTGAGATTCCCAGCTGCATAGTCTTTGTTGCTCCGTAGTGCATCATTTCTGGCGGAATTTGCAGTGCAGATTCGCTCGAGATGAATACGACTCGACCCCAGCCGCACTTCATCATCCCCGGAAGATACTGGCGGGCAGTCTTGATTCCCGTGAGGACGTTGACTTCGAAATATCGGATCCATTCGTCGTCGTCGATGTCGAAGAACGACTTGGGCTCAAAAATGCCCAGGTTATTGATCAGGATGTCCACGGCGGGAAGAGCCTCGAAGAGTTGGGCGGTTCCCTCGTCCGAGCAGAGGTCAACAGCCAGTGGTATCAGGGTCCCTGGAAGGTTGAGATTGTTAACCGTCTGGGCGGCTTTCTCCACCCGTTCCGGATTGCGTCCTGTGATGGTCACGGTGGCACCCGCCGCCGCGAGGCCCTTGGCAATCGCGAGCCCGATTCCCTGACTGGACCCTGTGACCAGCGCTTTCTTTCCTTCAAGATTGATGTTCACGTGTTTCGCCTTCTTGTTGTTGTGGTGGCTTATTCAGGTCTTGATGCAGCGCCTAGGTGGCTTCGCCGCGCAGGAATCTGGTTGCGGCGACTGCGGCAATGAGGGCCGTTCCGGTGAACAACGGCTCAATCCAGAACGGCGCTCCGATGAGTGCCAGCCCTGTGGTGCCGACCTGGAGCGTTATGACGGCGACGATGGTGCCCCACACGTTAAAAGTACCCGGGAGGAACGCGGTGGCGCCCAGGAAAACTGCGGCATAGGCAGGAAGCAGCATGGGGGGGCCCACCGTTGGGCTGCCGCTTCCGAGGATTCCTGCCTGGATCACACCGGCGATTCCGGCCAGGGCCCCCGCCCCAGCGAACGCTCCAATGGTGAACCGCGGTACGGCGATCCCGGAGAGGCGCGCGGCATCCCTCGACCCGCCAATTGCGTACAGAAAGCGCCCGGCGGGCGTCTGGGACAGTATGTACCAGACAATCAGCCCTATGGCTGCCGCGACGACCACGGGCAAGGGAATGCCGAGCAGGTTGCCTTGCCCGAGCCCGGTTAGCTCCTCGGGGATGTTCTCGTAGAAGACGTTCCCGAGCGTGTAGGCGCCGATAAGTCCGGTGAGGATGGTGCTCATGCCAATAGTGACGATGAAGGAGTTGATCCCCACCTTGCTGACCAGCAGGCCGTTGATTAGTCCAACAGCGGTGCAGGCCGCAATGGCGGTGATCATGGCGGGGACCGCCGGCATGCCCTGCTGTGAAGTCAGGCCTGTCACCAGGATCAGTCCGAGGCCCAAGTTGGCAGCCACGGAGAGATCAAGTTCTCCGACGATCAGCGGAAGGAGCAGCCCGATTGCAAGGATTGTCAGTACCGCCTGCAGGTTCAGCACTGTTTTGAGGTTGTCCACCGTTGCAAAGGTGTCGGGGGCCGCAAGGGAGAAAACGATAATCAGGAGCATCAGGAGCAGCGGCAGCGCTATCCGGGCGAAGAACAATGGCAGCGCCTCATTTTGCCGCCTTCGCAGGATGCGAAATCCGGTTTTTCTAGGCTCACGGGCTGTTGATGGGGCAGATGACGGGTCGAGGGTCGAGGTCATGACGTTGTTTCCTTAGTTCGTTCGCCGTCGAAGTACATCGACTGCGTGACCTTGCCGGCGGTAAGGCCGGCGGTTGATTCCTCGGCAACGATGCGTCCATGCCGGAGAATGAGGATCCGATGACTGAGGGCAATCATCTGTTCGATCTCGGAAGAGATCAGCACGACCGCGGCGCCCCGTTCAGCCGCGCGGTTGATGAGGTCGAATATCTCCGCGCGGGCGCCGATGTCCACACCTTGGACGGGTTCGTCGAAGATGACAATGTCGGGACTGGTTTCCAGCCATTTGGCGATGACCACTTTTTGCT
Source organism: Pseudarthrobacter sp. CCNWLW217 (assembly GCF_037203985.1). NCBI lineage: Bacteria > Bacillati > Actinomycetota > Actinomycetes > Micrococcales > Micrococcaceae > Pseudarthrobacter > Pseudarthrobacter sp. CCNWLW217. The sequence continues at coordinate 26,595 of NZ_JBBCBT010000017.1, forward strand.
GGTTTCCCCCGGACAGCACCTTGAAAAGCCTTTGGGAGGACGCCGGTCTGACGTCGTACTCGCCGATCTTTTGAGCTATCCACTTTCGTTCCGTTCCGGTTGAGAGCCTGACTCGCCGCCAAAACCGGTCGATGGACGTAATGGTGAGGTTCTCCCCGACGCTCATGTCCAGCACTCCGCCGTCCCGACGACGGTTCTCTGGGATGAGTGCGATCTTCCGCGCCACCGCGTCCCTCGGCGTCCGGAACCGGCATTCACTGCCTTTGACTGTGATGGTGCCACGGACGGGTTCCTGGGCGCCAAAGAGTATGCGGGCGAGTTCACTCCGGCCGGATCCGAGCATGCCGGCGACGCCGATGATTTCGCCGGCACGGATCGTGAATGAGACATCCTTCAGGCGTTTTCCGGTTAGTCCCCGGACGTCCATGAGCTCACGTCCTGGCACCCCCAGCTCACGGGCGAGGGGCAAAGCCTCGACGTCCCGCCCCACGATCAGGCGGACAAGGCTCTTACGATCCGTGTCAGCGATGCCGATGGTTTCAATATTCCGGCCATCCCGCAGGACCGTGGCCCGGTCCGCGAACGAGGCCAGCTCTTCGAGTTTATGGGTCACATAGAGCACAGCCACGCCGCTTTCAACCACTTTCCGGACGGCGGCGAAGAGCAGCGCAGCTTCCGAGTCGGGCAAAGCAGCCGTGGGCTCATCCAGCACCAGAACCTTGGCCCCTTCACCGGCTGAGCTGAGCGCCCTGGCTATCGCCACGATGGTCTGTTGCGCGATCGGCAAGCGCCCCACGGGGGTGTTGGGGTCGAGGTCGGCGTGCCCCAAGCGGGCGAGTTCCGCAACGGTGTTTTCCCGCATTCGCGACCAGCGGATCCTCGAAAACAACCCCGATCCGTAGCTCCTTGAGGCTTCGAAGTTCTCGGTGATGGACAGGTTCGGAATGAGTCCAAGGTCCTGATGCACGAACACCAGACCCATTGCCGCCGCTTGGGCGGGCTCGAAAGGCAACGTGACGGGAACGCCGTCGAGGGTCATTTCTGCGCCTTCGTCGGGATGATGGAACCCTGCAAGGCATTTGATAAGCGTCGACTTTCCGCAGCCGTTCTGGCCCAGGAGCGCGTGTACTTCCCCCGCGCGCAGCTCCAGGGCCACCGTATCGAGAGCCTTTTGTCCGACGAAGGTCTTGGACAGGCCCCGCACCGTCAGGACAGTGCGGGGCGAATCGGCGGTGTTCACGTCAGCCGACCTTCCACAGTCCCTTGTAAAGGGCGACTCCGTCGAAGTCTCCGTCCCAGCCGCCGGAAGCCGGGGCGTTCTCCGCTGTAACGAGCTTGCCGGTGATGCCCTGGTCCTGCGGCTTCTGGCCACTGAAGATCCTGTTGAGATTGTCCACCTGGCCGTAACCTGCACGGCCGAAGGCGAATCCGATGGACGCGGCCTGGAAACCCCCCTTGCGGATCATCTCGGTATTGGCCACGTCGGCGTCCACCGAAATTCCGAAAGCTTTCTTGGAATCAGCCAGCCCTGCCTGCTGTAGCCCCTGGGAGAAGAACAGCATGGCCGCGTCGAATCCTGCGAACAGCACGTTGTAGCGCGGGTTGCTGCGGGCCAACTGGGCAACGCGCCCTGGCGCGACGGTGCTGATTTCACCTGCCAGGAACGAGCTCTCGGCTACCTGCTCGCAACCTGCTCCGGCAGCCTTGCAGTCCTCAATGAACTGTTTGAGGCCGCTCACGCGCGCCTTCACGGTGTCGAATTCCGGATCGGTCAGGACGATGAATTTCGGTGCTGAATTGAAACGCTTGCGCGCTTCAAGGAACGCGAACTCCCCCAAGAGGTATCCTGCTTTGTTGTTTGCGTCCAGAGCTGGAATCAGCGACTGGTAAAGGTCATCCTTGTTGCCGCACATGTTGCAGGTGACGGCGATGCCTGCATCCCTGGCCGACTTGATGTCACCCTGAACTGCAGCGGCGTCGATGGACGTCAACGCGATGGCATCGACTTTCCGGGAGACTGCCCGCTGGATGGCCGCGGAGATCTTGGTGCTGTCGCTCGCGGGGTCGTCGATGCTCGCGTCCCAGCCAAGCAGCCGCGAGGCTTCCTGCGTTGAACGGGCCGGCCGCGCGCACCCTTCCACGGCCATGGAACAAGGAATGATCACGATCTTCTTGGGCCCGTTGGAGAGCGATGCGCTGGCTGGGACGGGGTTGGTCGTGGTGGTCTGCGGTGCGGTTGCAGCTGCGACGTCGGCGGTGACTTTTGCCGTGAACGCCGCTGACGCCTCGGAGTCTGCCTGTGACGTCTGGCTGGCCGGGGCGGGACCGCAGGCCGTGGTCAGTGCTACAAGGCAGGCAAGCACGGCTACTGCCGCGCTCCCCCGGTAGCGGTTTCTCCGTTGAAACATGGTGGGCCCTCTCTGAATGTGCACTGCAGGCGCTCTGGCGGCAGGATCTATGCGGCCGGGATCAGTTGGTGCTGCAGTGGCATTACCGTCATTGGTAACAGCATCAAAGTAGCAGGAATTTCCCGTCATGACCATAGTTTCGGCAGAAAGTTCTACCTATGGCCATCGCGGCTATTCTACGGTGACTGACTTGGCAAGGTTCCGAGGCTGGTCAATGTCCAGCCCCTTCGCGTCCGCCAGCCTGGCAGCAAAAATTTGCAGCGGGATGGTAGTTAGTAGTGGCGCCAGAAGCGGATTTGATGCCGGCACGGCCACCACCACATCCGCCCAGGCCCCCGTCACTGCGTCCCCTTCTTCACAGACGCCGATGACGCGACCGCCGCGCGCCTTGATCTCCTGGATCGTCGACATCATCTTCGCGTGAAGCGTCCGGCTACTCACGGGTGAGGGCACAATGACGACGACCGGCTGTCCGGGCTCGATGAGGGCAATCGGACCATGCTTAAGCTCGCCGGCTGCAAAGCCTTCGGCGTGAATGTACGCCAGCTCCTTCAGCTTCAGGGCCCCCTCCATGGCCACCGGGTGCCCGACATGCCTACCGATGAAGAGTACCGCCGTCGCATCGGCTAGCGATTCGGCGAGCGCGGCGATCTGTTCCTCCGCCGCCAGTGCCCGTTGGATCTTTTCCGGCATGCCTCCTAGTTCGAGGATTGCCCCGGAAATTTCCAGCGGGTCCCCGGTCCCCCGCAACTGGGCAAGGTAGAGAGCGAGCAGGAGCGCGGCTGTCACCTGGGTAAGGAACGCCTTAGTGGAGGCCACGGCCACCTCAGGACCTGCATGCGTGTACAACACACCGTCGGATTCACGCGGAATAGTCGCTCCCACGGTGTTGCAGATGGCGAGCACCTTGGCTCCTTGTTCAAGGGCGTACCGCACGGCCATCAGCGTGTCCATCGTCTCGCCGGACTGCGATATGGCTATCACCAGCGTCCTGTCATCAAGCATCGGACAGCGGTAACGGAACTCGTGGGCAAAGTCGACTTCAACCGGAATCCTGGACCAGCGCTCTATGGCGTATTTCGCAATCTGCCCGGCATAGGAGGCCGTACCGCAGGCCACGACGATGATCTTCCGGACGCCGGCCAGAGCTGCGTCACTGATTCCAAGCTGGCCCAGAGACAGGGTCCCGTCTGCTCCTATCCTCTCCCGGAGAGTGCGGCGGACCGCTTCTGGCTGCTCTTGGATCTCCTTCGCCATGAACGAGGAATGGCCATCCTTCGTGGCCGAGCTGGCGTCCCAGTCGACGACGAATTCCTTGCCGGCAGCGCGTTTGCCGTGGAAATCAGTGATGGTCACTTCGTCAGCCGTGAGGCTGACAACCTGATCCTGCCCGAGCTCAATGGCGCGGCGGGTTGAGTCTATGAATGCCGACACATCCGATCCGAGAAAATTTTCGCGTTCACCCCGGCCAACCACGAGCGGGGAATTCCTCCGCGCCGCGACGATGAGTCCGGGATGGTTGCTATGTACCGCAAGAAGCGTGAAGGACCCCTCCAGCTCCGCGCAGGTACGGCGCATGGCTGCCGCCAGAGCATCACCGCCAGCCTGATCTCCACCCAGGGTGAGGTAGACATCAGCCAGTAGCGCAGCTGCGACTTCGGTGTCGGTCTCCGAGAGAAACACGTGGCCACGGGCCGTCAAGCGGCTCCGCAACGGGCCGGAATTTTCGATGATCCCGTTGTGAATGACTGCCAATCGGCCATCATCAGCAAGGTGCGGATGGGCGTTCGCGTCCGTCGGCGCCCCGTGCGTGGCCCACCGCGTATGGCCAATGGCTACCTGCGCGGGGGGCAGCGGGTTGGAGCGGAGAAGGTTTTCAAGATTCGCTAACTTTCCAGCTTTCTTTCGGGAGCTGATCCCGCGGTCAGCGAGCACGGCCACGCCCGCCGAGTCGTACCCCCTGTATTCAACGCGGCTCAAGCCACCGAGGACGACGTTCAGGGCACGATTTTCGATATTGCCCTGGTCTTGGTTGACGCTTCCGACATATCCCACGATTCCACACATGGCCCCCAGCTTACATCTGTTGGGAATTTTCTTCCCAAACTATTTTCTTGTTGGAAAATTCTTGCTACTGTGTGATCAAGAGCAAGCCAATGGCAACGGCGACCGCTTACTGGACACCAGAAAGGCACGAAAATGTTCAATCGCACACAACGGCGTGTCACGGCTTTGTGGCAAACTTCTCCGGGGAACAGCGCCACCGTGTCACCGTCGCACACGCGGCAGCCTCCGATGGCCGCGTGATCGACGTGGACGAACCGACCGTTCCCTCCGAAGCGGATGGTGACCCTGCGACGTTCCCTATGGTCCGTCTAATTCCCGACGGACCGGGGGCAGACTATCTCACCGCTGCCGCCGCTCCATCGGGGGACGTCAGGTTCTGGTGGTTGGGTCAGGCCGGATTTGCTCTGGAACACGACGGACGCCGGATACTCATTGATCCCTATCTCTCGGACAGTCTCGCCACTAAATACGCGGGGACCGTCTTCCCGCACACTCGCCTTCATCCAGTCCCTGTGGACCCGGAACAGATGGTGGGCATACAGGCTGTTCTTCACAGCCACGCCCATACTGACCATTTGGATCCGGAGACCGTCCGGGCACTGCAGACGAGGAACCGTCCTTTCTTCCTTGCCCCCAGGGCACGAACCCAGGTGGCCATGGACCGGCACATCCCCGTCGAGCTGTTGATTCCGGTCACAGCCGGCAGCAGCGTGGAACTAGCCAGCGACATCAGCGTCACCGTCGTCCCGGCAGCCCACGAAGATCTGGAAACCGACATCAACGGGGATTCCGTTTTCCTGGGCTACATCATCGACATCGCAGGCGTGAAGATATACCACTCTGGTGACTGCGTCCCCTACCAGGGCCAGGCAGAACTCCTCCGCAACATGCGGGTCGACCTTGCGCTGCTCCCCATCAACGGTAGGGACAGCCACCGGCTTCAGAACGGGGTGCCGGGGAACTTCACGGTGAATGAAGCCCTCGAACTGTGCGCGGCGGCGGACATCCCGGCCGTCGTCGGGCACCACTTCGGCCTCTTTGACTTCAACACAGTAGACCCCGGCGAGGCGGCACAGGAGTTCACGCACCTGGCCGGCGACGTGCAGTGGACGCTCCCGTCACTCGGACAGGCGTACCACATCACCCCCGCCCGGACAGCCAACGTCCCGCAGAACGAAAGAAGGCAACCGGCATGAACGCCGAAGACCTGCTCCAGAGACTTCGCGAGCTCGCGATAGTGCCAGTCATTGAAATCGAATATGCCGACGACGCAATTCCGCTGGGCAAGACGCTTGTCGACGCGGGCCTTCCCGTCGCGGAGATCACCTTCAGAACCCCCGTTGCGGCCGACGCCATCGCCCGCATGGTGGACAACGTTCCAGGACTGCTGGTCGGGGCCGGAACCATTCTGTCCGAAGACGACGTCGATGCAGCAGCAGACGCCGGTGCACACTTCATCGTCTCCCCTGGGCTCAACGCCTCGGTCGTGGAGCGGGCCAGACAACGCTCGATCCCGATCATCCCAGGCGTCACCTCGCCGTCAGAAATCGAGGCGGCGCGGTCCCTGGGGCTGCGTTTACTCAAGCTCTTCCCGGCCGAGGCCATCGGCGGCATACCCCTGGTCAAGGCCCTCAGCGCCCCCTACCCGGACGTGTCGTTCATGCCCACCGGCGGGATCACCGCAGACACCGTCTCAGCGTGGTTGGCCCAGCCATCCGTGGCAGCCTGCGGCGGATCCTGGATCGCCACCAAGGACGCGGTAACCGGCCGACGCTGGGAGGAAATCACCACCAAGGCAGGCCAGGCAGCTGAACTCGCCGCCAGCTCCCCACGCCCCCGCACGGCGGGAACCCGGGCCTAAGCAGGCCATCCCCAAACCTCACCACCACAGTTTCAATACCAACAGGAGAAATCACAATGAGCGAAACATACGTCCCACAGACCGGAGTCGCCCTGGCCGGCAAAGTCGCCATCATCAGCGGCGCAGCCTCCGGAATCGGCGAAGCCGTCGCCCGGATCTTCGCAGCCAACGAAAGCAAGGTCCTCCTGGTCGACATCGATGAAGAACGTCTCGAGAAGGTCACCGCCAGCATCCGCGGCTACGGACGCGGGGACGTCCATTCGATCCTCGCCGACGTCACCGACGAACAGTCCGTAATAGACCTGTTCGCATGGGCCAAAACCAACTGGGGAAGCGTGGACCTGATCGTCAACAGCGCCGGTCGCGACTCACTGGCACCGCCCGTCGTCGACGTCACCCTGGATGAATGGAACAAGACCATGACTCCGAACCTGACCGCTGTCTTCCTGATGTGCCGTGAGGCGTTCCGGATCATGGAAAAGCAGGAAAACGGCGGCCGCATCATTAACATGGGATCGTCCTCCGCCCGTGTCGCCTCCGGCCCGGGCCACAGCCCGTACCGCGCCTCAAAGCACGGCCTGATGGGGTTCAGCAAGAACATCCTCCTGGAGGGCAAAGACAAGAAGATCGGCGTCACCGTCATCAACCCCTCCCACGTCAAGACTCCGATGACCGAGATCATCGACAAGGGTCTGTACGACGGCGACGTCCCCGCCTACATCGACGGCTGGCTCGACAAGAAGGAAATCGAGGAAGGCATCCACGCCAGCTGCATCGAAGTGGACAACGTTGCGGAAATAACCCTCTTCGTCGCCACCCGCACCCCGGACGTTACCATCCCCCAGATCGCCCTCTACCCCACGCACAAAGCCCACCGCTACGGTATGGAGGTCTAAGCCGCCATGAAGGCTGCAATCCTCAACGGACTCAACGACCTCGAATATGCGGACATTCCGGAACCGCAACCAGTCGGCGAAAACCCCGTTCTGGTCCGCGTCGGCGCCGTCGGCGTCTGCGGATCAGACGTCCTGCGCTACGGGCACGGCAAGGCCTACCATTACCCTCTGGTGCTCGGACATGAATTTTCGGCCATCGTCGAGGAAGCCCCCGACAGCCCCCACCTGAGCGCCGGGGACCGGGCTGCGGTTTTCCCGCTGCTGCACAGGCACGGGGATCCCATGTCCGAAATCGGCGAGTACGCTCTCGGAACGGGATACGACTACTTCGGGTCTCGACGTCACGGGGCAATGTCCGAACGGATGTGGGTTCCCGAACAAAGCATTTTCCGGGTTCCGAACGACATGCCCCTGACACACGCGGCAATGGTCGAGCCCGCCGGGGTGGCCCTGCACGCAATGCTCAAGGTGCAGATCCCCACTCATACCACTGCCCTCGTAATTGGCGCGGGCCCGATCGGCGCCTTGGCCGCTCAATGGCTGCGAATCCTTGGTTGCTCGCGCGTGCTGGTGGCGGACATCGACGATCGGAAGCTCGAGATCATGTCGCGGCTCGGTTTCGAAACCATTGACGCCAAGACCGGGAACACCGCAGATCTTGCCCGAGCAGCCACGGACGGCTGGGGCCCGCAGATAGCTGTCGAGGCCACCGGAAACCCGAAAGCGCTCATCCAGGCCATTGAATCAGCCTCGGTCCAAGGACAAGTCGTCCTGCTCGGTGACCTTAGTGGCGACCTGCACCTGGCCAAGGACGCAGTCTCGTCCCTGCTTCGGCGGGAGCTGAGGCTGTACGGGACCTGGAACGCCAAGGTCGCCCCGAAGGGCCGCAGCGAATGGGACATGGTCATCGCCCACCTCGTTCGCGACCTGCACGTGGACGAACTGATCAGCCACGTCCGCCCCCTGGACGAAGCACCGGCCGTGTTCCGCCGTCTTACGGACCGCTCCATCTGGTACAACAAGGTGCTCTTCGCCGTCGCCGACGAGGCGCAGGAAGAGGTACGCACATCATGAAAGCCGCACGGCTTCACTCCCCCGGCAATATAAGGGTCGATGACATCCCCAGACCGTCTGCCGACGCGGGTGACATCATCATCAGAGTCCGGGCTGCTTCGATCTGCGGCACGGACCGTCGGATTGCCGCCAACGGGCATTTCAAGCTTCCGGAAGGGACTCCGCGTGTTCTTGGGCACGAGTTTGCCGGCGAGATTGTGGAGGCTGGCAGCGAGGTCAGTGGTTACGCCGTGGGAGACCGCGTCAGCGTTACGCCCAACGTCGGCTGCGGGACATGCCCCAACTGCCTCGTTGGACTGAACAACATGTGCCCCTCCTATGAAGCCTTCGGAATCACGATGGATGGCGGCTTCCAGGAGTACGTCCGGATACCCCGCTTTGCCCTCAACCGAGGCAACGTGTTCCACCTTCCGGAGACTGTGGGCTACGCCGAGGCCGCACTGGTCGAACCACTCTCGTGCTGCTACAACGCGGTCAGCAAACTCGATGTCCGACCGGACTCCACCGTTCTGATCATGGGTGCCGGACCCATCGGGGCCTGTCACGTCATGCTGGCAAAGCTCTACGGCGCCCGCAAAGTCATCGTTTCGAACAACCGGCAACCGCGGCTCGACTTCGCGGGTACAGTCGGCGCCGATGTACTGGTCAACCTCACCGAACGCGACCTGGCCACTGTCGTGGCCGAGGAAACCGGTGGTCTGGGAGTTGACGTTGCCCTGACCTGCGTCTCCAAGCCCGAGGTACAGGCTCAGGCCGTCGACCTGCTGGCAACGCACGGAAGAGTCAATTTCTTTGCCGGACTCGGCAAGGCGCAAGCTGTTGCCCTCGACACCAACCGGGTCCACTACCAGGGCTTGACTCTGACCGGTACAACCGGTTCGAGCAATTCCGATTATGCGTCCGCCCTGAGCCTCGTGGGGGAGGGCAGGCTGGACCTCTCGCCACTGATCAGCCAGACGTTCACACTGGATGACATCGAAAAGGCCATGGACTACGCCGGATCAGGCCAAGGGATGAAGGCCATGATCCTCTTCGAATCGAACTAAAGCGCTGCACCTCGAATCCGCAACGCACACAGAAATGGACCGGCGATGACAACGAAGTACATCATGGCGCTGGATGCCGGAACAACCGGTATCCGGGCAATCATCTACAACTCAAACGTTGAGATCGTAGGCGAAGCCAGCCAGGAGTTCACCCAGATCTACCCCAAGCCGGGGTGGGTGGAACACGATCCCATGGAGATCTGGAATACACAACTGGCCGTGGCACGGCGTGCCCTCCAGGGAGCCGGGATCGATCCGCACGACATCGGTGCGATCGGCGTCACGAACCAGCGTGAAACCACAGTCGTCTGGGACAGGGACACGGGCAAGCCCATCATGAACGCCATCGTGTGGCAGGACAGGCGCACGGCCGGAGTATGCGACGGCCTCAAAGAGAAGGGTCTGGAGGAGCATGTCCGGTCCACGACCGGGCTGGTCATCGACGCCTACTTCTCCGGCACCAAAATCGCGTGGATCCTGGACAACGTCCCCGGTGCACGGGCCCGTGCGGAGGCCGGCGAGCTGTGCTTCGGCACCATCGACAGCTGGATCATTTGGAACCTGACTGCCGGGGCCGCGCATGTCACCGATTACTCCAACGCGGCGAGGACGATGCTCTTCGACATCAACACCCTGGACTGGGACGACAAACTCCTCGGTGAGCTGGGCGTACCGCGTCTAATGCTCCCCGATGTCCGGCCAAGCAGCGAAGTCTACGGACACACCTGCGACGGAATCTTTGCGGGCGCCCATATCCCGGTCGCCTCTGCAATCGGAGACCAGCAGGCGGCTCTGTTCGGGCAGGCGTGCTTCGACCGCGGCATGGTCAAGGCGACTTACGGCACCGGCGCCAGTCTGGTCATGAATACCGGCGACAAATCAGTCAGCTCGGCGAACGGAATGCTGACCACCATTGCCTGGGGAATCAACGGCGAAGTTGAATATGCGCTTGAAGGACTGATTTTCGTGGCCGCGGCGTCCATCCAATGGCTACGGGATGAGCTCCGGGTCATTTATGATTCGGCCGACAGTGAGTACGCCGCAATGCGGGTGGAGGATTCCGGCGGGGTATACGTTGTTCCCGCGTTCACCGGCCTGGCCGCGCCGTACTGGGACCCGTATGCCCGCGGCGCGATCCTCGGACTCACCCGTGGCTCGAGCCGGAACCACATCATCCGGGCCACGCTCGAATCCATTGCGTTCCAGATCAAGGACGTCATCAATTGCATGGAGGCCGATGCCGGACTCCCCGTCTCCGAAATCCGTGTCGACGGCGGTGCGGTGCGGAACAACTTCCTCATGCAGTTCCAGGCCGACATGGTCAATGTCCCGGTCCTCCGTCCCCGGCAAGTCGAATCCACGGCACGCGGAGCCGCGCTTCTGGCGGGCCTTGCCTGTGGGTTCTGGGCGAGCAAAGACGAACTGCGTGACACATTCGCACTTGACCGGGCCTTCACCCCGGACATGTCTGAAGAAAAACGCTCTGCCCTGTACGCCGGGTGGCAAAAGGCCGTCACCCGCGCCTGCAACTGGGAAGAGCACGAACCCGCCACCCCATCTACCACCAATCCCTAGGAGCGCCCTGTGACGCTACTGCCCGCCGTCGAACCGACGATGTACTTCATCGGTGTCACGACAAACAAATCCTCCATCATGAAAGTTTTCCCGGCGTGGGCAAAAGAGCTCGGCCTTGACGCCAGCCTCAAGGGCATCGACCTTCCTTTGGGTGCTCCGCCGGAGGCCTACCGGGACGTCGTCGGATTCATAAAATCCGACCCAATGTCGCTCGGCGCACTCGTGACGACCCACAAGCTGGACATCGTCAGCGCAGCCCGGGACCTCTTCGACGAATTTGGCCCTGACGCACGGCTTCTCCATGAAATCAGCAGCATCAGCAAACGGTCCCCACTGTTGTGGGGCAATGCGATGGACGCCGTCACCAGCGGGCTGTCCCTGGAAGCCATCCTTCCCGAGAACTACTGGGAAGATTCGTCAGCGGACCTGGTGCTGCTCGGCGCGGGCGGCTCCTCGCTGGCCCTCACGCTGTATCTGCATAAGCGGGCCGCTGCCGGCCTGCCGGGACCCAAGAAGATCATCGTCACCAATCGCCGGAACCTGCGGCTCGAGGAAATGCAGGCCATGCACGCCCGGCTCGGGAGCGCACTGCCGATCACATACGTCCAGGCCACAGCTGGATCGACCAATGATGAAGTCGTCGCCAACGCATCCCCTGGATCGGTGATCATCAACGCCACGGGCTTGGGAAAGGACCGTCCGGGCTCGCCCTTGACGGACAACGTCATTTTCCCCCAGGGGGCCATTGCCTGGGATTTCAACTACCGGGGCGACCTCGTCTTCCTGGATCAGGCCCGTGCACAACACCCGGAACTCCAGGTCCGGGTCGAAGACGGCTGGGTCTACTTCATTCATGGCTGGACGCGCGTAATAGCTGACGTATTCAACATCGACATTCCCACACGGGGAGCAGAATTCGACCGGCTCTCCGACATTGCCCACACCGTAACCCAGAAGGAGAACCCCTCATGAACGCCTCCCCCACAACCACCGTCAAAGCAGTAGTCACCGATTTCGACGTCACCACCGGACTGTCAAACACCAAGGCCCCCCTCCAGCGACGACTTTCAGCAATGGCTGATATGTACGCCGACCAGGAAGCCGCAGCCGCACAGGTCGCCCAGGAGGACACCCTTGTCTACGAGTTCTTCGACATGGGTGTTCCCTCGACCAGCGGCGATGTTGCCTATGGGACGAGCATCACCTATCCGGGGAAAGTCGGCGATGAATACCACATGACCAAGGGCCACTTCCATGAAGTCCTGGACACGGCGGAGATCTACTACTGCTTGAGCGGCCGCGGTTACATGCTGATGGAGAACCCGGAAGGTGACTGGCAGGCTGCTGAATTCACGCCCGGACAGGCTGTGTACGTTCCGCGGCGCTACGCCCACCGAAGCATCAACGTGTCCCCCACGGAGCCGCTGGTTACTTTCTTCGCCTTCCCCGGGCACGCCGGACACGACTACGGAACCATTGAAACCAAGGGCTTCCGGAAACTGTGCGTGGAGCGCGATGGAAAGCCGGCGTTCGTTGACAATCCCCGCTGGCAGGCCTGATGTCCATGGCTTCGCCGCACCTCACGGACACAGGCCGCAACGGCCGCATAGCAGTGACCCCCCGCTCCTTGTCGGACGGGGGGCACCCTGCCCTACAAAAGCTGGAACGCGCCGGATACGAATTGGTTTATCCGTCTCCGGGTGCAGTTCCCAATGAGGATCAGATCCGCTCCGGCGTGTCGGAGTGCGTCGGCTACCTTGCAGGGACAGAGCGCCTTTCCGGACGGCTCCTCGAGGACCTAACGGAGCTGAAAGCCATCTCCCGGAACGGCGTCGGCGTGGATTCGATCGATGTCGAAGCGGCCAAACGCCTGGGGATCAATGTACTTACAGCGCCCGGAGCCAATTCGCAGGGAGTAGCGGAACTTACCATCGCACTGATTCTGGCCGGGAGCCGCAGCATCCCCTGGCACGATGCCCAGCTGAAGTCGGGCCAATGGAACCGTCGGCCCGGCAGCGAAGTGTCCGGGAAAGTCCTTGGCCTGATCGGATGCGGCCAGATAGGCCGGCGGGTTGCGACGATGGCGCTTGGACTAGGCATGAAGGTGATTGCCTTCGACGAATATCCCGTGACATCGTTTGCTCCTTCGCCCGACTTCTCGTGGGCACCGCTGGAGGATGTTTTGTCATCGAGCCATGTCATATCGCTTCACACTCCGCCGTCCGGGCAACCGGTCCTCGGATCCGCGGCGATCGGGCTGCTCCGATGGGATACGGGCATCATCAACACGGCGCGGGCATCCCTGATCGACGACGAGGCGATGCTGCAGGCTCTTGACTCCGGGCAAGTCGGATTTCTGGCCACAGATGTGTTCAGTTCTGAACCTCCCGCACCCAACCGGCTGACCACGCACCCGAGGGTCATCACAACCCCGCACATCGGTGGATACACTAAGGAAAGCGTGGACCGGGCCACACAGGCCGCTGTGGACAACCTGCTTCAGGCCCTCGCCACTTAGGAACTAGACCGGAGACTACGACATGACGGAGACCTTCACCGGCGGGCTGCTGCACCGAATCTCGGGGCGGCTGCCATACCTCCCGCCTTCACTCCGCCAAGTCGCAGAAGCGGTACTGAAGTCCCCGGAGCTGGCTCAAACCATGACCATTTCTGAACTGGCGGTGGCCGCCGGGGTCGGTGAGTCCACTGTCTCCCGGTTCGTCAAGGAACTGGGGATTGACGGCTACAAATCAATGCTGCTTGGCCTGGCCGAAGCAACGTTTATTTCCAAGGCAGCCACTAGTGCCCACACGGCAGATTCTGAAGTCGTATACGAAGGCGTCAACCGCAGCGACACAGCCGCTGAGATCGCGGGAAAGGTCGAACGCAGCAGCGTGCAGTCCCTACGGCGCACCGGGCAACGGCAGGATGTCGAGGCAATTCAGCGGGCTGTGGACCTCATCGACGCGTCGAACACTGTGATCTTCTGTTGCATGGGTTCGTCGAGCATTGCCGCCGAGGAAGCAGTCATGCGCTTCACGCGTGCCGGGAAGAAGTGCATGCTCTACCGCGACACCACGATCCAGGTCATGCTGGCGGCGATCATAGAGCCCGGTGACCTGCTGATCGGCATCAGCGACTCCGGCCGCAGCACTCCGATCCTCGATGCGATGCATCTCGCACAACAACGTGGGGCGCCGACCATTGCCATCACCGGAGCTGAAGGTTCCCCCTTGCGCGATTACTCGGACGTTGTGCTCTATACAGCGACCGTTCCCAGCGGCGGGGAACTTTATGGGGAATCCGTGACGAGCAAATGGGGCCAGTTGCTGGTCATCGACATCCTGTACGCGACTTACGCCAGCAGACACTATGACGCCACAGTTGAACATCTCAAGCAGACATACCAGGGCGCGATTCGTCAGTCTCGAACGAGCCCCGCGGCCTCTGCACGACGCAGCGGTTGATGAAACACTGGCGGCCGTCGGCAGAATCCTTCCGCCCCTCTGGAGCAGCGGTCTGACTGGGGCCGGCTAGGCCTTCTGGACCGGGCATGCGCTGCGCTGACCCAATTTGATAGGACGGAGCAGCTCGCCTCGGCCGGAGACCCCTGATACGGCATTGGAACGCCTACCCAGCCGCTTTCGGATTCCAGGGTTCCGCGGTGCTCCCGGTGAGGCGGGCGGCCTTGGGACTCTGTCCTGGCGCTGTCGTTGGCCGCCACTCCTCGACCCAACTTAGGAGGTCGGACGCCTCAAGCGAGTCACGAGTCAGGTGCGCCCAAGGTTGCTGGCCCGGAGTGGGAATGGCGATAACCTTCATTCCGGCGGAGCGTGCTGAAGCGGCGCCGGCCTCGGAATCCTCAATCGCAAGGCAATCCTTCGGATCCAGGTCCAGGGCGTCTGCTGCGGCGAGATAGACGTCGGGGGCCGGCTTCGGATGCGCGACCTCGTCGGCCGATACCGTGATGTCGAAACCGGCGCCGAAATCCCCACGAAGCAACGCGGTATCCAGTATGCGACGTGCCGAGTTGCTGGCCACTGCGGTAGCCACACGCAAGGAGGCGGCGGCGACAAAACGCCGCGCGCCTGGCATTGGCGCAGCAGATTGAGCGACCATGGTTATGTTCACCCGTAGTAACTGATCAATGACCCTGCCCGGATCTGATCCCGCACGACCGGCAATGAGCGGCCCGATTCGGCTCGCTGGAAGGCCGACCAGTTTGCGTTGAAATTCGGCGTCAAACAGGACCCCGTGGCTCTCGCTGACGCTACGTTGGGTCAGCATCCACAATGATTCGGTATCCATCAGCAGCCCATCACAGTCAAAGACCACGCCGCGCGGTTGCCACAAGCCGAAAGCACGGCGAAACTCCGAAGGATCCTCCCGACTGTTCATCTCAGGATTCACGGCAGTCACCTCTCCGTCCCAAGGGCGGCAGCTGCTCCCATCATCTTGCACGTGGTCATGATGGCAACGCCGCAGATCGCGCCACGCACTGACAATTGTTCATTAAGCGCCTCTCTCTACCTAGTCCCTCGTCCTGGAGATGATGCCGGCCGAGGCGTGCCGGGAAGCAAGGAGCTCCGGCAAAAGTGCCACCGCGAGATCATCTGGATCGAAGGAAACATAGAGTCTCATTGAACGGACACTACGTCCATTCTACGATAATAGGTGCCAGGAATCACCTTGCAGGCATCCTTCAAGTCGAACGGAATACTAAATGAATGGCTCCAACCCGCGAATTGTCCCTGACGCCCCAGGAGCTGCGCTGAGGAAGTATCTGTTCCAGGGCTCTGTTAGCCAGTCAATTACGGCTCAACTGGACATCTCCGGCTATGCGATGGCATCGGATGATCGGGAACACCACAGCTCGTGGCCGAGCCATTGTGCGGTCGCCTGATGACGGGCCAAGTTCCTCTTGAGCCTGCTGACTGCGGCCCAAGCTTAGCGGCCGTTTACAGACCCGAACCTAGCGATCACGTCAAAATAGAGCGCGATGGTGCTGAGGTCCACTCAGGGGTTGTCGAGGTCGTCAGCGAGGATTTTCGAAAAGTGTGGCTGAAGGCCGAAGGCGTCAACCTGCGGCGACTGTTCGACATAAGCGAAGGCTACGAATTCATCCTCTGCCCGACGGCGGCGCTCCCCTAGATCGCGGCCAAAATCTCCGCCGCCGCTTCCTTCAACAACGCCCCGTACTCGTCCTGATGCGGGACGATATCGTCGCGGAGCC
Organism: Pseudarthrobacter sp. CCNWLW217; assembly: GCF_037203985.1. Taxonomy (NCBI): domain Bacteria; kingdom Bacillati; phylum Actinomycetota; class Actinomycetes; order Micrococcales; family Micrococcaceae; genus Pseudarthrobacter; species Pseudarthrobacter sp. CCNWLW217. The sequence goes on from NZ_JBBCBT010000017.1 coordinate 42,755, forward strand.
CGGCGACGGACAACGCCCCACGCAATTCGCCCCGGGTGTCAAACAATGGCACGCCCAAAGCAGCAACTCCGATAGTGACGTCCTCGTCGGAGATACTGAAGCCACGGTCGCGGGTGAGCACGGCATCTGCTTCAATCTGGTGTGCTGTTACGAGGGTATGTGGGGTGAGTTTCTGCAACGGGGCCGCCGAAGTTACATGCCATCGAAGCGGCTCATCCCAGGCCAGGATGGCACGTGAGGCCGCGCCCGCATGCGGTGGAAGGGTTCCTCCGGGATTGAGGAGCAGGAGAGTGACCTTCGTACCTTTAACCCAATCCAGGCACGCAACCATCTGATGGCGGAGGGCACAAAGGTACACCGTCTGTCCGGTCTGTTCGTTCAGGCGGGCCATCGCCGGGCGGGCAGCGCGTACTTCCGGGATACCCTCAACAGCAGCGTCGGCAAGGTGCAGAATTTCAGTTCCCAACTGGGCACGGCCATCGTCCCGCAGCCCTATGAGGCCAACGTGTTGGAGGGCATCCAGCAACCGGTACACGCTGGGACGGGGCATCGATAGTTCATCGGCGATGTCCACCACCGACAGCGGACCGCGGTCCGCCAGCGCATTGAGCAGATCGGCGCTATTTGCCATGACACGGATCGGTTTCGCGGCCACTAGACTGCCCTTCTTTCGTGGAGGTCCAGGGCGCTTTCCGTGGCGCGCAATGCGCCCAGTGCGCGACTGACGGTATCGGCCGCCGATTTGACGCTTGCGACGAGATCGTAGCCGCTGTGGAATACGCGATGCGTCTGCCCGCTGATGGACAGCGCGCCCACCACTGAACCCTTGTGGTTGAAGATCGGTGCGCCAACCCCCCCGATTCCCTGGCCCCAATCGTCGTGGGCCACGGCCACTCCAGCAGCAGCCGTTTCTGAAAGTTTTTCCCGCAGGCTTTCGGGGCTCGGGGCCACTGGTCCGAACAGGGGATCATCCGGCAGTTCCCGGAGGTAGCGTTCAACGATATCGGCAGATTCGAATGCCAGAATGGCACGCGGCGCGGCCCCCTGCCCCAGAGGCATTGACTCGCCCAGCCTCAGGTTGTGTATCTGGACATCGAGGCCGTCAATTCGGTCGATGCACACGGCACGAAGCCCTCTTCGGATACAGAGGAACGCAGTCTGACCGGTTTCTGCGTGGAGCCTCTCGAGCTCGGGCCTGGCGAGTTCGCGCAGATCCAGCTGCGACTCCAGCCTGGCACCGAGCCTGACAAATCCGAGACCCAGGCGCATCTTCCCTCGACGTGACCCAGGCTCGACCCATCCGATCATTTCTAGCGTTGAGAGGAGCCGATACAGGGAGCTGGCGGGCTCCCCGGTGCGTTCGGCGAGTTCATTCACTGAGAGTTCGCCGGCATCCGCTATGGCTTGGAGGACCAGGGCGGATTTTGTCACCAGGTTCATTCCGCCGCTGGGGTCGACTGCTTCCGACATTGGAACCTCTCACGTAGCGGACATTCATTCATGAGTCACGATACGTATCTGGGTACCAAGACGCAAGATTTGGAACATTCCACCCCGCTGCGTTCCGAGTTATCACCGCACGGATATTGCGTCCACTTGGTGGTAGCTTGAAGAGGCCAGTCCCAAAAGAACAGTTCGGACATTCAAAGGAGCAGTCGATGTCGCCCTCAACCACCCTAACCACCGGAATCCGGGCCGCGGTTCTTTCCGCCGCCCACCATTTCGAGGTCCAGCATGTCCCGAAACCCAGCCCAGGCCCCGGCGCAGCCCTGGTCCGCGTGTCATACACCGGCATCTGCGGTTCCGACTTTCCAATTGTTGACGGCCGCCATCCCCGTGCCGCAATGCCACTCATCCTGGGGCATGAGATCACCGGCATTCTGGAGGAACCAGGCGGGAGCGGAATTCCCGCGGGCACGAGGGTCGCTGTCAATCCACTGTTGCCCTGCGGTCAGTGCGGCGCCTGCGTAAATGGGCTGGGGCATGTCTGCCGGAACCTGCGCCTCCTGGGCATCGACGTCCCGGGCTCCATGACTGAAGTCCTGGCCGTTCCGGTGTCGAACCTCTTCGCGTTCTCCGCCGACGCGCCGGCGACCGAAGCGGCTCTGGCCGAACCCCTGGCCGTGGCGGTCCACGCCGTCCGTCGCTCGCGGATGGCACCGGGAGAGAAGGTACTAATCTTCGGTGCCGGGCCGATAGGAATCCTGGTGGCCCTCGTGGCGAGGTTTCGCGGCGCTAAGGATGTGCTCCTTGTCGAGCCAAGTGAGCAGCGCCGGCACATTGTTGAGGCACTCGGCTTCAGGGCCCTTGCTCCGCAGGACTCTCCGGTCGCTCGCGAAAATCGCGAGGCCACGGCGGAAGTTGTGTTTGACTGCGCCGGGCACTCCAGTGTCACGCCGGCACTAACGGAGGCAGCGCCGGTTCGGGGACGCATCGTGATCGTCGCCGTGCACCACGGACCGGCCAATATCGATCTGCGTGAGCTCGCCTTTGCCGAGCAGAAAATCATCGGCGTCCGGGTTTACGAACCGGCCGACTTCGCCGAATCCGTGCAGCTCATCGGAAACCGGGCCCTTGGACTCGCGGGAGTCCCGATATCCGAATATCCCCTCGAGGCCGTTGCCGATGCATTTGCGGAGGCGCGCTCCGCCGCCGGGGCAGTCAAGGTGATCGTGCGCAGCAACAACTAGATACTTCTCATTTAATGGACAATTAGTCCGCATAGCGGTAATCTCTTACTCACGACTTCCTGACTACGATCAATGAGGACAATGTCATGTCAACCAAACAAGAAATTCGTGCGACGACCGCCGAACTCCAAGAACTGGCCTCCCGCGGTCGATGGCACGTCCTCCAGACGGTCGCGGACGCCAAGGCCGGCCACATCGGTGGCCCGCTCTCGGCGATGGACCTGCTCGTTTACCTCTATTTCAACGAGCTTTCCGTTGACCCGCGCAACCCACAGGAACCGTCCCGGGACCGTTTCATCCTCTCTAAGGGCCACTGCGCCATCGGGTTATACGCCGTGCTGGCATTGCGCGGGTATTTCCCGGTGGAGGAACTGGCCACCTTTGATCAAGGCGGTTCCCGGCTGCAGGGACACCCCGACATGAAACTGACGCCGGGCGTCGACTCATCCAGCGGCTCCTTGGGCCAGGGTCTGTCGGCGGGCGCCGGAATGGCCCTGGCCGCAAAGCGGCTGGGCGCCGATTTCCACACCTGGGTCATGCTGGGTGATGGCGAACTCGAAGAAGGCATGGTCTGGGAGGCAGTCCACACATGCCGCCGCTTCAAATTGGACAACCTGACCGCGGTCGTCGATCTCAACGGGCTCCAGCAATACGGCTGGCCGGTCTCGGAAGAAGGTGACCGCTTCGATCGCTCCAATCCGTGGGCCGGAGTGGACCTGACAGGAGTCTTCAGCAGCTTCGGCTGGAACGTCATCAACATCGACGGCCACGACTTCGACGAGATTCAGGCAGCATTCGATCGCGTCCGGGAACTGCGCGGATCCGACAAACCAACGGTGATTCTCGCTAAGACGACGAAGGGCAAGGGTGTGTCGTTCGCCGAAGGCACGTACAAGTGGCATAACGGCGTGGCCACTAAGGACCAGCTGACCACCGCAGCAGCAGAGCTCGGTCAGACATTCGAAGGAGAAGCAAAGTGAAGGCGCAACGCGACGTTTGGGGACAGACCCTTGTGGACCTCGCCCGTACGGACTTGCGGGTGGCCGTCGTGGACGGGGACCTCGCCACATCAACCAAAGCCGACCTTTTCGCAGACGCCTTCCCGGACCGCTTCTTCGAAATCGGTATAGCGGAACAGAACATGGTCGGTGTAGCGTTCGGTCTGTCTACGTTGGGCTTCCGACCATGGCTGTCCACGTTCGGCGTCTTCCTGACCCACCGCGCCCTCGATCCGATTCGCATGCTGGTGTCTCAGACCGGTGCGCCGGTGAAGATTGCCGCTTCCTACGCAGGGTTGCTCAACGGCAGCAGCGGCAAGACGCACCAGGACATCGAGGACCTTGCCATCATGCGGGCCATGCCGGGAATGACCGTTATCGCCCCGGCCGATGCCGTGGAAGCCGAGGCAGCAATCCGGTGGGCGGCGGAACACGAGGGCCCGGTATACCTGCGGCTTGCCCGGGACGCCGTCGCCGAGGTCTTTAACCCTGGCTATTCCTTTGTCCAGGGGGCAGTCCATATCCTGCGCGAGGGCGACGGTGCCATCCTGGTCTCCACGGGCGTCCAGAGCTCCCGAGTGATGGACGCTGCCGGCCTGCTGGCGGCAGTGGGAATCGAGACGCGCGTCGTGCATGTTCCGTGTCTCAAGCCCCTGGACGAGGCGGCCCTGTTGACGGCCCTGTCCGGGCCTGCCCCGATCTTCACCGTCGAAGAGCACAGCATTATCGGAGGACTCGGCGGGCTCGTTAGCGAGCTCGTCACCGGCACCACGCTTGGCAAGACTGTCACCCGACTTGGCTTGGCAGACGCCTGGTCCGAATCCGCTCCAAACGCGTACCTGCTCGACAAGTACGGGCTTTCGGCAGTGCGCGTCGCTGAGCAAGTCAGCCACGCCCTGGCCGACGACTAGCCAACGGGACGCTGATCCCTATGAGCCTCATCACTCAAAAGACCAGCCGCTCAGGCGAAGCCGCCCGGCACGGGGCGCTCAGCACCCGCCGAACCGGGAAGGAGTCAGAGCAAGAGACTGCCGGCAGACGGCAGGTCGTGGTGACACTGACTCCGTCCCCGGTGGTGGACCGTGTCTACTTCTTTGAAGATTTGGTGCCAGGGACCGTCAACCGGGCGCTCACTGTCGAGCAGTACTTGGGTGGAAACGGCATCAACGTCGCCCGCACCCTGCAGCTGGCCGGTAACCTCACCCGCGCGGTCGCGCCGGTATCGGCCAAGGATCCTTCCGGGCTGGAACTCATGCGCCGGGAGGGCGAGCTTATCCGCACGGTTCTCGTGTCGCCTCCCACTCGCGTCAACACCGCGCTGGTTTCCTCGGACGGATCCACCACCAACGCCAACCAGAAACCAGGGCTCCTGCCGGAGGCCGAATGGCGGTCCGTGTGCGAGGCCACCCTGGATGAGCTCCGCACCTTGGACGCCGACTGGCTGGTCGTGGCGGGAGCCCTGCCCATGACAACCGACGGGAACCCTGTGGATCTTCGATGGCTGCTAGCGCAGGTCCAGCAGCTTGGGGTCAAAGTATGTCTGGATGTCAACGGTGCCGACCTGGGTCGCTGGGCTACGAGCGGCCTGGTTGACCTAGTGAAACCTAACCTACCGGAATTGGAGTCCGTCGCCGGGCGCCAATTGTCGACTCTCGGGGACGTTGTAGCGGCAGCCCGGGAACTCGTGGACGCGGGAGTCGGCACGGTCCTCGCCAGCATGGGCGCCGACGGTTTGATCGGGATGTGCCCGAACGGTGTCCGATGGGCCCGCGTTCCTTCAGCCCCGGTTATCAACACCACCGGCGCCGGCGACGCGGCCTTGGCGGGCTTCCTGAGTGAAGGAAGCACCATCACGGATGGTGTAGGCGGAAGTCCCTGGACCATAGCGTTTTCCGCCGCCCTGGCACGATCCGCGGCCTGGGGAGCACTGGCTGTCGCCTGTTCGACAACCCTGCTCCAAAGCCTTAACGGAACTCCTGACGTCACCGTGCAGGAGCCTGATGCTACCTTCCGCCTCAACCATTACTGAGCCGTCACACATATAGTTCAAGGAGAAGCAACAATAATGAACGCTCCCACTACCGCCCTGATTACAGGCGGCGCGCAAGGAATCGGCGCGAAAGCGGCAAACACTCTCGCCAGTCGCGGCTGGCGCATTATCGTGGCCGACCTCAATGAAGGACCTGCCAAGGATCTCGCCGAGGAACTCAACAGGCATTACCCGGTGGGCTCGGCCCACTTGGGGTTCGGTGTGGACGTTGCTGACGAGGTAAGCGTCGATTCCCTCCATGCGGCTGTCGCGGACGAAACCGCACGGATCGACGGTTTGGTCAACTGTGCGGGAAATATCCTCCGGCAGCCGGCTGAGGCACTCGACATCGCCCAGTGGCGCCGACTCCTGGACATTCATCTGACCGGTTCCATGCTCATGGCCAAAACTTTCTATCCGATGCTCAAGGCCGCGCGTGGCTCCATTGTCAACATAGGTTCAGTTGGTTCCACCTTGGGGCTGCCGGGCCGGACTGCATACGCCACCGCCAAGACTGGCATGCTCGGCCTGACACGCACCCTGGCGGTTGAATGGGGTCGCCACGGCATCCGCGTCAATGCAGTGGCGCCTGGATACGTCAACACCGAGATGGTCCGCAGTGGCCTGCGAAACGGAACCCTTAGTGAAACGGCCCTCATCGGGCGCACTCCCCTGGGCCGGCTCGCGGAACCCGAGGAAATCGCCTCGGTCATCGCGTTCCTTCTGTCCCCCGACGCATCCTTTGTCCATGGGGAGCTAATCAAGATCGACGGCGGCCTTACCATCGATGGAACGTTCAGTTAGCTGTTAGCGCAGCTGAGTCAAGGCCATCGTCGAAAGGCGGGCGGAACTGGTTCCGCCCGCCTTTTCGTGTGTCCTCGCCGATAGCTGGATCGCTGCAAGCACTACCCGTAGGCTTCCTTCCACGGCAAAGCCGGATCCGTGTCTTCACATGTCCTGAGCCCGCTGACCGCGGAGCCCCAAGGACCATTATTTTCGTGCCGCTAGGGCGCGACGGCTACTTTCGGCGCTATTCCTCGACCCACCTTCTCGAATGCCAGAGCGATATTCCGAAGCGGCACCACGTCCACCAGGAGATCGCCCAGGTCGGGTCGTTCCTGGAGAATGCGGAGGGCAAGCTGATAGTCAGCGCGATGTGAACTGTAGCTGGTGATGATGTTAAGTTCCTTACGCACGGCATCGTTGGCCGCCACCACCGGAGGGGAGCCGTACAAAGCGACCACCACGAGACGGCCCAGGACAGACAGCTCGCGGACGGCGTCGTCCAATGCCGCGGCGGCGCCGGCCGCTTCGATCCAGACGTTCGGCCGGTAGCCGGGCGGCAGCTCCGGCACCAACTCAAGACCAAGCTGCGCCGCTAGTCCGGAGCGTGCAGCAACGTCGCGTTCCGGCCCCTTGAGTACAACGCGTGCGCCGAGGTGCTTGCACACCAGAGCCGCAAGTATGCCGATCGTGCCTGGGCCGCTGACCACCACGGTGTCGGCATGCGTGACGAGCCCGCGGCTGGCCACGGCTCGGGCTGCCACCGACAGTGGTTCCGTGAGAACCGCGGTCAGCGCAGGTATGTGTTCAGGTACCGGGATCAGCTGCGCATACGGGATGCGGACAAAGCCGGCCGCCCCGCCGTCCTGTGAGAGGCCCAAGGTGAGCCTGTGGGCGCAGCCGTTGGCGTACTCCGATGCGCAGGCCGGGCAGTCGCCGCAACCAGACTGCGCCACCGCGACAACGCGTGTCCCGGGCGCAATTGCTGAAGGTCCGTTTACTCGGACCACAGTTCCCACTATCTCGTGTCCCAGCACGGTGCCGCAAGGTACCCAGTCGTACCCGTCATCGCCATTCCAGATATGCAGGTCGGATCCGCACAGTCCGCAGTACTCGGTCCGGACCAGGACCTCGCCAGGGCCAGGAACTGGGAGGTCCTGTTCGAATACGCGGATGCTGCGGGGCTGCAGGGAAGTACGGACAGCGGCGGGCGCCGACATCGGGAGGGGCAGCGACTTGGTCGATATGCTCATGATGAATCCTTCCGGAAACGAAAAGTTCCCGGCGCGCCATGGGCGACGCCGGGAACGTAAGGCGGGAAACGGGCGAGCTTTGGCTAAATCTGATCCAATGGGACGCCTTTGTTGTTTTTCCAAGTAAGAACGACGGCACTGGATACAGCTGCGACAACGATGACGTAGACGTTGAATATCCAACCGGATCCAATCGAGTACAACCATGTACTCAGGTAGGACGCCGTTCCGCCGCAGACAGCAACACCCAGTGAGATTGAGACTCCGAAAATGCGGGTACGGTATCGTGTCGGGATCTGCTCGGAGATGGCGGCTGGTTTAGACCCTGTGATGAACGCAACCAGCAACAGTCCGACAGTCTGAGCCACCAGCAAAGTCCAGGGCTCACTCGACATCAAACCCCATAGGGGGAAAACGGTGGCTGCGATACCTATCAGGGAGATCAGGGTAGTTGTCTTGCGGCCCCAGTGGTCCGAGATCCATCCCGAAACGGGCAGGAACGCAATGTACACCACTTGTGCGACAACGCTCATGAAGAAAGCCTGACCCGGGTCCATCCCCTTGACGCCAATGGCATAGATCGCCGCCGAGGTCACCCAGGTGTAATAAGTCAAAGTGGAGCCTGCCTCGTACAGGAACAGCTTGACTCCTGCCCGGAAGACTTGACGGGGACTCCAGGGCGTCGCTGCGCTGCCGCCGGGGGCGGTGGCCACGTGCTCGCTTTCCATCATGCCCCGGCGCAACCACAATGCAGCCACTGCGAGCAAGGCTCCAGCGGCGAAGGGTATCCGCCATCCCCACTCCATCATTTCAGTCTTGCTGAGGACGCCAGTAAGGAGTGCCATGAACAAGGTGGCGAGTAGGGAGCCGGAGCCTACGGCTATGAAGACCGTGCTGGACCACAGGCCTCGTCGCTTGGGCGGGGCAATCTCAGCGATATATGCGTACGACGTCGTTGCCTCTCCGCCATGGGCAAATCCCTGGACAAGCCGTGCCACGAGCAGCAGGAAGGAGGCCCAACTGCCGATCGACGCGTAGGACGGAATCAGGGCAATTCCCAAACTGGCACCAGCCATGAGGAACATGGTGGTGAGCAGCACTTTGCGGCGCCCCCATTTGTCCGCGAGGGGCCCGAAAACGAGTCCACCGATGGGCCGCATCAGAAAGCCGACGGCAAAGACAGCGAGTGTGCTGAGCAGTGACGACATCGGGTTGCCGGAGTTAAAGAGACTGCCCGCTAGGTACACGGACGCAACCGTGTAAATGGTCCAGTCGAACCATTCGAGCAGGTTACCCACGCCCGTGGCGAGCAAGGATTTACGTTGAAGCCGGATGCGTCCGGGGGCTGTCTGGGGTTGGGCTGGATTCTGCTCAACAATCGTCATTGAATGCTCCCGCGTTGGAAAGCCACGCGCAGTGGCTTGACTCGGTTGATACCAAGCACGAATTGATTTGTGATGCCGCAGCAGCGGATCCAAATCATTCTGGTACTTGGAGGGTGCCGGAGGGGCACACCATCTAGGCTCAACATCACCATGCGGACAGATTGTCTGTCAAGTGATAACTTAGATCGGTCGGCAAGTTCCACGGCCGGGTCACGGACGCAACTAGGCAGAGAACTGTGACCACGGCTCTCAACTTTTGGAGGAAAATCATGGAGAGAAATCTAAATGGCCGGGTGGCCCTCGTCACGGGGGCCAGCAGCGGAATCGGTGCCAGCGTAGTCCGCCGGTTCCTAGCAGCCGGCGCCCGGGTACATGGCGTAGCCCGTCGGCAGGAAGCCCTGAATGCGGTAAGCCCTGAACATCTTCTCAGCGGACAGTTTGTGCCGCATGCCCTGGACGTCTCGGACACGGCCGGGGCCCGGGCCCTCGCCCAGCGGCTCTCAGTCGAGGATCCCATCGACACCCTCATCTGCGCGGCCGGCACTAACGTTCCGCGCCGGCGCTTCGCGGAGCTCGACGACGAAAGCTTCGATCACATCATGAAGACCAACGTCTACGGAGTTTTCACCCTGTTGTCCGCTACCCTGGATCAGTTGCGTGAAAAGCACGGCGACGTCGTCATAATCTCGAGTATTGCTGCGAGCTGGCCGGACCACAGTGGTGCAGCTTACGGGGCGTCGAAGTCCGCACTTCTGGGTCTCGCCCGAGGCGCCTCCCGGGACGAGCACGGAAACGGTATCCGGGTGTGCAGCATCCTGCCTGGAATCGTAGATACCCCCATCCTTGACCTGCGTCCGAGCCCGCCACCCCGGGAGGTCAGAGACTGGGCAGTCCATCCGGACGACGTTGCCGAGGCAGCATATTGCGCAGTTAGCCTGCCACCCCGCACCAATATTGCCGAGATAAGTGTCGTGGCCACGCGGCTGCAGTCCCTGGGCAACACCCAGGCAGCGACGCCGGAGCTGCCCCTTAGCATGCACAGCTGAGCACCCGTTGGCCAGGTTTGCGCATATTTCCTCGGCGGCGAACTGGCCATCGCCCATTTCATGCGCCCTAGGCGCGATACCACGCACTGGATGAAGGAAAACAATTGTCCATAACCCATAACCAAGAGGATCCGCTGTTGGCCTCCGTTCCGACCGGGCTCCTGATCAACGGGCAGTGGCGCCCGGCCGCGTCGGGTAAGACGTTCGACGTCGAAGACCCCGCCACCGGCAAGGCCCTCATGGCCATCGCTGACGCAGGAGTCCACGACAGCCTCGCGGCCCTGGACGCGGCCGCTGCCGCGCAGGGCACCTGGGCGAAGGTTCCGGCGCGTGAACGCGGGGAGATACTGCGCCGCGCCTTCGAGCTCGTCACCGCCCGCGCCGAGGACTTCGCTCTGCTCATCACCCTGGAAATGGGCAAACCACTGGCCGAGGCCCGAGGCGAGGTCACCTACGCCGCCGAATTCCTGCGCTGGTTCTCAGAAGAAGCCGTCCGCACCTCCGGCCGCTACTCGGTCTCCCCGGAGGGCAAATCCCGGCTCCTGGTTACCAAGAAGCCGGTGGGTCCCTGCCTGCTGATCACCCCGTGGAACTTCCCGCTGGCCATGGCCACCCGCAAGATCGCCCCCGCCGTCGCCGCAGGCTGCACCATGATCCTCAAACCCGCCAAACTCACACCACTGACCTCCCAGCTCTTCGCCGCGCTCATGCAGGAAGCCGGACTGCCCGCCGGTGTCCTGAATGTCATCCCCTCCACCACCGCGGGCGCCACCACCGGTCCGCTGATCAAGGACACCCGGCTCCGCAAGCTCTCCTTCACCGGATCCACCGAGATCGGCCGCCGCCTGCTCGCCGACGCCTCGGAAACCGTGCTGCGCACCTCGATGGAACTCGGCGGCAACGCCCCGTTCATCGTCTTCGAAGACGCCGACATCGACGCCGCGGTCACCGGAGCGATGCTCGCCAAGCTACGGAACATGGGCGAGGCCTGCACCGCCGCGAACCGGTTCGTCGTCCACAAGTCCGTGGCAACCCAATTCATCGAAAAATTCGCCGTGAAAATGGCCGGCATGACGACGGCTCGCGGCACGGAGCCGGAGTCCAAGGTCGGTCCCCTGATCGATGCGAAGAGCAGGGACAAAGTCCACGAACTCGTCACGGACGCCATCGACTCCGGCGCCGCCGCCGTGATCGGCGGCCGACCCGTGGACGGCCCGGGCTACTTCTACGAGCCCACCATCCTCACTGGCGTCACCGAAGGCACCCGCATCCTGTCCGAGGAAATCTTCGGACCCGTCGCCCCCATCATCACCTTCACCACCGAGGACGAGGCCGTCCGGCTCGCGAACAACACCGAGTACGGCCTGGCCGCCTACGTCTACACCCGCGACCTGAACCGCGGCATCCGGATGGGCGAACGCCTCGAAACCGGCATGCTCGGCCTCAACACCGGCGTCATCTCCAACGCCGCCGCACCCTTCGGCGGCATCAAACAATCCGGACTCGGCCGCGAAGGCGGCCACGAAGGCATCGAAGAATACCTCTACACCCAATACATAGGTGTAGCTGACCCTTACGCCAGCTAGTTCAGCGGAAAGGCTGCACAAGCCGCCAGGGTCTCCCACGCTCGCAACGGGGAGGCTCTGGCTTTCTCTGTTCCTGGTAACAATCCCACGTCCGAATCACGACGTTGATTCTCATCACGAGGCCCGTTCCGTGTAAAACGGGCGACGTTGAGTGGCGCTCGAATGAATCGTTCCATCTCCGCGTCGCCGGGTGGTCGTACCGCTTCGATTGCCGTATGGCTTATCCGCCTGTCAAGCCGTGTCGCCAGGTCCTTCCAGTTGTTCGAGTTCTCTCCACCCTAGAGATCCCGCGTCCGCGCTTCTGTCAATCGTGCCGCCTTGCTCCCGCACCTCCGTGAACCACCAGAGGCAACGTCATTCTGATCCCCATCATCGCTGGGCGGGTCCTGCACGCAATCAGGGCGCTGTGCGCCGCTCACGATCCAAAGTTTCGTTCGGCGCTCCTCCGTCGCTTATTTCCTCGCGAAACTTTGAACCGTTCCCGGTTCCCCAAGTTGCGCTCCGGACCCTCAAACCCAGCGGTGACTCCGATATCAGAACGACGCCGAAATCTGACAGAAACATCGGTGGCGTCAACGGAATCAACCAAACCAGGACGGCCCCCGGAAGAAGAGTCCGGATCCCACACACCTTCACCCCGCCCACGGATCGTACGCCGGCCACAGGTACGGCGTGAGAGGTGCCGCTGAACCCGGAACGTCCTAGGAACTGTGGGTTTTGGCCATCAAGTCATGTCGCCTGAACCAGAGAACTTCATGAAGTGGTGAAGGCAGAGCCAGGAGGAAGGGATCAAAATTCAGGTTGAAAGCCTCCCGTGCACAAAGGTGTGCACAATGTGCACACCCCCTTTGGCCGGACAAACACACGATGAGCGCACTCTGCCTGGCTCACAGCAAACATCTATCCACGGAGGATCCTCGAAGGCACTTCGGAGTCATGCCGTCACCACAACTCCTGCCCATGAACGAGTGAGGGCCAACAACTGGCCACCGGAACAACCAGATAGGACGGCAAATAACCCCCTATCCCAGCAGGCGGAGGGCCCACGGCCAGGCCCTTAACCCACCACCCACACACAACCGAATAGGCGACCGCGGCGGCCAGGCCACAGCCCGCGAACCCAACGTCAGAGGGACGCCACCACAAGCTTTGTACACACATTAAAGCAAAAACCCCTCTGACGAGGGGATATGCCGTGCCCGAGGTGGGACTCGAACTGCATTCCAGCCCCTGCAAACACTGGGAACTCCCGAAAACATCCGCAATCCGGGCCAGTCCGACCGATATACGACCCAGTCCGAAGCCAAAAGTGTGGACATTGTCCACACCTCCTTTTTTGCCCACATTCCAGCTCCAAAGCGGCATTGGGAGCGCTTCCCGTTGTGACGAAAGGTCCCTTAACGGCGGTTAGTAACGAGTCGGGAAGAGGTGCACTGCTACGGTCACTGAGACGGCTTCTACACCTGGATCGGCGCGCCTACAGTTCGGCGGGTTTCGATAGCCCTGCTCCGTGAGCTGTTCGAGCTTGTCACGTGTCCGGCCCCATTGGGTAGAGCTGGGCAGACGTCATCCGATAGCAGGTCTTGCCAGCCAGCTGCTGTGGTTCGACCCAGACCTGATAGTTCAGGGCCGACTCGTACATACTTCGTGCCTGGACGCCGTCAGCCGCGATCCAGAGAGCAGAAGAATCCGGCATAGCGTCTTCTACGACACCTGCGCTGACGACCTGCCCGTTCTGGCGGATTTCGACGACTGCACCGATTAGTCGATTCCAGGCCGGATAGTTTTGCAACGTCATGCGTCCTTCTCACGGAGTGGTTGATGCCCCCGCAGCGCGGTGCGGACCTGCGTGTGCTGTTGGAGGGGTTCTGGAAGCCGCCCGCTCAAGGACATTGAAGGCCTCCCGATGTGGCTCGCACTACCACTGAGGCACATCAGGAGGTGTTCTCTGTTAGAAGGCTCGGAGGATGTCTTCGACGCGTTGTTTGGCGTCGCCGAAGAGCATTTGGGAATTGTCGCGATAGAACAGCGGGTTCTGAACTCCTGCGTAGCCGGCGGCCATGGAGCGTTTGAACACGATGACGTTCTCGGCTTCCCAGACTTTGAGGACGGGCATCCCGGCGATGGGGCTGCCCGGGTCCTCGGCCGCGGCCGGGTTGACGGTGTCGTTCGCGCCGATGACCAGGACCACGGAGGTGTCGCCGAGGTCATCATTGATTTCGTCCATTTCCAGGACGATGTCGTACGGGACTTTCGCTTCTGCCAAGAGAACGTTCATGTGCCCGGGCAGCCGCCCGGCGACCGGGTGGATGCCGAACCGGACGTTCACGCCCCGTTCGCGCAGCTGGTGCGCCAGTTCCGCGACCGGGTACTGGGCCTGCGCGACGGCCATGCCGTACCCGGGGGTGATAACCACGGACGAGGCGTTGGTCAGCATCTCCGCGGTGGCTTCCGCGGTGATCTCCCGGTGCTCGCCCTGCTCGACGTCGCCCCCGGTGCTGGGTGCTGCGATGCCAAAGCCGCCAGCGATCACGGAGATGAAGGACCGGTTCATGGCCTTGCACATGATGTAGGACAGGTACGCACCGGAGGAGCCGACCAGGGCACCGGTGATGATGAGAAGATCGTTATTCAGCAGGAATCCCGCGGCCGCTGCGGCCCACCCGGAGTAGCTGTTGAGCATCGATACGACCACGGGCATATCACCGCCGCCGATCGAGGCCACCAAGTGCCAGCCCAGCCCCAGCGCGAGGGCGGTGACAACAATGAGCAGCCACAACTGGGAGTCGTTGACGTACCAGACGGTCAGCGCAACGAAAGCGGCGAGGACGCCGAGGTTGATCGCGTTCTTGCCCGGCAGCATCAGGGGTGAGGATTTCATCCGGGCTGAAAGCTTCAGGAACGCCACGATCGAACCGGTGAAGGTCACGGCCCCGATGAACACGCCGATGAACACCTCGGCATGGTGGATCGCCATCAGGTCCGAAGACAACGCGGGAGCTTCGAGGTGGCCGTTCCACCCCACGAGCACGGCGGCGAGGCCCACGAAGCTGTGCAGCAGCGCGATGAGCTCGGGCATGCCGGTCATTTCGACCACCCGGGCCCGCCAGAGCCCGATGGCCCCGCCGACGGCCACAGCGGCGACCAGCAGGCCCAGACCGGTCAGGGCGTGGCCGGTGCCCCAGGCGCCCTGGACGGTCAGCCAGATCGTCGCTGCGAGGGCGATGACCATGCCCGTGATGCCGTACATGACACCGGCCCGGGCCTTCTCGTGCTTGCTCAGCCCGGCAAGACTGCGGATGAACAGCAGGGCCGCGACAACATACGCCGCCCCCGCAATGGATTCCGCGGTCAACGGACCGGAGACGGCGTCAGTCACTGTAAGGCTCCTCGTAATTATTGCTGCTGCTGCTGCTTCGGTGACGGCGCTCATGAACGTGCCTTCTCACCGCGGGAGAACATGGCGAGCATGCGACGGGTGACGGCGAAGCCACCGAAGATGTTGATGCTGGCCAGCAGGACCGCGACGGCGGCGAGGACCTGCATCACCACGTTCTCGGAGGTGACCTGCAGCAGCGCACCGACGACGATGATTCCCGAGATCGCGTTGGTGACGGACATCAGCGGGGTGTGCAGGGCGTGATGGACCTTCCCGATCACGTAGAACCCGACCACTATCGAGAGCATCAGGACCGTGAAGTGCTGCGGCAACGGCGCCGGGGCCACCGCGTTCACCAGAAACAACGCAGCGATCCCTGCCGCAAAGAGACCCGCTTTGCCAGCCGGGCTGAGGCCCTGCTTCTTCTTCGGTGCCGTGGTCTCGGCGGCCGTCCCGGCGTCGGTCTTCACCGCGGGTGCGGCGGAGACCTGGACCGGGGGCGGCGGCCAGGTCTTCTCACCGTCACGCACCACCGTCACGGAGCGCTGCACGACGTCGTCGAAATCGATCCGCAGCACCCCGTCCTTCTCCGGGGTGAGGAGTTTGAGCAAGTTCAGCAGGTTCGTCCCGTACAGCTGGGAGGCCTGGGCCGGCAGCCGGGCCGGCAGATCCGTGTAGCCCAGGATCACCACACCGTTCTCAGTGACCACGCGTTCCCCGGCAACGGAGCCTTCCACGTTCCCGCCCTGCCCGGCGGCCATGTCCACAATCACGCTGCCGGACTTCATACCGGCCACGTCGTCAGCCGTGAGCAGCCTCGGCGCCGGACGCCCCGGAATCAGTGCCGTGGTAATAATGATGTCAACATCCGCAGCCTGCTCCGTGTAGATCTCCGCGGCCCGGGCGTTGTAGGCCTCGGACGTGGCCTTGGCGTACCCGTCGGAGGAGTTCATCTCCTCGGCGACCTTGACCTTGAGGTAGGTCCCGCCGATCGACTTCACCTGATCCGCCACCTCAGGGCGCGGATCCGTGGCACGCACAATCGCACCCAGGCTGGACGCTGCCCCGATCGCGGCCAGCCCGGCGACGCCGGCGCCGGCGACGAGGACCTTCGCCGGTGAGACTTTGCCCGCGGCGGTCACCTGGCCGGTGAAAAACCTGCCGAATTCGTGAGCGGCTTCAATGACGGCCCGATACCCGGCAATGTTCGCCATCGAACTGAGCACATCCAACGACTGGGCGCGGGAGATCCGCGGCACAGCATCCAACGCCAGCGCCGTGATCGGCCGCGCCGCCAACGCCTCCACCAGCTCCGGGCGCAAACCAGGACTGAGCATTCCGATCAACGTTGAACCCTCGGTAAGGCGGTCGATATCCTCCTCGGTGGGCGGGTTCACCCGCAGCACCACCGCAGACCCCCACGCCTCGTCAGCGCCCACAATCAGGGCGCCGGCCTCAACATAGGCGTCATCCCGGAAGGACGCGGACTCCCCCGCACCCTTTTCGACCACAACCTCGTAGCCCAACCCCAGTAGTTGTTTCACGGTGACAGGCGTTGCCGCCACCCGTGTCTCGCGACCTAACTCGGCCACGACTCCAATACGCGTCACTTTTTCTCTCTCCTTCATTTATTCAGTGGTGCAATGGGTGGTAGTTCCACTACCGAGCACTACCGCCGCCCATCTTCTTCGACATGCGAAGTCTGGCGGGAAATCGACAGTTCTTTGGCTTCTGTTTGTCCTCGCCGAAACCCTCAGTGACGTCGGTAAAGCCCGGTGACGTGCTTGCCCATGCGGGCACAATGCTGACGTGTTTTGTTACTGACTGTTCTGCTTTCAAGGAAAGCTTCAGGTCGCGCAGTGGTGATGGGCGGTTCTGGGATAGTCATCCGATGCGTTCCGCGCCCTAAAACCACCGGTGCGGGACAGAATCTTTCTCGAGAGCTGTGATGTTAGCCTGCAGCTCTCGAACCATCAGTCCAATATCTGAACCGATGGAAACCATGCCAAAACCTTGATTGCGGCGTTCGAGGACGTCCCCAACATTCCGTCCGACCACTCCTGTGGGAATGCATTTCGCTGCAGCTGACTGCTTCAGGTTCAGGTTTATCTCCGCCACACCGGGTCCTTCCCACTGTCCTACGAATCCATAACTGGCAGACATATCGCCAGGTCCCAGAAAAATTGCTTCGAGTCCAGGAACGGCAAGGATTTCGTCGATGTTTTCAGCGGCTTGTCGGGTTTCTATCATCGGGATGAGTATGACGGCGTTGTTGGCGCCGCTGACGTATTCGTCTATCTCCAGCCCCCAGCAGACATTGCGCTCCCCGCCGATGCCACGCCTCCCCTGAGGCGGATAGAGCATATTCTCTCCGGCAGCGAGCACCTGATCGGCAGTCTCAACCATGGGCAAAATAATCCCGTCGGCGCCGAGGTCGAGAACACGCTTGGTGGGCTCCAATTCGTGGGTCGGAGGCCTCACCAAAACTGATAGCCCAGAGCCCCGTGCGGCCAGAAGATGATTCCTTACGTTCCGATAATCCAAGGGTCCATGTTCAAGATCTATACAGATCCAGTCCAGTCCAAGCTTGGCTGCAACCTCGGTAATTGCGGGGCTTTCAAGGGTCACCCAAAGCCCATAAGCGGTCTCACCCGACTGGAACTTTTTCCTGAGTCCGTCGTTCATTTGCTGGACATTCCTTTCACGATTGGTGGCCCGGGCGGGCAGCATTTGGTTGTGCGGTCCCGAGCCATCCCCTGGCAGCGCGCCGGAGGGAGTTCTCCCCTGGGCTGATCGTCAATGGCCTACACCGGTAGGCTGACGGCACGCCCGGCGGGAACTGCGTGAGGTCGCTGAGCCAACGAAAAAGGGTAGTGGGCTTCTCAGGGCATGGGCCTCTGTCATGTGAAAGGTCAGTAAAACGTTCCCCGGACACATAATTTAGCCTTGGGTGCTCATGGCCGAATCCACCCCGGCTGCTGCTTCAGCCGGGGTGGATTCGGAGTTCAAAAAGGGTAGTAGCCAGGCGATGCACAGACCCCATAACGGGCGGGCTAAAGGTACGTCAGTTCGCGTGCCCGGATAAGGTTGGCGACAGTTTCGTTGACCGGGGTTGCTACGCCGAGGCGGCGGCCTTCTTCGACCACTGCACCATTAATGGCATCTACTTCGCACCGGCGCTTCAAAGTCGCATCCAGCAGCATGGAGGGCCTGGCATCGGGAATCTTTGAACCGAGCTTGCGGACATGCTCAATCGGATCCCCCACATCGAGGCGCACCCCACGTGCCTTGGCCACTGCAATGGCCTCTTCCGAGCATTTCCGTGCCACGGCCCAGGAGGTCTCATTATTCATGACTTGGCCGATGGTCATGCCCGTCGCGCACGTTGTTCCGGAGAAGGCGACGTTCATGATGAACTTCTCCCAAACCATCTGCTGTACGTCCTCGAACAGCTTGACGGTGAAACCGGAACTGGTCCACACCTCGGCTGAACGCTCAAGCTCCACTTGGGAAAGTGAGCCGAAGGCACCGAATCTGATCATCTCCATGCCGTTGTGATGGGCGATCCCTGGTTCAGGTACGGATGCCCCGAAGCCCCCCACTACCCCGACGACGAGCCTGTCAGGGTCCAGAATTTTGGCGACGCGCTCCGGAGCGCCCAGACCGTTCTGAATCGTTTGGACGATGGTGTCCGGTCCGATGAGGGGGCGTGCGGATGCTGCTGCCTCTTCGACGTCGAAGGACTTGGTGGCAAGGATGACCAGGTCCATGTGGCCCAGGTCCTCATCGACATTTTGTGACATGGAGCTGAGGCGGACGGTTCGGTCGCCGCTTGCCCCGGTGACCCGGAGTCCTTTGGCATTGACTGCCTCGACGTGGTCGGCCCATTTACAAACGCCATGGACTTCATGACCGGCGTCCTGCATGAGGCCGGCATAAACCGATCCCATCGCTCCGGCCCCGATGATCGCGATCTTGGCCATTAGTTTCCCTACCTTTTTCTAGTTCCTGGGTGCCCGTATTCGGACGTCCATTTATGCGGCTTCATGGCTTCGGTCAGGCTGCGACTGTTGCCGAGCGGAGTGTTCCGCTGATGGTGCCGGAAAGTTCACTGGTGGACAGTGTGCCGCCGATGTCGGGTGTGGAAAGGCCGCGATTCAGGGCATCAGCCGTGGCGTTGCGCACAGCTTTGGCCGCTGCGATGCTTCGCTCGTCACCGTTTCGTACTCCCAGCCAGTCAAGCATCATGGCCACGGACAGGATGGTGGCGACGGGATTCGCCAGCCCGGCCCCGGCAATGTCCGGCGCGGTTCCGTGGCAGGGTTGAAAGACGCCGTGGTCGGCGCTGACGTCACCTGAGGGGGCGACGCCCAGGCCGCCGACAACGCCTGCGGCGATCTCGGACACGATGTCTCCGAAGACGTTTTCCGTGACGATGACGTCAAATCGCTCGGGGTTGGTCACCAGCATCATCGAGCCGGCGTCGATGTAGAGCCGCTGCGCTTCAATGTCGGGGTGTGCCGCAGCCACCTCGTCAAACACCTTCCGCATAAAGGCGTTGCTCCGCAGGACGTTGGACTTGTCGAAGAGAGTCACGCGTCCTGGTGACCCGTGTGATTCTTTCCGGGCCGCAGCCTGCGCGAACGCGAGATTGAAGAGTTTTTCGCTGGTGGCCCGCGTGATGGTCAATCGGTCGCTGACCGCCTCGTCGCTGGGGGCCGCCTTGTCGTGGCGGCCCGCAAACAGGCCCTCTGTCGTTTCCCGGATAACGAGCATGTCGATGAATTCGGATCGCACATTCGTCGGGACGCCCGGGAAGAGCTTGGCAGGGCGGAGGCTGGCGAACAATCCATAATGCTCACGGATGTCAATCTGCGGGGCTACTTCGGTGCCGTCCGGCTTGCGGGTGTCGGGGTGTCCCATGGCGCCCAGGAGCATGGCATCCGCGGTTCCGATCGCCTTCATGTCCTCGTCGGAGATCGAGACGCCCGACTTCCGGTAGAGTCCCGCGCCTGCCTCATATGTCGTGCAGTCGAAGCTGATCCCGAAGGTGTCCCCGACAGCGTGGAGTATCTCAAGTCCCGAGGCGATTACCTCCGGTCCGATGCCGTCGCCCGGCAGAACTGCGATGTCATATCGTTTGGTGGTGGTCATAGCTATTCCTTTAGTTTCAAGATTTTGGTGATGTGCCGGGATAAGCGCGCGCCTTGCCGCTTCCCGAGGTGGGCGTTGGTAGGTCGTTAGACGCTCAACGTTTGTTCTTTTTTCGAGGCGGCATCCGTGAACAGGCGCTTAGGGTCGGTAGGAGCCATCAGGGCTCCGATAGTGCTCACCAGCCCGATGAGTCCGATGTACGCGACGAGCAGCCAAGGGCCGCCGCCGGCCATCGTCACGAGCAGGCCAGCGAGCAGCGGGAGGGGACCACCGAAGGCCATGCCGGAAAACTGAAAACCGGTGGACATTCCGGTCAGGCGGACATTCGGCGGGAAGAGGCTGGCGAAGAAGGAGGCCTGGGCCCCGAAGGCAAGTCCGTGGACAACGGGGAAGAGGACTGAGACGCCCAAGAAGAGCGCCAGGATATTTCCAGTGCCGACGAGCGGGAAGATCAGAGCGAAGACGAAGATCGAAGACGTCGTGGCGATCAGGTAAATTCGGCGGGCTCCGTATTTGTCTGCCAGCAGTCCCCCGGCGAGGATCGCGCCGAGGTCCACCACCGCCGCAAGCGTAACGGCGGTGAGCACTGTCGTCTTTTCGAACGTGCCATTGACGGTCGAGTAATTCAGGATGAAGGTGGTGGCGGTGAAGAAGACGACGTTGATGACTGCCTGGCCCATGAACACGATCAGGATGGCCTTGCCGTGCCGACGGAAAGCTTCAATCATCGGGAAACGGACGATGTCGCCCTTCCGCTTCATTTCGGTGAAGTCTTCGCTCTCAGGCAGGCGCCTGCGGATGTACTGACCGACGATGACGAAGACAGCGGTGAGGAGGAACGGTACGCGCCAGCCCCAGCTAAGCAGTTGGTCATCTGGCAGTGCGTAGAAAATGAGTGAGACGGCCGAGGAGAGCAGGAGCCCGATGGCGACGCCCATCTGCGGGAACGCTCCGAACAGGCCGCGCCGGCCTGGCGGTGCGCTTTCGACGGCTGTTACCGTAGCGGCGCCCCATTCACCGCCGCAGGCGATGCCCTGGAGGAGGCGCAGGACGATCAGTCCGATGGGTGCGGCGACGCCGATGGTGTTGTAGTCAGGGAGCAGGCCGATAACTACTGTTGCAGTACCCATGAGGATGAGCGTGGCGAGCATGATGTTCTTGCGGCCCAGGCGGTCTCCCAGGTGGGAGAAGATGATGCCGCCCAAAGGTCGGGCGAACCATGCCGTGGCGAAGGTGCCGAAAGCCAGAAGCGTTCCTAGGGCAGGGTCGACGTCCGGGTAGAAGACCCTGTTGAATACAAGGGCGGCGGCGATGCCGAAGATATAAAAGTCGTACCATTCAATTGCTGCGCCGACCATGGTGCCGACTGCGACCGCCCGATGCTTCTGGTTGGCGGATACCTGTTGTGATGCCACTTCATGTTCTCCTTTGAACTGCGGGAAATCTGCTGATAGGAACTGCCGTGCTTACTGCGCCCTGGCTTCAGGGGGCGCTACTCCATCAGGAGTCCGCCGTTGATGTTGAGGATCTGTCCGGTGATCCATGAACTGGCGTCGGACACCAAGTAACTGACGGCTTCGGAGAAGTCTGCGGCTTCGCCCATCCTGCCCAGGGGGACGGTCTTCGGATCGAAGCCCTGGCCTTGGGTGAAGGGAGTGTCCACTGGGCCCGGGGCGATCGAGTTCACACGGATCCCGGCCGAGGCATTGGCCTTCGCGGCCCATTTGACGAGTGAATGCACCCCACCCTTAGCCGCGGCATAGGCGGGGCCGTTCTTAAGACCGCCTGTCTTCCCTGCGATGGAGCCGAACAGGATGATTGAACCTGAGCCCTGGGCCTTCATGATGGGAATGGCATGCCGAACCAGGTAGAAGGGCCCGGTGAGGTTGATGGCCAGCTGGCGTTCCCAATGTTCGGGAGTGGTTTGCTCCAAGGTAGTGAAATCGCCGATGCCGGCGCAGTTCACTACAGCGTCCAGTCGGCCATACGCCGCTGCAGCTTGCTCGATGGTTTCCCGGACTGCTTCGTCATCAGCAATGTTGACGACGGCGCCGAGGGCAGTGCCGCCTGCAGCGCGGATCGCTTCAACGGTCTGCTCAGGAGGAGCGATGTCCACGCACGTAACCATCATGCCGGAGGATGCGAGGGCGAGGGCCGTGGCCCGCCCGATTCCGGAAGATGCTCCGGTGATGAGGACGGCTTTCCCGACCAGATCGGACGGATTCAGAATGCTGGAGGACAACCCCACAACGGGGGCTGAACTATCAGTGAGATCGGGTGAGTTGGTGATGCTCGACATGGATGTTCCTTGTAGTAGTGGTTCAGGTGCCAGGGGTGCTGATATCTATTGCTTCCAGGAGACGACTTTGTTCACTGTCATTTCCCGCATGGCCCACGCGGGGCCTTCTTTTCCAAAGCCGCTGTCTTTCACTCCGCCATACGGCATATGGTCCGCACGCCACATGGAGATTTCGTTGATGTGTACACCGCCGACTTCGAGTCTGCGTGCTGCGAGGTGCGCCTCGGAGGAGGAGTCCGTGAAGACGCCCGCCTGAAGTCCGTACTTGCTGTCGTTGGCCAGGTCCAGCGCCTCCTCGAAGGTGGAGAATTCCGCCAGGGCAACAACGGGGCCAAATACTTCTTCCCGATGAAGATCCATGGACTGGGTAAGCCCCGACACCACCGTGGCTTCGAAGAACCTGCCCGTACGGCGGCCGCCGGTGAGCAGTTGGGCACCCTGGTCGACTGCGTCCTTGACCATGTCTTCGACCCGCTTCGCGGCGCTTTCGGTCAAGAGTGGTCCCAGATCCGCGTCACGGTCCTCCGTGGTGCCTAGACGGATTTTGGACGTCTTTTCGACGATGAGATCTTCCAGTTCCTGGCGTCGGGCATGGTGGACGTAGACGCGCTGGACGGAAATGCAGGATTGGCCGGCAGCGGCAAATGCCCCAGTTACGATTCGCGAGGCCGCGAGGTTTACGTCAGCTGATTCGGAAACGATCGTCGCTGCGTTGGAACCAAGTTCAAGGAGAAGGCGCTTGAAACCGGCCTGGCTGGCGATCAGCTTTCCGATGGGGCTTGATCCAGTGAAGGACACCAGCCGCGGCCGGTCATCCCGGATCAAGGCTTCACCAATTGACGGACCTCCCGTGAGGACGCTGATACCCACAGCGGGCCACCCGGCTTCAATCAGGAGCTCCGCCAGGCGGAGTACAACGCGAGGGGTGAGGTCAGGCGCTTTGAGAATGATAGGACACCCGGCTCCGACCGCTGGGGCAATCTTGTGAGCGGCGATGAGCAAGGGAAAATTCGCCGCGGGGATGCCGATCACCGTACCGATCGGCTCCGTCACGGTGTATCCGAACTTGCCCCGTGCCTCCTTCATAGCATCCAAGGGGAGAATGTCGCCGACCAGGTTGCGGGCAGCGTCAGCGGCAAATCGGAGGGTGGAAATGGTCCTGCCGACCTCTCCGCGTGCATCGCGCAGTGTCTTGCCCACCTCCTCGACCAGCAACAATGCGAGGTCTTCGGAATGGTCGGTCACCAGCGCGGCGAGTTGTTCCAGGGTGTTGGCCCGGTCCCAGCGGGAAGTTTCTGCCAGCTGAGGTCGGGAAGATTCTGCTGCTTTGAGCGCATCTTCCACGTCAACGGCCTCGGCCAGGCCGATCGTGGCGATGTCTTCATCTCTCCATGGAGATGAAATTTCTAGTGAATGTTGGCCGGTGCGCCATTCACCGGCGACGAGGAATTTCTGGGCCTGTATGGCCGGGTTTTCGTTTCGGGGATGGAGGACTGCTGTTTGCGTGTTCATGCGGGGCTCCTTTGCCTGATGTGATCCAGCCTACTTCCATGCGAGCTGGTATGCAAGAGAAAATGCAAGAATCCATTGAGTCGAGTACCGTTGGAGGTAGCAACGGGTGCGGCACCGCGTTCACCTGATTTAGCGGATGGAGCTGGTATGACTGCGTCGGTGGAAACGTCCGCAATCGTAGGAACGCCGGCACCTCACGCCGAAATCGCGTATGAGCAAATTAAGGCTGCGATTATCAGCGGTGCGCTTGCCCCGGGCAGCAGGGTCTCCGAACAGCAACTGGCAGAACAGCTAAATGTCAGCAGGACCCCTGTTCATCAGGCAGTAGTCCGACTACAGAATGAAGAATGGCTGGAAGTCAGTTCACGCCGGGGCGTCACTATCGCACCCCTTCGCGCCGACGAAATGCGGGAGATTTACGAAGTCCTGATCGGGCTCGAAGGCGTTGCAGTCGCTTCTCTTGCCTCGCGGGAACCAGCGGCGGATGACGAAGTGGACCTCGAACTGCAGGACGCCTGCAGTCGGTGTGAACTGGCACTTGAAGAAAAGAACCTGCGGCGCTGGGCGGCGGAGGATGACCGCTTTCACCGTCTTCTGATTGAACGAAGCGGCAATTCCCGGCTTGCCAGGGTGGCGGCCTCAGTGATGGAACATGCCCACCGAGCACGCCTTCTAACGGTCAACTTGAGGCCATGGCCGAGCGCTTCAAACGAGGACCACGCGAGGATCCTCCAGGAAATTTCAAACAGAGATCCGTTGCGCGCGCGAACCGCACTTGAGGACCATCGACGCCGCGGCATTGCCACCCTCGTACCAATTTTGGAGGCATATTCCCCGCAAAGCGGCTTTGCTTTCATGCCCATCCAGCAACGGTAGGGCCGAATGCCTGCTGCTCCCGATCAACGGTTGAACTGAGGACCTGCCGGCTCCACGCTCCGGCGAAGTCGCCGGTTTCGACTGCCATCGTATGTCGGAAAATCAGGAAGGCCTCAACTATGCTGAGATCGGTCTGGGCCTTGTCTCAGTGTCGAAGGCTGTTGCTGCCCCCGGGCCGCAACTCCCGCACGGATGTCACACAGCTGGTCCTTAACAAGGCTCCTCGGCGGGCCGTCATCGACCCCCGCCAACGGATTCCCCCCGTGCTCAACAGCTCCGCGACGTAGAACAGCCGGCCATTGCAGTCATGGCGGAAACCCTAGGGCGTTCTATGGGCTGTGACGGGCAGTCCCCCGGGAGAACAGCGCAGCGTGGGCAAGGACAACCGCTCGACGTGACACCTCGGCCTACTGACGGACCAGGAGCCAATGAATGAAGGTTCGCCCGGATGTCTACTGGTGCCATTTCCTCGGAATAAACGAGTCCAGCTCCGCCGACCTGGGCAAGCAGGGTCGGCGGAGCTGCTAGTGCCCCGCGTCTGAAGTTCGGTTCAGAAGTCGGCCGATTGATTCGAGGATCTGTTCGGCTGACTTGGTCCAGGTAAAGGGTGTGGGGTTGGTGTTCCATTCTCTGACCCATTTACGGATGTCGGACTCGAGCACCTGGACGCTGCGGTCAACGCGGTGGCCTGGTGTTCGCGGTTGCCGACATCGAGTCCGCAATAGACGTCGAGCCCCTGACCCATGTCGGCCTCCTTTACACCACAATATCCCCGCAGTCACGACACCGATGCCGGCACCCACGCTACGAAGAGACCTGGACCCGTGGCTTGTGCAGCATTCCCCTAGCTAGACCGCGCTCTACCCAGCCGTATATGCCCCATCCACCACGACTTCGCTGCCGCTCATGTATGAAGACTCGTCTGATGAAAGGAACAGCACAGCTGCGGCAATCTCCTGAGGCCAGGCCCACCGGCCGAACGGAAAACACTCCGGCGGCAAGGATGTGCCGGGCTCCGTGCTGTTGAGCAACATGGGTGTCTCCGTTTCTCCGGGACAGACAGCATTCACGCGAATGCCATCCGCGGCCAGCTCAAGTGCCGCTGCTTTTGTCATCCCCCGGACCGCCCACTTGGCAGCCACATAGGCAAAGTTGTCTTCGAAGGCCACCAAGCCGGAGGTGGAACAGATGTTCACAATCGAGCCACCTCCGGCGTATCGCATCGCTGAGATGACACTTTGCATGCCCAGAAACGGGCCAACCTGGTTCACGTCGATGACCGTTCGGTACGTATCTTCGCTGACATCCTCGACCCTTGTCGATCGGAAAATTCCGGCGTTGTTGACCAGGACTGTCGGCGCGCCGAAATTGACCTCGCAGTGCCGGACAACCTCTGCCCAATCGGATGCAGAGGCGACGCTGCGGTTGGGCAGGAAGTAGAAATTATCGGAGCCCAGCTCGTCGACGAGCGCAGTCCCCTCCCCCTCAACAAGGTCAAAGCCCAGCACCTTTGCTCCCTCCCGCACCAGGGCGCGGACGTGTTCCACGCCCATGCCGCTGGCGGCACCGCTGACGATGGCGATCTTGCCTTTGACTCGGTGCAATGTTCTTCTCTTTTCTGTTTGCTGGGCGCGCTACTGCGCCGTGAAGGCGCCGTCGATGACGAGTTCGCTGCCGCTCATATACGACGATTCGTCTGAGGCGAGGAATACGACGGCGGCACTGATCTCCTCAGGTTGCGCCCACCTTCTGAACGGCAGATCATCAGCTGGCGGAAGCGCCCCTGAGGGCGTATCGGCTATGGCGCGGATCATTGGGGTATCAGTGTCTCCCGGACAAACAGCGTTAACCCTGATGCCGTCCCGCGCCAGTTCCAATGCCGCCGCTTTTGTCATTCCGCGCACCGCCCACTTTGATGCGACGTAGGGGAAAAGATCGGCAAAAGCGACGAGCGCCGCAGTGGAGGCTATGTTGATGATGGATCCGCCGCCTTGGCGCAACGATGGAATCAAGGCCTGCATTCCGAGGAAGGTGCCAACCTGGTTGATATCGATCACGCGGCGGTAGTCTTCCTCGGACACCTTTTCAAGTGTTTGCAGTGGAGAGATACCTGCGTTGTTGACAAGCACATTCGGAGTGCCAAAATGTGCTTGTCCGGCCGATACCACCCTGGCCCAGTCCTCTGCGTTCCTCACGTCTCCTCGGAGGAAGAGCAGGTTGTCTTCGCCAAATTCATCAACGAGTAGGGGCCCGGAGCCTTCGTTCAGGTCGAAGGAGATGACCCTCGCCCCCTCCTGGATCATCCTGCGGGTGTGGCTGACGCCCATGCCGCTGGCTCCTCCGCTGATGACAGCGATCTTGCCGGTGAGACGTTGTGTCATGGTGGTGTCCTTGTTGTTAGTCATGTCAGTGAACTGAGGACCGCCTACTGGCGGCCGATTTTTTGGTAGACAGCAGGCTTGGCCTTCTTCAACCAGCGGGAGTAGGCGATGCCGCCCACCCACACCAAGGGGATGAAGAGGGTAAAGGCCAAGGAAGCTATGGGTCCCGCCCCAATTAACGCGTCAACGTTGAGGAAGCTGAGCACCAGCACTATAGCGAGGCTGCCCAACGCCAAGGCCGGGGCAACCGTCGTCTTCCATACCCCGCGACCCGGCACCTTGTGGTGCTGGAAGTAGATGAGTACTGCTACGGAGACCAGGACCAGAAGCGCCACGACGACGATCGCACCCAGGCCATTCAGGCGGATATAGACCGTGAAGGCGTCCGTGCCAGCGGGGTCGAAGGCAGTGCCAGCGGCGATGGCTACAATTGCCGCGAATTCAAGGGCGGTGACTATGATGGAGGCTACAAACGGGGAATGATGCCGGGCGTGCGCCAGGCCCAGCCTCCGCGGCAGGACGCCGTCTTTGCCGAGTGAGTACGCGTACCGGGCTACAGCATTATGCTGGGCGAGGAGGCAGGCAAACGTCGAGGAAATTACGAGGACGTTGATGATGCCCGGCACCACATTGCCAACATAGGAAGCGGCCAGGTCGCCGAACATAGAGGCAACGGCGCCGCCGGCCCGGGCATCAGCCACCCCTTGCGGCCCTAGGGCAGTCAGCATTGCCCAAGCCGCAACGAGGTAGAACAGCCCAATGAGGACCACTGCAACATATGTTGCCCTAGGAATTGTCTTGTTGGGGTCTTTGGCTTCCTCACGGTAGATTGCCGAGGACTCGAATCCTCCAAAGCACAACATCGCGAACAACAGTACAAGTCCAAAGTTGCCAGTGCTGACGCCGTCCCAAGTCAGGGCCCCCAGCGGTGGACCACCGGGGCCTCCGTCGAAAAATACCGTCAGATTGAACACCAAGACGAGGACGACTTCCAGGATCAGAGCCACACCAAGTGTCTTGGCCGAGAACTCGATTTTCCGGTATGCAGCTACTCCCGCGAGCAGGGCGCCCAGCAACCCGTAGAAATACCACGGCACATCGGGCCCATGGAATGTATCCACTACAAGTGCGCGGCCATAAACGCCAAACGCGGCCCACGTGGAGAGAAGGAGGACCAAGTAGCCCGACATGGCTAGGAAGGCACCACCGAGCCCGATTTCTTTGCCCAACCCGGCAGTGATGTAGGCGTAGAAAGCTCCGGGGCGCTCCACATATCTGGTGACAGCCGTATACCCCACGGAGAACAGGAGCAGGATGACTGTGGAGACTGCGAGTGCGGCAATGATCCCGTTGCCGCCGAAGGCAATCATCGAGGGCATCAGTCCCACAACTACAAGCAGCGGTGCGGCCCATGCGACGACGGAAAAGAGGATGCTTCCAACGCCAAGTTGGCCGCGAAGTTCGATTGAAGGTTCAGTGGTGGTGCGAAGGGCCGACTCATCACGTTCGGCACTGGTGGAATGGCTCATTGTGGCTTCCCTTGTCGATTCAGGTAATCGGTGAGGTCGAGACTCCTGCAGGTACGTCTTTGGACCTTGCGACGACTGTAGGCTAACGAGCGTTAGTTAGGCAAGAGTTTTAGAAATATTTAGGGACACCCCCGCTGCGCCAGCCGCAAATTCCGGGCACGCCAAAGCGGCGCTCCTGCATAGAGCGCGTCATCGGGGACTTCTGATCAAGCCAGGGCGGGGGTCCCGCTGCCAACTTCCAGAATGGAGCGGCTCAGTGCCACCGCATGGTCCAGAAGGATTTCAAGGTCTGTGTCACTTCCGTTCCAGTCAGCCCAGCGTCCCGCACCGTCGAGGAGCGTAAAAATGACATTGGTGGTCTTCCTGGAGAGGCGGAAGCCCATCTCTTCGGCGGCAGCCGCATACATGTCCTCATGCAGCCTCACCCAGGAGGCCACTTCCTGGCGCACCTCGTCGCTAAGGAACCGGGCTACCCGATCAGTTGCGACCAGGAGGTCCCAGAGATCCGCCTCGGGCCGCTGCAACTGCTGGGCGAGATGGAAGCGAACAAGCGCCGCCCAATACTCCTCCGGCGTGGTGGTGGCTTCGGCAGCGTCAAGGAGCTCACGGGCGAATCTATGGGTGAACCAACTGAGCGACTCGGCAACAATTTCGTCCTTGCCTCGGGGAAAGCTTGAGTACAGGCTGGGTGCCTTCATATCGAGCTCGCGGCCCAATGTCCTCATAGTCACTGAACCAAAGCCCCTGGCGGTAGCCAGAGTTAGGAACGCCACGAGGATCCGCTGCCGGGCGGGCGTCTGGGCTGACCAATCGCGGCTAGACAGGAAATCTCTGACAGCAGTATTTGCCTGCTCGCGCGGCGAATGGTTCATGTCATCCTCACAACGTTGATCGGTCACCTCCATTGTAACTAACGATCGTTAGGCTGCACTTCCCCAATCGTAGCCACGTCGCATCCCCAATCCGGATTTCAGTCTGGTCCTTTAGGAAGCCGTCACTGACCCGGACCGCCTCAGCCTCATCCATGTAGCTCCAGTAGATAGCTACGGCCACAGCGGTGAAAACGTGACGGAACCCTCCGGCGTTGCCGGACTGGGCCTGCCGGCGTGCTCGTTGTGGTGCCGGTCGGCGGCCTAGGGAACCTCCACCAGGGCAGGGGCGCCCGGTCGCGGCGAACGCCCTGGCAGTGTGCTTTACAACTGCCCAGGCTCACTGGAAGGACGGGCGGTCCACGCTGCCCAGCTCTGTCTCCTGTGCTGCAAGGGAAAGCGGGCCTCCGTATCTGAACGCACAGTCCCAGGAACAGACCCTACGGGCTGCGGCTTGCGGGGGTTAGATGCCTGGCATCGGCCACGGCCAGACATCACTGATGTCGCGTCCTTCTGCCATGTCCTGCCGGAGACGATGAACGATCCGGCGGGATCGCTTTGATTGATGGTCGCTGCGCTCATCTGCGTCCGTCTCGCCGCAGTGTGCCGCGGATCGCAGCCACTCAGCGTGCCGTCCTTGTGCGAGCTTCCTGTTCATCATCGGGATCAACCCTAAAAACTAGTTGTGCCTATTGGTCCCTTCCAGAATCCGCCTTGGGGAGTTGTGCCGACCGTGTCAGTTTGAGACACAACTACTGATGGGCACGGGCTCATCGTGAGCTGATGCTCGTGACAAAGATGAAGAACCCGGCCACTGCGATCAAAAAAGCTGCTGCACCCGATGGTATAAAAAGGATGCCCCACATGTTGGCCATGTTTCGCGGTGGACGGGCGGGCTTACCCACATGTGGGCCAACCAAGCCCACCCCGGCCGCCACCAAAATGAGGAAAATTCCGAAGTATTCCACCTACCGTTCCCCGCTGGCATTCTCGGGGTCCATCGCCACAGCGAGGTGCTTGCTCGATCGCTTGGGGTCTATCTGCGAGACCTGCATGGCGCAGCTGAAGCCGTCGGTGAGAACAAGGGCGTCAGCGTCACCCTTCGAAAGGGCAGGAATGACGGAATGCTCAGCAACTTTCATGGATATATCGAAATGCTCGGCCTCAAAACCGAAGTTACCGGCCACGCCACAGCAGGAGGACGATTCCAGGAGGTGTCGAACTCCCCAGGCTTCCAGGACGCGTTTCTGGGCACCTGAACCGAACACAGCATGCTCATGGCAGTGGGTTTGCAGCACGGCTGTTACTGGCGGCATCGCCGTCGGCTTCCACCCCCGCTTGATGGCTTCATCCACAGCCACGGAGAATGACCGCACCCTTGCCGCGACCCTGGCAGCGGCCTCGCCGCCGACCAGTTTTGGACCTTCGTCGCGGATGGTCGCCGCACAGCTGGGTTCGAGGACGACGATAACCCGGTCCGTGCCGTCGTCGAGCTTCCTTATCAACCGGGCCAGTCGCCGTCTGGCCCCGTCACGTTGCCCGGTCGAGATCCAAGTGAGGCCGCAGCAAGCGTCCGGCGTACACCCCACGGAGCTGCCGGAGTCGCGGATCACCCGGGCTGCAGCCGGTACGACCTCGGGCCGGAATGCGCGCGTAAAGCTGTCGATGAACAGAAGGGCGTCGGCCTTTTCCGCGAATCCGGCTTCCCGCACCCGCTGGCGGATCCTGCCGTTCGCCGCGAAAGCCGGGAGCCGCCGTCGGGCGCTGATGCCCAACCGTTCCCCCACAATGCGGAAGGGGCGGAAAGCTGTCCCCACATTAGCCAGGGGCGCCACGCGCGTCAGCAGCGGGAGCCACCGGGGCAGCCAGCCAATGGAGTAGTGAGTGAAGGGCCGGATGCGCCCGCGGTAATACTCATTGACCAGTTCCGACTTAGCCTCAGCTATGTCCACGCCGGTGGGACAGTCAGCGGAACAGGCCTTGCAGGACAGACAGAGATCCAGTGCCTCCCGGACTTCCGGGCTCGACCAGCCCTCCTTGGTGCTGCCTTGGGTCCGGGTTAGTTCCTGCAACACCCGGGCCCGGCCGCGGGTCGAATCCTTTTCATCCTTCGTGGCCCGGTAACTAGGGCACATGAAGCCGCCGGTGGTGGACCGGCACCGTCCTACACCGATGCATGCGTGGGTGTTCCCGACGAACGGACTCGCTACCGGGAGCAGGGCACGGTCTCCAGAGGAAGATACGACGGCGGTTGTCGGGGCTGCGGTCAGCTCATCGTGGGCGGGGCCGGGTCTAACTACTCCTTCCAAAGCAAGCGAGGCAGAGAAAGGTTCCGGGTCGACGATGATCCCGGGGTTGAGGACCCGTGCCGGATCCCAGAGGTGCTTGAAGGCTTTGAAGATGCCCACCATCTCCTGGGAGTACATCACCTCAAGTAATTCGCTCCGCGCCCGGCCGTCACCGTGTTCCCCGGACAGCGAGCCGCCATGGGCCACCACCAGCTTGGCCGCTTCACGGGTGAACTCGCTGAACACCCTGCGCCCTGAGTCACTGCGCAGATCGTAATCCAACCGCATATGAACGCAGCCTGCACCAAAGTGGCCGTACATTAAGGCCGTATAGCCGTACTTTTTCACCAGTGGGAGCAAGCCCGCCAGGTAATCGGCAAGACGCTCCGGTGCAACCGCAGAATCTTCCCACCCGGGCCACGTTTGCACCCCATCGATCCGTCTCGATGAGAGCCCCGCGCCGTCTTCCCGCACCCTCCATAGTGCGGCCCGCTCCAAGGACTCCGTGACGATCGAATGGTCAACGACGTGTCCGTCGACGCTGAGCTTGTCAACCAGGTCTTCACAAGAAGCGGCCGCCTGCTGAAGGGTGTCATCCGAAAACTCGACCATGAGAAAGGCCTTGCCCTCCGGCAATGACTCCACGCTGGCCGCTCCCCGGCGGTGCCGCATGATGTCCACGATCGATACGTCCAGGCCCTCGATGGCGCTCGGCTTGGCGGTCAGGATGGTCATCACGTCGCGAGCGGAATCGATAGTGTTCGCGTAGCCAAGGCACAGCAGCGCGGTGGTCGGGGGCTTCTGCACAAGACCCATCTTGGCCCGCACAACGACGGCGCACGTACCTTCGCTTCCTGCCAGGGCGCCGGTCAGATTAAAACCGTGTTCCGGCAGCAAATGACCGAGATGGTAGCCAGAGACCTGCCGGGGAATGGTCTGCAGTTCCACCCGTAGGGCCGCCAGATGTGCTCCCGCCAGCGCTTTGAGGCCCTCCAGCAGTTCCTCCGCCCGGACGACGGAATGGGCGTCGTTCTCGTCAACGGCGCGGAGGAAATTCTGCCCCGCCCTGAGGTACGCGCCGTCCGCTGTAACCAGCTCCAACTCCTCAACGTGATGGGTCATGCGGCCATAAGCTACTGAGTGGTTTCCGCAGGCGTCGTTACCGATGGAGCCGCCCACTGTGGCGCGCGTCAGGGAAGAAGGGTCCGGGGCGAATGTCAGCTTGCCTTTGGTGGCCTTCTCAACCTGCGCGCGCAGCTCACCGAGGACAACCCCAGCGTCGGCCCACACCGTCGCGTGACCGGCATCGAGGGTTCCCACAGAGGTCATACGGCGGGATAGGTCGATCACCACACCGTCGCCTACGGCGTTCCCCGCCATCGAAGTGCCCCCGCCCCGTGCGGTGGCTGGTACGCCCGTAGCCGAGCATGCCCGCAAAACTGTCCGAACGTCGTCGACGTTCTTTGGGAAGGCGACGGCGGCCGGCCGTACCCGGTAGTTCGATGCATCATACGAGTACTCAGAGCGCCTCCGCGGAGAGTCGTCCACCTCGATGCCGTGATCCCTCAACCTGGCGAGCAGCTGTCTCAGTTTCGTGTCACCGTCGTCATCGTGGGGCATGGTCGAATTCTCCATTCGTAGTGGTCCGCAGGAAGTGTAGGCAGGTGCGGTGTACGCGGGGGTGTGCCAAATCAGAACGGGCACAGCGGATGAATCCGCTGTGCCCGTTGGATTGATGGAGCTGGCTACTTCAAGAACTCGGAAAGGTTGTCCTTGGTGATGAGCGTGAACGGCAGCGTGTACCGGTTCTCCACGTTTCCGCCCTTGAGGAAGTCGGTGACAACCTCAACTGCCTTGGCGCCCTGCCCTGCAGAGTCCTGGCGGACCGTTGCCGACATTGTCCCGGCCTTGATGTCCTGCAGTGCCGGGTCCGTACCGTCGACGCCGACTACCGCCTTGAACTCGGCAGTGCGGCCCGCATCAGCAATGGCAGAGGCTGCGCCAATGGCCATCTCGTCGTTGTTGGCCACCACGGCATCGATCTGGCCGGCGCCAAAGCGCTGGAGAGTATCCTCCATGTTCCGCTTGGCATCGTCGCGGCTTCCCTTGGCCTGGAACTCGGCCACCACCTTGAAGTTTTTGTTGATCTTGCTGTCGAAGCCATTCTTGCGGCGATCCGTCCAGGAGGCTCCGTAGATGCCGGCGGCGAATACAATGTTGCCACCTTCCGGAAGCGTCTTGTTCAAGTATTCGGCCTGCATTTCGCCGGCCACGGTGTCATCAACACCGATGTAGCTCTTGTATCCAACGTCCGCACCCTCCGCGAACTCGGTGGACAGAATGAACAGCGGGACGTTGGCGGCGATCACCCGCTTTGCAGCGTTCTGGCTGGCCTCGCCGTCCAAAGGCTGCATGATGATGGCGTCAACCTGGCGGGTGAGGAGGTCCTCAACCTGGTTCAGTTCACTTCCGACGTCTTTCTTGGAGTCGGTGATGTTCAGCTTGACGCCCTTTTCATCGGCCGTCTTCTTCATAGCGTCCGTCATGTGCGCCAGGTCCGGGTCCTGCAGGTCAAGCACCACAACGCCGATGTTGTAGGTCTTGTCTGTCCCGCCGCTGCTGCCTGCATTGCTGCTGCCGGCACATCCTGTCAGGGTGAGGGCACCTGCTGCCATCATGGCGACCGCCGCGGCGATCTTACGTCGCATTCCCATTGTTGTTCCTTTCGAGGGATTCCTGTGCTTCAGGAATTTTGTTTGTTTGTTTGTTTGTTGACGCTGGGCCCAGGGGTCAGTCCGACTTCCAGCGATTCAGCAGCACGGCGAGCACAAGGATGACGCCTTGGACGCCTTGCTGGTAGTACGAGGAGACACCGAGCAGGTTCATGCCGTTCATCACAACGCCCAGGAGTAGGACTCCGATGACGGTTCCGCGGATGGTGCCAACTCCGCCGAAGAGACTCGTGCCTCCAATAACGACGGCGGCAATCACCTGGAGTTCGTAGCCGGTGCCAGCTACCGGCGCCGCCCCGTCGAGACGGGCAGTCAGGACGAGGCCACCCAGGGCGGCCGTGACGCCACCGATCAGGTAGACGGCGAACAGTACGCGGCCCGTCGAGATCCCCACCTTCTTGGCAGATTCTTCATTGCCACCGACGGCGTAGACGTGGGAACCGAATTTGGTTCGGCTGAGCACGAACTCGCAGATGATGGCGGCGATCAAGAAGATGACGACCGGCACCGGAACCGGGCCGATGAAGCCCGAACCCAGCCATTCAGCAGGGCCGCTAAGCCCGGAAACAACCTGCCCGTTTGTCATTACCAGGACTGCAGTGCGGGCGATGGCCATAGTTGCAAGTGTTGCTAGGAACGGCAGGATGGCTCCCCAGACAACCAATGCTGCGCTGAGGAAGCCAACCAGCAGGCCTACTCCCAAGCCGACGATCAGGGGCAACCAAAAAGCGCCTCCACTGGCCGGGGCCAGCAATGCGAAGGTCATGCCCGCCAAACCCACTATCGAGCCCACTGAAAGGTCGATGCCGGCGGTGATCATGATGAAGGTCATTCCGAGGGCGATCAGTCCGATGATGGACGACTGCCGTACAACGTTCACGATGTTGTTCAGGGTCAGAAAGTTGGGTGCCGCAGCAGCCAGGACCAGAAGGATAACGACGAAGAGGACGATGATCCCGTAGTCGCCGATGAAGCGCTTGATCTTCGTGGCCGCAGTTCCGTCCTTCAGATCGGCAGGCCCGAGTTTGGTCTTGATGTTGTCCATTGTGAGGCTCATGAGCCGTTCCCGCCCTTGCTGCCGCGCGCGGCCGCCATCGCATCGACCACGTCCATGGATGATGTGCTGCCGATCTTGCGACGTTCTTCCGGAATGCCGCTCCCGTTGTCGACGTAGTCGTCCAGGGTGCCGTGTGAAATAAGATGGGCCACTTGCGCTTCGGATACGTCCCCTACACGGAAACGCCCCACAACCTGGCCCTGACGCATGACGGCGAAGCGGTCAGCTACAGCAAAGGCCTCATCTAGCCTGTGAGTAATGATGATGACCGCAATGCCCAGGTCTTTGAGCCGCTGTGTCACTTCGATGAGCTTGTCGACTTTTGCGACGGATAGGTTGGCCGTGGGCTCATCCATGATGATCAGGCGTGCATCGAAAGCGAGTGCCCGGCCAATGGCGACGGCCTGGCGCTGCCCTCCGGAAAGGCGCTTGACCTTTAGCCGCGGATTGATGGGAATGTCCAGCCTTTCAAGCACGCGCTTGGTTTCGGCTTCCATCTTTTTCCTGTCGATGATTTTCAACAGCGGCCCCAATATGTTCTTCTGCGGTTCGCGACCGAGAAAGATGTTTGACCGGACGTCAAGATTGTCGGCAAGGGCGAAGTCTTGGTAGACCATCTCGACTCCTTGGTCCCGGGACGCTGAGGGTGTTGGGAACTCGGTCCGCTGACCGTCAAGGTCGATAGATCCGCGGTCAGGTTGGTAGACGCCAGTGAGAACCTTCATGAGCGTCGACTTGCCGGCTGCGTTGTCACCCAGCAACGCGAACGTTTCGCCAGGCTGGACATCGATGCTCACGCCGCGCAGCGCGGACACTGCACCGAAGGTCTTATGTATGTCATGGAGTGCGACCAGTGGAGGGGTCGCCGGTGGTGCATCGGTCATTTCATCCTCGATTGATAGGGCAAATGCAAACGAACCGGTGAATCACGTTCAGCAAGGGTCAATCAAACTTTGATGTCTGATTTGTGCAGAAATGGGCTACCAAAGAAGCCATATCCGCGTGACGCTCGCCACACTTTTTCACTTACTAGAACTTTGACGGACTCTGGAGTGGGGCATATGTGCCACTTTGAAACAGGGTCTGTGAATCGTTTCAATTCGCCCGGGCCTCTAGCGGGCATAGAACTGAAATACATAAAGTTTGGGGGGCCTATCTCCATACAATCAGGCTGTAACCGTCGGCTCTGTGGAATAGGCGCCGCTCACCTACCCGAACAACCCACACGATGTCCCCGTCGGGGGTCTTGTCCTCCACGTATCCGTCGTGCGGTGGCCAGCCCGGTTTTTGCAGACGCACTGCGTCCCCTTTTTCAGCGATCTCCCAAAAGGCAGCCGGTGGCGTCCAATCTGCCTGCATATCTTCCTTTGGCCCATCAACTACCCCCATACCGGCCTACCGTGCCTCTCGTCTTGGTTGGTTCTTCGCAATGAATGAAGAAAAAGGCCTGCTCTGGGCCGCAGACGTTGTTGCGAAACATCAGCGGCCCAGAGCAGGCGGCATAATTGGCCCGGCTAGGTCAGGTCCACTGCTACCGCAACGCCCGTCCGGGCGGATTTTTCAGCAGCGTCAGCAAGGATCAGGGCTGCGCGGCCGTCCTCGAATCCTGGGCTCCTCGAAGGCAGGCCTCGGACCGCGCGGAGGAATTCTGCTACTTCCAGGCGGTACGCCTCCGCATAGCGCTCCAGGAAGAAGTTTTGGTAGGGCCCGATCGATTCGACGGACCTGGGCCCCCAGTGGCGTACCAGGCTGTCGTTCTTGTTGCCTACCTGGAGCAATCCGGTTGAACCGAACGCCTCGATGCGCTGGTCGTAGCCATACGCCGAGTGACGTGAGTTCAAGACCGTTATCAATTCATCCTTGGAGCCCCGCAATGTGACTACAGTTGAATCGAAGTCATTAGCTTGACGGATATTTTCGCTGAACGTATTTGCACCGCGGGCTGAAACCTCAACAATTTCCGGGATGAAGTACCGAGCCATATCAAGGTCGTGGATGGTCATGTCCCGGAAGATCCCGCCGGATTGCGTAAGGTAGGCTGCCGGCGGCTCCCCGGGGTCCCGACTCGTGATCACCAGTTGCTCCAACACTCCTATCTCCTCGGCTGCCACGCGTCGTTTCAGCTCAACGAAGTGCCTGTCGAAGCGCTTGTTGAAACCCAACGCAACTGGCACATCGGAAGCTGCTGCCTTCTCACGGAGGGCGTCCACACGGGTAATATCCAGGTCGATCGGCTTCTCGCAAAGAACTGGTACATTGGCGTCGATCGCCTTCTCTACGAGGCCCAGATGGGTCACAGTGGGTGAGGCTATGATGACAGCGTCGATTTCCCCGGAGGCAAACACTTCGTCGGGGTCGTCGGTCACTCGACCGCCGAATTCGGCAGCCGTTTGTTTTGCGCCTTCGATGAATGGATCACATATCCAGGACAGCGTTGCCTCGTCCAAGGTAGCCAAACTCATAGCATGTACTTGGCCGATTCTTCCGGTCCCGAACAGGCCAACCCTGATCTGTTGCGTCATTGCAGATCTCCAGATGTTGAAGTTGAAGTGAGAGTGATTTTCTAGTCGATCGTTTGCCGGCCCAGGCGTGCATAGACATCGGGACGCCGTGAACGCAGGACGTACGCATAGACAATGCCGCCGAAGAACAGGGCGAAAGTGAAGGTCATGAAAATTGCCGTCATGACTGCAGAACCGCCGATGAGTTCCGGATAATTAGTGATTGCCAAATAGGTGATCAGACCCAGGAAAACCACGCTGACGATGGGAGCGACGATGGTCTTCCAGACGGACTCCGGAGCGAAGCTGCGGCGGCGGACAAAGTATACAAGAACAGCAAAGCTCGTGATGAACATCAAGAGGAGCACTGCGAAGGTTCCACTGCCGCTGGCTATGGGGTACAGGAGCTCGGGAGCGACTCCCACCACGGTGAAGACCACTGTGGCCAGGGCCCACAGGAGGCCGACTGCCAATGCCGAGACGTAGGGCGACTTGTGGCGGGGGTGGACCCTGCCAAGTATGGTGGGCAGGGCCCCGTCGGCCGCAAGTGAGAAGCTGTACCGGGCGGCGATGTTCTGGATCGAAAGCATTGAAGCCAGGATCGAGGTGATGAGAAGGACCACTGCGATGTCCGCAAAGATCTTGCCCACCAGGACCGTGGCGCCGTCGTTGAAGAGGTTCACCGTGTTGGCGGCAGCTTCGCCCTGAACCTTGTCTGCCCCTAAGAACGCGGTGTAGGCCCAGGCCGCCACGGCGTAGAACAACCCGATTCCCACTACCGCGATGTAGGTGGCCCGGGGAATGGTGCGGTCCGGATTCTTGACTTCATCCCGGTAGATGACTGTCGCTTCGAATCCAAAGAAGTTTCCGACGGCGAACAGCAAAGCCAGCCCCAACCCGGCATCCGTGATCCACGGCATGGAGAAGCCGATGCCCTGAACAACCGCTCCGGATCCTGCGGCGAAAGCGGCGACATCGAAAATGATCACTACTGCAGATTCCAGCAGCATGACGACCGTGAGGACCTTGGCCGAGAGATCAATGCGGTGGTAGGCAAGGAGTGTGGTGACGGCGATGATGGCAAGCCCGTACCAATACCAAGGGAGATCGGGGCCGTTCAACGTGTTCACCACGAAGCTTTGGAGGGTCAAAGCAAAAAGCGAGGGTGCAAAGAACCCAATGAAAACGTATCCGAAGAGGGCCAGCAGCGCACCTCCAAGGCCTGCGGGCTTACCCAAGCCGGCAGTGACAAACGAGTAGAAACCACCCGGAGCGTCAACGCTGCGGCTCATTTTCACGAAGCCAACAGAGAATATCAACAGCATGAGGGTCACCAGGAGGTAGATGCCCGGTGCCGTGTGACCGCTGAAAAGCAGCATCACAGGCAAGGTGCCTGCAACTGTTGTCAGCGGAGAGGAAAAGGCGAGCACGTTCATCACGAGCTCGCCCACGCCCATATTGCCGCTGAGCTTATGTTCCTGGGCCTGGGTCGGCGTTTTCGTCGTACCTCTTATTGTGCTTGACATGTAAATCCTCGTTACGAAATTTTGAGTGCTGAATCACACTATCGACGAGGATCGTGGGAGCACTGTACCAGCTTGGGACACGGGATCCCATGGGGCATTCCGGCCTGTTTCCAGAACCCGAAATTCCCCATGGAATGGCTTCAGGGCGCTTCAGACGCCAAGGCAGGAGTAGCCGGACCAAGCTTCTTCAGGTCCACCACGTCCTGCAGCGGCTCATGGGCCTTCCACAGCCTGAGATTCCGGGCGAAGCAATCCACTACTCTTCCGCGCCAGCCGATCAAGTCTCCGGAGGCATGCGGGGAGACAAGGATGTTCTGACGGCTCCACAGCGGATTCCCGGCATCCAAGGGCTCATGTTCAAACACATCCAGTGCCGCCCCGCCCAGATGTCCGGCGTCAATGGAGTCAAGGAGGTCCTGCTCCACCACCACCGCCCCGCGTCCGACGTTGACCAGACGCGCCCCGGGCCGCATTTTGCGGAACCGCGACGAGTTGAACAGGCCACGGGTTTCTTCTGTGAGCGGCAATGTCAGCACGACATCATCGGCTTGGCCCAGGAGCCGGTCAAGCTCATCAAAGCCCGAGATGGAACCCAGCTGCGGATCATTCCTGGCAGACCGGCCCACGATGTTAACGTCCATACCTGCAGCGCGCAGCAGAAGGACGGTTTCGCGGCCCACGGGACCTGGCCCCACTACCAGGACTCTCCGTCCCAGCAGCGGCTCGGTTTCGCGGTGTTGCCAGGTGCGGGCCTGCTGCAGCTCGATGGTGCGGCGCAGGTCTTTGGTGAACATCAGCAGGACGCCCAGGACCCACTCTGCGATCGGCCGCTCGCATACGCCGCGGGAGTTGCTCACAACAATGTCGCTGTTGATGATTTCGTCGGTCATCAGGCTGTCAACGCCGATGCTTGAGGTGTGTATCCAGCGCAGCTCCCCTGGCCCCACCTCGCGCAGG
This sequence comes from Pseudarthrobacter sp. CCNWLW217, assembly GCF_037203985.1. Classification (NCBI taxonomy): domain Bacteria; kingdom Bacillati; phylum Actinomycetota; class Actinomycetes; order Micrococcales; family Micrococcaceae; genus Pseudarthrobacter; species Pseudarthrobacter sp. CCNWLW217. The sequence continues at coordinate 83,585 of NZ_JBBCBT010000017.1, forward strand.
AGCTTGGTCCTGAAGTCGTTCAGGAACAGGATCTCCGCACCGGGCTGGGCAGCCCGGAACTCGTCCGCGGTGCGCACCACCACGACATCTGCATCGGCTTCCAACCGCTCAACAGGAGGTCGCGGGCGGCCTTCCTGGACAATCGCTATCACTTTTGGTCGTGACATACTTTCCCCTTCCCGGTCTGCATCTGACGAGCAGCCCCGTTTGTTCTTGCGTTTTGAGTTTGCTGTCGTTTACCAGCCGCCCTGCCAACCGCTCATTAGGCCGTACGGCAAGCGCTGTGGCTCCTCGTCGGGAAGGCCCTTCAGGAAGTCGAAGTCGCAGCCTTCGTCCGCCTGGTTCACGTGATCGATGAAGAGCCGTCCGTAGCCGCGCCGGTATTTCGGTTCTGGAAGCTTTAGGTCCGCAAGTCGCCTCTCGATCTCTTCGGTAGGGATGTCCAAATCCAGGCGCTGGTTCTCAACATCGAGCACAATGGGGTCCCCTTCCCGGACAATTGCCAGCGGTCCACCTACGGCGGCCTCGGGAGACACGTGCAACACTGTGGTCCCAAAGGCCGTGCCGCTCATCCTGGCATCGGAAATACGGACGATATCGCGGATACCGCGGCGCAGGAGCCTCTCGGGAATTGGCAGCATGCCCCATTCGGGCATTCCGGGAGCTCCTACAGGCCCGCTGTTGCGCAGGACCAAAACGGAGTCTTCGGTAATGTCCAACTCGGGATCGTCAATCCTGCGTCCCAGGTCGTAAATGTCCTCGAATACCACTGCTGAGCCCTTGTGCTGCAGCAGATCCTTGGACGCGGCACTCCGTTTGATGACCGCTCCGTTGGGCGCCAGGGAGCCGCGGACGACGGCGATGCCTCCGGAGGCATCGAACGGGGCCTCGAGAGTACTGACCACGACGCCGTCAGGTTCGGGGGCCGAACTGTAGCCACTCTCGAGGGACTCCCCTGTGACTGTGATGGCGTCCTTGTTCAGCAGTGGCGCCAGTTCCTTTAGTACGGTGGAGATGCCGCCGACCTGGAACAGTTGCTGCACCAGGTACTCGCCGGATGGGCGGACGTTGACAATGCGAGGGGTCCGTTGGGAGATCTCGTGGAAGCGGTCCAAAGGCAGCTCGTAGCCGACGCGCCTTGCGAGTGCCAGAAGGTGCACCACGGCGTTGGTGGACCCACCCACTGCCATCAGGAGGGTGATGGCGTTATCGAAGGCCTCTTTTGTCAGTATTTCGCTGGGCTTTGGCCCGTGTGACAGAGCCATCTCCACTGCCCGGCGGCCGGTGGCTTCCGCCGCTTGGGCGCGACGCGCATCTACCGCCGGGATCGACGCTGTACCCGGCAGGCACATGCCGAGTGCTTCGACGAGGGACGTCATGGTAGAGGCTGTGCCCATCTCGCTGCAGTGTCCGGCAGAAGGTTTCGCGGCGGACTCGAGCTCGTCGAAGTCCGCCTCGGTGATCTTCCCTGCCCGCAGCTCATCTGCGTACTTCCAGGTGTCTGTGCCTACCCCGAGCTGCTTCCCCCGGAAGTGTGCGGGCTCTTGGGGTCCGCCGGTCAGCATGATGGTGGGAACATCCGCACTGGCAGCACCCATGAGCTGGGCCGGGACTGTCTTGTCGCAGCCGCCCAGGAGCACTATGGCGTCCAGCGGGTAGGCGCGGATTGACTCCTCAACGTCCATGGCCATGAGGTTTCGGAACTGCATGGCCGACGGCTTCATGAGACTCTCACCCAGGGAAATGGTGGGGAATTCCAGCGGCAGCCCGCCGGCCATCAGGACACCGCGCTTAACGGCGTCCGCCAGCAGCTTGAAATGTATGTTGCAGTTGACCAGCTCGGACCAGGAGTTGGCGATGCCGATGACCGGCTTGTCCTTGAGGGCGAAGCGCGAAAAGCCCTCTGCCTGGATCGCTGTGCGGTGAACGAATCCGGTGAGGTCGTGCGGCGCGAACCACCGCGCACTGCGGAGGTCCTTGTAGTTCGACTCTTCCATATCCTTTAAAGCTCCTTGGCTAGTTCGGTCTTGACAGGTAATCGGTGGCGTTTCCTACGCAGCTGATGTGCCGCCGTCGAACGCCATGCTGGTTCCGGTGGCAAAGGTCCCTTCGACAGCCAGGAAATAGATAGCTGCGGCCACCTCGTCCGGATCCGCGAGGCGGTTCAGCGGCACGGTGCTTTCCTTCAGCCTCCGGGCTTCTATTGGATCCAGGGCCGCTTCCAGGCCCGCCCGCACCATGGGTGTGTCAATCGGTCCAGGACAGACGGCGTTCACCCGGACAAGGGGCGCGAGTTCCAGCGCCAGGGCGCGGGTGAGTCCCACAACGCCGGCTTTGGCCGCGCAGTAATGGACAAGCCCCGGCACGCCCATGGCGGCGAGGTCGGAGGCAACATTGACAATCGAGCCTCCCCCGGACCGCCGCATATGGAGCGCGGCCTCCCGCGCAACGTAAAAAGTGCCGGACAAGTTGGTCTGCAGCACTTCGTGCCAGTGGTCCTCGGTGAGGTCTTCCAAAGCAACATGCCCGGCTACACCCGCAGCGTTGACCGCGACGTCCAAGCCGCCCAGTGCGTGGATCGCACTCCGGACGGCGTTCCTGACTGCGTCGGCGTCGGAGACATCGGCAACCACGGTGTGGGCATCGGCGCCGATCTCCGCAGCCACGCGCTGCAGCTCCGCAGAACGCCGTCCCAGCAGCGCCACCCGAGCACCGCGTTTCGCGAAAAGCTTTGCCGTCGCTTCCCCAACGCCGGAGGTTGAACCAGTGATGAGAACCCGAAGGGGTTCCGTTCGAAGTTGTTGGTCGCGGTCCATCATCGGCGACGGGCTCCTCTTGCTTGGCAGTGGCTGACTAGTACCCTCCACTAAAACAGCGCTCCCCTGCCTCCGGCTGTCTCACATTGAGACACAGAGCACACGGCCAACGTCCTTAGGCTGATCAGCAGATGCCGCCGTCAGTCTGCGGCACAGCACCGCCGGACAGCGGCAGAGACTAAGGAGTGCTCTTGGAACAGCAAAACCGCATTGGGGTTGGCTTGATTTCGGTCGGATGGATGGGGAGGCTGCATTCGCGCGCGTACTTGGCAACCAAGCAGTTCTTTCCGGAACTGCCGCGACATCCCGAATTGGTGATTGCCGCGGACCCCGACGACGCTGGGCGCCATCATGCCGAAGACGCACTCGGCTACAAGGAAACGGCCACGGATTACCGCAAGGTGCTGGAAAACCCGGACGTGGACGTTGTCTCCATTTGCTCTCCCAATTTCCTGCACCACGAAATAGCGCTTGCCACCATCGAGGCCGGCAAGCACTTCTGGATTGAGAAGCCCATGGGCCGCAGCGCCCAAGAGTCCCGCGAGATTGCCCAAGGGGCTGAGGCCGCAGGGCTCATCACTTCAGTCGGGTTCAACTACCGGCACGCACCCGCCGTGGCGGAAGCCAGGCGCCTTATCCGGTCCGGAACACTGGGCAAAGTTACCAACGTGCAAATCCGCCTCCTCACCGGATACGCCTCGGATCCCAGCCAGGTATTCACCTGGCGCTATGAGCAGGCCCGTGCAGGATCCGGCGTGCTGGGGGATGTACTCAGCCACGGTTTCGACCTCGCACAGTTCCTGGTGGGCCGCATTACATCGCTGAATGCCGTCACGGAAACGTTCATCAAGGACAGACCGCTCCCTGCCGGCAACTCCTCGAATTCCTTCGACATGGGCCAGGCCTCTGACGTCACCCGGAAGGTGGAAAACGAGGATTACACCGCCATGCTGGCCCGCTTTGAGGGCGGCGCGATCGGCATGTTCGAATCCACGCGCGTGGCCATCGGCCCGCATGCGGAATACATCATCGAGGTCTACGGCACTGAAGGCTCCCTGCGATGGAACTTCGAACGGATGAACCAACTGGAGCTCGCGACGGACCGCAGCGGCTACCGCACCATCATGACACCGCCGTCGTTCGGCGAGTTCGGCCGCTTCCAGCCCGGTCCTGGGCCCGGGATTGGATTCAACGACCTCAAGACCATTGAGGCGGCGCTGTTCCTGCGTTCAGTTGCGGAAGGAAAGCAGCTTGGTCCCTCCGTCGCGGACGGCTGGTCAGCCTCCGAGCTCGTGGATGCCTCGTTGCGCAGCGCCGGTTCCGGCGAGTGGGTTGAGATCCCGGAAGTCTCCGGGCAGACGACCTACCAGGCCTAAGCACGAATACGCTCCCCGCAACAAAAGGAGGCCGGATCTCCATGATCCGGCCTCCTTCATGTCCTCAGTCGACAGCTCGACCTATACGCCTGTAGGTCTCAGCGTTCCGGCGCCTCAACAACAGAGCAAGCGCAATGCCGACAGCTATCGACAAATAGGGTATGAGAAGCAGCACGGTGAGCAGGAGTGGGTCACCGACCACCAACAACTCCATATTGAAGGAAGCTGTCAAGAGCGCGAAACCGATCCCCAAGAGAGCAATCACCGGAGCTACGAGGGTGCGCCAGAAAGACATGCTGGTCTTGTTCCTGCGGAAGTACACGATCACGGCCACAGCGGTCAGGCAGAGCAAAAGCAGCATTCCATAAAATGCAACTCCGGCTGCTGCTGCATAGAGAGCGTTCGCCTCGCCGCCGGTAATCACCAAAATGAGCAGTATCAACAGCAAGACGGCGCCGACTGCCACGGCGGCGCGATGCGGAGATCCATGCTTTGCATGGACTGTCGAGAGCGCGTTCGGAAAAATTCCGTCAACGGCCAGGGAGTGCGTGTACCGGGACAAGATGTTCTGGAGCGATAGACCTGAGGCAAAAAAGCTGGTCACCAGCAGAATCGCAATCATCTGGTTCGCGAAGGCTCCGAAGTACTGGAGGAGGGCGTCCGGCATCATGGCCGTCGGATCCGCTTGAGCCGCCGACACTGCGTTCGACGTTCCCGCCGAAAGGATCAGGGCGAACGCGGAAATGGCGTAAAAGACTCCGAGAAATGCCACAGCCAGGAAGGTTGCCCTTGGGATTGTAATGCTCGGCCTTTTAACCTCGTCCCTATAGATCGCTGTCGCTTCGAACCCGTTGAAGACCCCAATGCTGAACAGAAGGAGGACTCCTATGGTTGGAGTGAAGAGGTTGACAGGGTTCCATGGCTCGAAGGAAGGCCCCTCAGGTCCTCCGTTGACAATGATCACCGCATCAAAAATGGCCACTGCAAGTACCTCGACGGCCAGGATGACCGAGAGGACCTTGGCAGATAACTCCACATTGAAGTAGCTAAGCGCCCAGGCAATGCCGAACATGACCATGCTCCAGATCCACCACGGTGTTGACACGTCCTCCAGGAAGGCACCCAGCAGGTTGTTCACGGCGATTCCGGAGACAACAATGCACGACGTGACGTTGAAGCCGTAAGTGACCAAGGCGAGGAATGATCCTCCCAGTCCAATTGGACGGCCCAGACCTTCGCGGATGTACGTGTAAAAAGCGCCGGGGCGCGGTATGGCCTTCGTCATTGCTGTGAAACCCATGGCAAAGAGCGCCATCAATACAGCGACCGCAACGAACGCGATGGGCACTCCGATCCCGAAGGAAATGTTAACTGAGACGAACCCATAGACCACGCCCAAGGGTGCGGTAAAAGCCAGGACCGTAAAGAGCAGTCCAGTGGTCCCCATCCGGCCTCTGAGCTTATAGATGGACGACGGGGCTTCAATGTCTTCTAAATCAACAACGGCTGTGCGCTGGACGGGAAGTTCCTGTTTCACTTTTGTTCTCCTCAGGAGAGTGACGTCATCTTTGACGCTCACTGTTTTTGGGGGAAGGCAGGCCGGTTGGCCATACTGCTGGTCACCTGACGAGGTTTCCTCAGGTGATCCCAGTCAGTTTCTTGATTTTGATTCTGGAAGGGCGCAGGAACTGTACCAGGCTGATGCACTTCCAGGCGGGCAACAGTCGCTCTGCCCCTCAGCCCAGCGCCAGATCGAAGCCCATGGCTTCATAAGCTTCAATTTTCCGGTAGAGGGTCGATCTCCCGATTCCCAGGAGGGTTGCGGCCCGAACGCGGTTGCCGGATGCCTCGGCAAGTGCTGCCCTGATCTGTTGCAATTCCGCCTCTTCCAACCGGGAGAGGCGGGTTGTGCCAAGTCTGCGCAATTGCACGGCGTTAAGGTCGGACAGGTGCAACTCCCCGCTAAGGGACTGCGACGCCGCCGATTCCACGAGCTCGCGAAGCTGGCTGACGTTGCCTGGCCAGTCAGCTACAACCAGGGCATCGCGCAGCTTTGGCGACATCCGCACTTCCCGTCCGAGTGCGTTCCGGAGTAGGTGCGACGCCAATACAACAACATCCTCCCGCCTTTCCCTTAGGGGCGGCATGACCACCTCGATTCCCCTGAGGGCCGAGAGAACAGGCAATAGATCATCACTGACAATCCCTGCAGTCAAAATGAGTTGGGGCTGTTCCAGGACCTGCAGCAGGGAGGCAAGGTCATCCCGCAATAGTGGCCCGCACTTATCGACCCGGTGGAGGATCACTGCCGCTCCTCGTTCCAAGGCTGTATCGACGTCTTCAATAGTGAACTGGCCAGCCGAGCGCTGACTGAAGTCGAACACATGGGTATCGGCGGACAGACGCTTGGCCATCGCTTCCGCCAGGGTCCGTTTACCACTTCCCTGCTCACCGATAATGTAGGCCGGCATTCGACGGCTTACGGAAGCACCTGCAGCGTCCAAGGACCTCCGGAGCGCCCGGCTGGTACCGACGATGCCGTCGAACTGTGTGCTGGATTCTCCTGTCGCCGAACCCACAGGCAATCCCTTTGGAACAGACGGGACTTGGACCCGCATGACAGATGCTCCCCCGGCACCGAGTTCGCGGAGACCCATCGGGCGGATGTGGAGCTGGACCTCCCTGCCGGTGCTCACATTTATACGATGCTGCGAGGTACCGTCCCGTTGCTCAGCCTCCCTTGCCAGGGCCCCAAGTACGGCAAAATCACTTGGGTCCAGCATGCGAAGAGCGCTTCGGCTGGCAATCGTGGTGCGTTCGTCCATCGCCACCACAGCGTCTGCACCGCGTTTCCGGATCTCGGTCAGATACTCGGACATGAGAGCCTGCTCCCGGGCTGCCAACCTTTCGGCCAATCTACGTGTGATGTCGGCGGCTGCGCCGTGAACAGTCAGCAGGACCGACCCTGGATGAGTGGTCCGGGCTAACTTCTCGGGCAACATCAAGCCCAGGACGCCGCGGACGGATCTCCGGAGGGGGTCACGAATCGGAACAGATGTGCAGTAACTGTTTTGGAGTGCTTCATTGAAGTGCTCGGCTCCCCAGACCTGCACAGCCTCGCCCTCTTCCAGTACCGTACCGTCAGAATTGGTTCCAATCAGGTCCTCAGCCATTCGCGTGCCCAAGCTAGGGAACAACAGTTCGGCTTTCCGCCGCTCGGAAGCATCGCCGCGGAAGACCGCGAGTGTGCCCTCCGCGTCGGTGAGTACAACTAAGCCCCCGGCATCGGTGCACAGGCGTTCGAGTTCGGTCAGCACGGGCTCCGCAGCTGCCAGCAACTGCTCATCAACCTGGGGAACTGTGGTGTGCAGAAACGGTGACACAGCCGTGACATTGCACGCAAGGCTACGTTGCCAGGACCGTGCGATGACTGGTCGCAGGATGCTCAGGTCCGTCACCTCGGGCTCGGCTAGGAATCGTTCTCTGAGCGACTGGATCTCTGAGTTCGGCCGTGCGCCCACATGCAAGGGAAAAGCCTCGGACATCCTCGAAACATCATGGAAAGTCATGTCTGTGCCTGCTTTCTGCATTCAGGGCGGGGGTCAGTGCTGCAGCAGGTGTTCCAGATGGCCCGGCAGTTTTCGCGCCTGCTGCCGCCCAAACAGCTGAAAATACCACTTTCCCAGCGTTTGTTTACCCGTTGTACCGCTCGCCTTCCACCCGCCAAAAGTCTGCGGTCCTGGCCACCAGCCAGTGGTGGCATGCCCCGGGACGTTCACGTCGACACAGCCGGCCTCTATGCGATCAAGGAACTCCCTGGCCTCGTCCATGTCCCCTGTATAAATTCCCGCGGTTAATCCCATATCCGTGTCATTGGCTGCTGTGAGGGCCGCTTCAAAATTGGGTACCTTGCTGATGGTCAGAAACGGCAGGAAGTGCTCCACCGTCGCCAACTCATGAGTCGCCGGCACGCCGGACACTACGGTGGCCGGTGCGAAGTAACCGCCTTCATCGGCCTTCCCGGTTTCGACTTGAAAGCCTCCCCTTCGGGCCGAGGAAACGAGTGAGGCGTAGCGTTCCATGGCATCCGCAGAAACAACAGGTCCTGCGAAGACGTCCCCATCGATGGGGTCACCGGCCTTCAATGCCCTAACCCGTTCCTCTACTAGTTCGACCAAGTGGTCATGGGCCGCCGGTGTCGCCAACACCCGGGAAAGTGCACTGCATTTCTGCCCGCTGAGGTCGAAGGCTGAAAAGACAATGCCTTCGGCGGCCTGCTCAAGGTTGGCCGTGTCGGTGACAATAACGGGGTTCTTGCCTCCCATTTCGGCGATAACTGGCCGTGGGTAGGGTCCGGCAGCGAAGTCGCGCAGGATCGATTTACCGACGGACACGGATCCGGTGAAGCACACGCCGTCAATTTCGGACGACACCAAGGCGCGGCCCGGACCGTCGCCTCCATGGACCACATTAACAAGACCCTCCGGCAGCTTCATTGCCTGACAGAGTTCATAAACGGCTTGCCCGGACCACGGCCCATCGTGCGAAGTTTTGACCACCACCCCATTGCCCGCAATCAATGCAGCGATCGCCGGTCCTGCAGCTTGGACGATTGGGTAGTTGAACGGAGTGATGACGCCAAATACACCATATGGTCTGAGCACTGAATCGTTTGACAGGCCAGCTGGGTCGTCTGTCCGTTCATCCTCGAAAGCGCCGGGCGCCGACGCATACTCGGTGTATTGACGGACAATTTCGAGCACCTCTGCTCCCTCAGCGTGAGCACCTGCATAAGGCTTGCCGATTTCGAGTGCAACACGAACGGCCCAATCGTCAAGACGTTCCTCGATGAACGGGATTGCCCGGCGTACCCGCTCGATGCGCTCGGCGTGCGGAACGCGAGACCATTCGCGTTGTGCGTTTCGACTTGCCCGGACGGCTAGCTCCACCAGGTATGCGGGAGCGTCGTGACAGGCGCTGACTACGAGGCTGGGGTTGCTGGGATCCTCCCGTTCCATGAGCTGGCCTTCAAAATACTCCTGGCCTGCGATGACGTGGGGAACTGTAATATACGGTGCACGTCGTCGTTCAGTCATCCGGGCACCGAAGGCCTGCTGCGCGTTGGTGGTCATCGCCAAGAAACTCCCTATTGGATCGGTTATTCCCCACCTCCGCGGTGGGTTCTGTCGAGACTACGCAGCAGCGCCAACAGCTACTGTCCCAAGGTGGGACATCTGGTCACATGGCCGTGTAGCCCGCGTCTACAACAACGGCGGAACCGGTCATCTTGCGTGATTCATCCGAAACCAGGAAGACGGCGACGTCTGCCACCTCCTCCGGGTCGATCAACCCGAGCGGCTGGTAGGCACGCTGGGCTTGCTCGTCATTGAGGAATCCATCATCAAAGAAGTCCACCACCATGGGGGTGCGCACTCCGCCAGGGCAAAGACAATTGGCCCTGATGTTGTCCTTGGCGTATTCCACAGCGACTGACTTGGTAATCATCAGGACACCAGCTTTGGACGCCGCGTAGGCCGCAATATCCGATTCAGCCACCATGGAGTTCACCGACCCCCAGTTGACGATCGATCCCCCCGCCAGCCCGTTGCAGAGCAGGGATAACGTATTTGCAGCCGTAGAACACACCCTTCAGGTTGATGTCAATGATCCGGTCGAGCATTTCGTCTGTGGTCTCAAGCACCGACGCGGCCTTCAGGTAGCCGGCGCAGTTAAGCAGCGCATGTACTGCCCCGAATGTCACCTCTGCCGCCGCTACAAGCCTCTCCACCTCGGCGGGCTGCTCATGTCGCAGCGATGCGTCGCAATGCGCTCGTGCTCCTTAGCGAGCCGCTCCAGTCCTGCTTCATCAATATCGGCTGCCATGACGCTGGCCCCGTGCTCTATCAGTGCTCGCACAGTTGCCAGGCCCTGTCCCGATGCTGCACCTGTAACAATTGCCGTCTTGCCTTCGAGCCGCATGCCCACAGTCGATCCCCTTTGATTCAGCGCGGACGAGTGCCGCGCTGAATCCAATGCTGGCTTGGATCGATTGACCAAAAATGTATCTTTCTGACACAAATCCGGCCCCAACATGCCCGTAGCGTCTTCCAGAGCGTGATACACACTTCACGCAGATCACTAAGGAGACAATCATGGGCCGCGTACAAGGCAAGGTAACCATCATCACCGGTGGAGCCAGAGGGCAGGGTGAGTCGCACGCCCGTCTCTTCGCCCAGGAGGGCGCGTCCGTGCTTGTCACCGACACTCTGGATGAGAGCGGCGAGGCTGTCGCCCTGGAGTTGCGGGAGTCTGGCCACGATGTCCAGTACATGCACTTGAACGTTACCTCCGAAGGTGATTGGAAGTCCGTCATCGCGGCAGCTGAACAACGCTGGGGACGAGTCGACATCCTGATCAACAATGCCGGGATCGTAGGCACCATGAAGTCCGTCGAAGACGAGGGGCTTGAGGGTTGGTCCAAGACCACCGCGATCAATCAACAAGGTGTGTTCCTGGGCCTCAAGCACGGCGTTCCGGCAATCGAGCGCAGCGGCGGCGGCGCAGTCGTCAATACGTGTTCCATCAACGGCACCGTCGGCAACCCAGGCAGCTTCTCCTATCAGGCTTCGAAAGGAGCCGTGAAGATGATGACGCGTGCCGCCGCCATGGAGTATGCCAACCGTGGTGTCCGGATCAATTCTGTTTCACCAGGGTTGGTAATGACAGCAATGGCTGCCGAAGAGGGCGAAGAATCAAACCGCGAATTCAGCAATGCCACGCCGATGAGACGAGCGGCCCAGCCCATGGAAGTGAGTTACGGGGTGCTCTATCTGGCCAGTGATGAAGCCAGTTACGTCACTGGTGCCGACCTCCTTATTGACGGTGGCTACACCGCCCAGTAGGGCGGCGTAGTCGGCCAACTTGAGCCCGAAAGATAAACGCAAATGACATACGCAAAGGATGCACTGCAGATGACCAATGTAGCTGTACAACCTGCAGCCAAGGATTCCGGTTCGATCAACGCGCCAGAAAGTATTGTGCGTGAGTGGGTCGAACGGCTGGACACAACAATGACGTCGCTGGACCCCCTTGCCGCTGCTGATCTGTTCAGGCCGGATGGCACCTTCCGCGATCTCCTGGCTTTGTCATGGGACTTCCGAAATGCCATTGGCCGTGAGGAAATCGCACGTCTTCTGGCGGCGCCGGACTCAAAGCCAACTACGTCCATTGGAATGCGCCCGGATGGCGCGCCCATCGTTGCAGAGGATGGGACGTCAGCTTCCATATCTTCCTTCCTTCAATTCCGAAACTGTGCGGGGGGAGGGTTCGGGCAGGTGCGCCTTGTCCAAGAGGAAAACGGATCCTGGCTCGCGGCAAGCTTGGTCCTCGCGCTCGATACCCTGGACAGTCACCCCGAGCGTCACCAGGGCGCCCGGCCCAGCGGAAAGACCCACGGACCGGTTCGTGACCGCGTCGGCTGGAAGGAAGGACTAGACCCCGAGTTCAAACAGCGGGAGCCGGAGGTTCTCATCCTCGGTGCAGGACACAACGGGCTCATGCTGGCGGCCCGTCTCAGAGCGCTTGGCATTCCCGCCCTGGTGCTGGAGCGCAACCAGCGGGTCGGCGACAACTGGCGCAAGCGCTACAGTTCGCTGGCACTCCACACCCCGCTTGCTTCCGATCATTTGCCGTACCTTCCGTTCCCTTCCACGTGGCCAAGCTTCACTCCAAAGGACAAGCTTGGAGACTTCCTCGAAAGTTATGCAACCCTCCTCGATCTGGCGGTGTGGACCGGGGCCAGCGCAGACACCGTGGAGTTCGATGACGCTTCACGGCGGTGGGTTGTCAACGTCGGGCGGCTGGACGGAAGCAGCCGGAAGGTTAGCCCCAGGCATCTCATCTTCGCCACGGGAATGAACGCTGCGCCAAACATCCCCGAGCTTCCGGGTCGGCAGGACTATCGCGGAACAGTGATGCACGCGGCCGACTATCAGGGTCACGCGCGTTGGCGGGGAAAGCGGGCAGTGGTTGTCGGGTCAGGCGTCAGTGGCCACGACATTGCGCAGGACCTGGCGGAGCATGGTGTCGACGTCACCATGATTCAACGGTCCGGAACTTTCGTCATGAACACCTCGACATTCCACAAAGTGATGCACGCCAACCACGTCAGCGGTAAGTACAGTACGGAAGAAGCTGATCTCCTAAACGCTGCTACTCCCTTCGGAGCACTTCCAGCGCACGGCCCAAAGCATGTGGAGATGGTCAAGTCCATGGATCGGGAGCTTTTGGACGGCCTTGTCGAAGCAGGGTTCGAGCTGAGCGACGGTCCGAATGGGCAGGGCGTTCTTGGATTGATCTTTGGCCAAAACGGAACCGGCTATTACTACAACGCGGGCGCATCTGAATTGATCATCGACGGAACCATTAAACTTCGCCACGGCACCGTTGAGGGTCTCTCCGCAGGCGGGGTGAACTTGGACGGCGGACGGTTCTTGGAAGCTGACCTCGTAGTGTTCGCTACCGGTTACCTAGGTGCCCCGGCGGTGGTACGCGAAGTGCTCGGTGACGACATCGCTGATCGGGCAGGTGAATTCTCCAAGGTAGGTCCGGATCGTGAATATGGTCGCCTTTGGCGTCGTACCGGCGTCGACCAGCTATGGTTCATGGTCTCGCTTGGCATCGGCGACGGCAGGTTTTACTCGAAACTGCTTGCGCTGCAACTTGCGGCCATAGAAGCCGGCAGCATGCCGCTTCAACAGCCGAACGGCTGAGAAAACTGGGTTCAGCTCGAAGAGGAGGCCGGATCGCGATGATCCGGCCTCCTCGTGCGTGCACCAGTCCCTTATTTGGCGAAGCGGAACAACTTCTTGTTAGCGAACTCCAACATGCCTACTTTGCCCAGTTCGCGGCCGTACCCGGACTTCTTGACACCACCGAACGGAACATCGGCTCCGCTGAGGTCGTAGGCGCCAATGAAGACCATTCCGACGTCGAGCTGGTTGCCGACGCGCTCAGCGCGCTCAAGGTCTTCGCAGATCACCACAGAACCTAGACCGTAGGGCGATGAGTTCGCGAGCTTGATCGCTTCCTCGTCGCTGCTGACCTTGTACAGCTGGGCCACCGGGCCGAAGAGCTCTTCGCTGTAAACGTCCATAGAGGGAGTGATGTTGGTGATAACCGTCGGGGTGAAGACGTTGCCCTGGGGCTGGTTGTTGCCCACCAGGATTTCGGCACCCTGATCGAGCGCTCCCTGGACCTGTCCCTTGAGGAATTGGGTGGCTGAATCTGAAGAGAGCGGCCCGAAATCACCTTTCTCATAGGATTGCCCGGCGATGGCAGCTTTGAACTTCTCCGAGAATTCATCGAAGTACTTATCCAGCACCACAATCCTCTTGGAGCCATTGCAGGACTGGCCGGTGTTTCCCATCCGGCCCATGACGGCTTTCCTAACGGCCTGATCCACGTCAGCAGTGTCCAGCACGATGAACACGTCGGCGCCGCCGAGCTCCAGCACGCACTTCTTCAGGGCACGCCCAGCCTGCTCAGCCACGATCGCGCCCACCTGCTCCGAACCTGTGAGTGAGACGCCCTGCGTGCGGTCGTCGGCGATGATGTCCGAGATCTGCTTGTGAGTGGCAAAGAGGTTGACGTATGCGCCCTCCGGAAAGCCTGCATCGCGGAAGAGCTCCTCCAGAGCAAGTGCCGATTCCGGGCACTGGCTCGCGTGACGGACAATCACGGTGTTACCCAGGATGATGTTGGGGATCGCGAAGCGGGCCACCTGATAGTAAGGGTAGTTCCACGGCATGATGCCGAGGATCACGCCCAGGCCTTGGTACCGGAAGAAGCTCCGCAAGCCGTCGGCAACCTCAAGATGTTCATCCGCGAGCCATTCCTCCGCGTGCTCGGCGAAGGCTGCGGCGATGGCGCCAGAGAACTCGGCCTCCCCGGCTGCCTGCTGCAGGGGCTTGCCCATCTCGCGGTTGATGATGGCGGCAAGCTTGTCCTTGCGCTCCACAAACAACTCGGCCAGGCGCTTGGCGAAAGCTGCCCGCTCAGCCACGCTGGTGGTGCGTGACCACTCCTGGTAAGTCGTCTGCGCTGCGCTTAGGCCTGCCTCGACCTCTGCGTCGGTGGCCGCCGGGTACTGCGCGTGGGTGGTTCCCGTGGCCGGATCTATAACGGCAAATGCGCTCATGGTGGATACTCCTTTGTCAGAAAATTCGAAACGGGGTTTGCCCCCTAAAAGGCCGGGCGGGACCGTAGCTTAACGGTCCCGCCCGGTGCGCTTAGCGAGCGTCAGATGCGGTGGTTGCTGCGTAGAAGCGCTGGCGGGCACGGCCCTCCAAGTGCTTCGCAGTACCCTCCTGGCTGCCCGGGCGCTGTGAGGTCATGGGAACTCCAACATCCCAAAAAGCGCCGTTGCCCGACAGGTAGCGCCAAGGCTCCACACGGGCCACGATCACTGCGGGGCCGTCCGCTTCCCTGGCCTCCGTGAGCGCCGCCTGGAACTCCTCAATTGTGGAGGTGGACCAGGCTGCACAGCCCATGCTGGCAGCGTTGGCCGCAATGTCGAAGTCCAGAATTGCTCCGTCGAGGCGACCGGACTCCTTGCTGCGTTCCCGGTACTGGGTACCAAACTCGCGGCCAGGGCCGCCCTTCGACACCTGGAGCGGCCAAATGCACTGGTGCCCGCGGTTGTCGATCACGATGGTGATGATCTTCTTCCGTTCCTGTACCGCCGTGACCAGCTCGGTAGGCTGCATGAAGTAGGTGCCGTCACCGATCAGCACGTACACCTCGCCTGGTGCGTCCCCGCGGGCGATCCGGTAGCCGAGGCCTGCCGGGATTTCATGGCCCATGCAGGAGTTGGCGTACTCGAAGTGGATCTCGGTGCCGTTGGACGGATCCCAGGCCTTGTGGATGCCTTCAACCACACCGCCAGAGCCCAGGATCAGGGCGTCCTGGCTGGTTGTCGTGCGGTTCAGCACATCGATCACCTGGGCCTGGCTCATGTTCTCCCCGGGGAATGCCTGAAGGTCGTGCTTGCGTACCTCGAAGGTGGCCTTCCGGGCGTCCGCGATGTCGCTGCGGAAGTCATCGGTCGTGCCATAGTGAACGGCTGCGAGGCGTTCCCGCAGCGCGGCAAGTGACAGTTTGGCATCGCCAATGACGGGGAATGAGCCCATTTTGTGGGCATCGAATGAGCCAACGTTGAGGTTCACGAACTTCACGTTGGGGTTCTGGAACAGTGAGTGTGAGGCAGTGATGAAGTCCTGGAGGCGTGAGCCTACGGTGATGACAACATCCGCGCCGTCGGCGATCTCGTTGGCCCCCACCGTGCCGGTCACGCCGAGGGCGCCCAGATTGAGTTCACTGATGGGGCCGCTTCCCTTGCCCGCGTAGGTCTCGGCCACCGGGATGCCGAACTCGGCGCTGAAGCGTGCCAGCTCCTCCTGTGCCTTCGCGTAACGGACGCCACCACCTGCGATCAGCAGGGGGCGCTCGGCGTTCGCAATGATTTCGGCAGCATCACGATACTCGTCCTCCACAGCCGGGCGACGACGGATGTGCCACACACGCGGTGTGAAGAAGGATTCCGGGAAGTCGAATTCCGCGCCCTGGATGTCCTGGGGCAGGCAAACCACTACGGCGCCGGTTTCCACGGGATCGGTGAGGACCCGCATGGCCTCCGGGAGTGTGGACAGCAGCTGGGCCGGGTGCGTGATCCGGTCGAAGTAGCGGCTGACTGGGCGGAAGCAGTCGTTGGCGGAGACATCCCGTTCTATGGGGTGCTCGATCTGCTGCAGCACAGGATCACCAAAACGGTTGTTGATGATGTCTGCGGGGAACAGAAGCACCGGAAGGCGGTTGGTAGTTGCGGTCGCGGCACCCGAAACCATGTTCGTCGATCCCGGGCCGGCGGAGGCGGTGCAGGCGAGCGTTGCGGCGCGGTTGGAGGCCTTTGCGAAGCCGATGGCCGCGTGGACCATCGATTGCTCGTTCTTGCCCTGGTAGTGCGGGAAGTCCACGCCATACTCGTCTATTCCCTGCGCCAGGCCAACGGAGTTCCCGTGTCCGAAAATTCCGTACATTCCGGCAACCAGGCGCCTCTTTTCACCGTCCATTTCGCTGTATTGGACCTGGAGGTATTCAACGATTGCTTGTGCGACGGTGCGGCGGCGGACGGGCTTGATCTCGACGTCGGTGCCGATATCAGCAGCTGCTGTGCTAGTCATGCGTTCTCCTAAGTTTCGTAGGTGCGTCGGCATCTGCAAACCGATTCGCCTAACATCAGGTTTTCACCGTGGGGAAGCAAAGTTGTGTCCCAGTTTGATACGCGGCTTGCCCACGGGGCACAAAAACAGCAGCCGACGGCGGAACGCAAGTACCGCCGTCGGCTGCTGTTGTCTAACGTCCCTCTAGTCGAAACGGTAGGGCTCCTGTGGTCCCACCGAAGGCAGCGGCCGTGGCCGCTCGCAGGCGCTTTCAATCTCGATGTGACGGCCCTGCTCGGAGGATGATTCAAAGGCGAGGAGGACTTCCAGCACGTGGTAGGCGAAGTCGCCACCGGTGCGCGGCTCGACGCCCTTGCGGATGGCGTAGCCGAATTCGGCCAAGCCGATGCCCCGGTAGGCATCATCACGGTGGGTGATCGGCGTTTCCCGCCAGTCGCCACCTCCCGGAGGAGTCATGTCCAACGCCAGGTCGCCTGGCTCGCCACGGCGTAGCACGGGTGCCCCGGAAAAGTGGTCAGGGTTTGGCGCCGCCAGCGAGCCACCCGTCCCGTAGATCTCCAGGTGCGGCAGGTTGTGGTTCCAGATGTCCCAGCTGACGATCACTGTAGCGGTCGCGCCGGACTCGAAGTCGATGGTGCCGGTGATGTGCGTTGGGGTCTTGATCTGGATAACTTCGCCCTCTTTGCCGGGACGGGGCCGGGTCTCTGATGAACGTGGCGTTGTTGCAGAAACCCGCCTGACCGGGCCGAAGAAATTCACAAGGTTCGTGATCAAGTACGGCCCGATATCAAGCATTGGGCCGGCTCCGGGGCTGTAGAAGGGGTCGACGTTGGGGTGCCAGTGCTCGTAGCCGCGGCAAGCGAAGGACGCGAAAGCAGCCACGGGCTCGCCGATCCACCCGTCATCGATGAGCTTGCGGCTGGTCTGCATGCCGGAACCGAGGAAGGTGGTGGGAGCAGACCCCACTTTCACTCCAGCCTCGCGGGCGGCGTCCAGGATCTGGCGAGCTTCCTCCAGGGACGTGGCAAACGGCTTTTCCGAAAGGACGTGCTTGCCTGCGGCGATGGCTTGGAGGGTCACCGGCGCATGGAGCTTCGGCGGGGTGAGGTTGAGGACCAGCTCTACCTCGTCATCGGCCAGCAGTTCGTCCGGCGTGAGGGCCTTGGGAACCGAATATTCAGCTGCCCGGGCTTTCACGGCCTCCGCGTTAACGTCTGCCAGTGCGACGACGTCGACGTCCGGGTGGACGCCGATCTTGTCCAGGTATTGGTTGAGAACGTTTCCGACGCCGATAATGCCGACTCGAATGGGTTCCATGTGAATCTCCGTCATTAGTTGGTGAAACCTTCCGGGGCGAGGAATATACCCCGCCCCGGAATCAGTTGCTATGGCTGGTACTTCTAGCTGGCCAGACGCTCTTGGCGGGTCTTTGCCGTGGCCGCTTCATCGATTGCGCCGTCGATGATAACGACGCCATATTCGGCAACCGCCGCCGCAAGGGAAACCCGCGACTCGCGGTAGTCGTCGAGGACCGCCAGGACGTCACGTTCCAGCGGGTCACCGTATCCGCCACCGCCCGGGGTGATGGATACTACCTTTTCACCGGACTGCAGGTCGTATCGGCCCACGACGGGAATCTCGCGGCGTTCGCCGGTCCTGAGGTCTTCAACCCACGCCGCTGGCACAGCGCCATCGCGACCGCCGCGAACGCCTCTGGGTGGGTTCAGCTTACCTTCGATGCCGTACGTGATGGTCATGCTTTGAACCCGTGGTTCCATGGTGACGCGCGTTGCGAGTCCGCCTCGCTGCCTGCCGGCTCCGCCGGAGTCAGCAATCAGGGTGCGTTCGTGGACCAGGATGGGGTACCGCTGCTCATCTACCTCAACGCTGTCGTGGTAGAGAAGGGCACCGCAGACGGGCCGCTGGTACGTCGGCCAACCGTCGACGTAAGGGGTGGCCGGGCCACCGACGCCGCCCACCAGAATCTGATTCACGTAGGCGTTGCCGTTTCGCTCGTCGATTCCAGAAATGACCGACTTCGCGGGTGCCTGCCCGGCAGCCCCCTCAGCGGTGCCGTAGCCGTCGTCGATCTGTGAAAACGCGGCCTGGACAAGGTTCACGACGCGGTCTGCCAGATTGGTGGTTCCGGACGAGCAGGAGAAGGGATGTTTAGGGATGCCGACGGCGCAGCCGTCACGCAGCAGCACCTCTATCCTGCGGAAGGTGCCAGCGTTGCTCGGCAGGTTCTCCGGGATACCGGATAGGATGCCTGCCAGCGCCGCGCCTGTCGCCGTCGCCTTCGTGAGGTTCAGGCCGTTGGGAAGGTTGTCCGGGTTGTCCCGCAGGTCGATGGTGATCTTTCCCTGTTTGGGCTTGACCTCGATGGTTGCCTGCAGGGGCACTCCGTCCGGGCCGGTGCCCGGGAAGGGGTCGTGGGCGGTGGTTCCGTGCAGAACGTACTCGGGCAGCGTCTCGATGGCGCTGGCGGTGAGCCGCTCGGAGTAGTCGAACCAGGCGTCAACGAAGTCCACCAGATCATCGACGCCGAACTTTTCGGCGAGTTCGTGAAGGCGGCGCTCGGCGATCCGGGAGGCACCCACCGAGGCGAGGTAGTCGCCGTACCACTGGTCCGGTACGCGGATGCGGGACCGGCACATACGGATGATGTCGTCGATGTCCGTGTAGTCGCGCTGAACACGGACACAGGGGAAGATCAGGGCGCCTTCCTCATAGACGTCGCGGGCCGTGGCGAAGAACGTGGTGGGGAGCGAGTTGCCGCAGTCGGCCTGGTGAGCCTTCGTGACGGCTGTGAAGAGGTGGCGTCCCTGGATGAAGATCGGAACCAGAATCACATGGTCGGCTGCGTGCGAATTCCCCCGGTAGGGGTCGTTGTGCAAGAAGGCATCGCCTTCCCGGATGTCGTCGTGTAGTTCCACCATATCTTCGCCGAGCGGGCCGGCGCCGAAGACATGCACCGGGACACCTTCCGCCGCGGCGAGCAGTTGGTTGTCCGCTGTCAACACGGCGCAGGAGAAATCCCTGGCCGTGTTGATGACGGAGGAACGGGCCGAACGCAGCAGGCCACTGGTCATCTCGCGGACAATGCCGTCGAATGCGTTGGCAAGTACCGAGAGCTTTACGGGATCAAATTCGCGTGTCACGGTTACGCCTCCTTACGGGTGAGGTAGATATTGGATCGTTCGTCGAGCGTGGCGTTCCACTCCGGCGGCACGACGATGGTGGTTGTGGGCTGATCGATGACCGCAGGCCCAACGATCTTGTCCCGGGGTGCCAGCGTGACACCGCGGTACCGCTGGGTGCTGAAACTTTCGCCGCCGAAAACGATGGAGTCTGTGCGGTGGATTTCGGTGGCACGGCTGGCTTCGACCTGGTCCTTCGTGTGTTCTGGCCTCGGGATTTCGACCCGGACACCCCAGGTGATGATCTCCACCCGACTGTCCGAATCGTGGGTTCCGTTGCGGCGGTCGTGCTCTTCGTGGAAGGCCCGCTCAATGATCCCGGCAGCGTCGCCGGCGGTATCGGGGGCAGCGTCCAAGTAGACGCGCAGATCCCATGCCTGGCCTGGGTACCGGGCGTCGACGAAGTAGGTGACGTTGGGTGCGTCTCCTACGCCGTCGAAGCGCTCGACGAAGGCGTCCGCCTTGCCGGTCAGGTCCTCGACTGCACGGGAGGCTGACCTGGCGTCGAAACTGCGCGTGTCGTTGTGCAGCGGCGAGAGGAATTCCGTGGCGATGGGGGCGCGGTGGGCGCCGTAAGCGGCCAGCACGCCGGCCGTCGCGGGAATCAGGATCGTATCGGTTTCGAGGAGGACACCGATCGCGGCCGCGACCATGGCACCTGCGCCACCGCCAGCCACTATCAAGGCGCCCCGGGGGTCCACGCCGTGCTCCAGGGAAGCTTGGCGGATGGCTGTGGCCATGTGGTTGGCAGAGACATCCAGGATGGCCTGTGCGGCCTGTAGGGTATCCATGCTCATGGGGCCGGCGATGCGGGTATCGATGGCGCGGACAGCTGCCTCGCGGTCCAGCGTGAACCCGCCTTCAAAGCCCTCAGCGTCGAGGTAACCAAGCGCAACGCAGGCGTCAGTCACCGTGGGTTCCTCACCACCGCGTCCGTAGGCGGCTGGCCCTGGAGTACTGCGGGCGCTCTGCGGACCCACCCGAAGCAGGCCACCGCCGTCGATCCATGCAATGCTGCCGCCACCGGCGCCAATGCTGGACACGGCCACCGAGGACAGACCGGTCAGGTGTCCCACAAAAGGCTCACCCAGCCAGGCTTCCCGGGTGTGGCGGACAACGCCCTCTTCAACCAGGGAAACGTCGAAAGTGGTGCCGCCCATATCGCAGACCACGACCGTGTCCCGCTCCGGAGCAGCGGCCGCGCCCACAAGCGGCGCCATGGACGGGCCGGAGTTCAGCAACAGTACCGGCCGGTCCAGGACATCCGCGACGTCAAGCACCGCACCTTCGGAGGTGACCACCAGCAGGTCACCGCCAAAACCGTACTCTTGGAGGTCCGAGCGCAGCTTGCCCAGGTGGTCAGCCATCAGCGGCTTCAGGGAGGCGTCGATCGAGGCTGCCGAGGAGCGGCGGTATTCGCGGATAGTTGGGTTGGCCTCGTTGGACAGCGTGTAGGGAACACCTGGCAGGATTTCCTTGATGAGTTCCGCGACGCGCTTCTCGTGGGCATCGTTGATGATCGACCAGAGGAAGGAAACGGCTACCGCCTCGATTCCCTGGTCCTTAAAGGAACCCAGAATCTCACGTACTTGCTCTTCGTCCAGCGGCACCAGGACATCGCCTTCAGCGGAAATGCGCTCTGTGATTTCGAAGGTCAGGTGCCGGGGAATGTAGGGCGGCGGGTAGGCAGCCTTGGAGTCGAAGGCGTCCCGGCGGCCACCCTCACGGAGCAGCAGGGTGTCGGCGAAACCGTCCGTTGTCAACAGGGCAGTCTTGGCCACCTTACCCGTCAGTACTGCGTTGGTGGCGTGCGTGGTGCCGTAGACGATCACGTCAGCGTGACGGAGGACGTCATCTCCGCTCCAGCCAACTGATTCAGCGGCGCGGCGCACGGAGGCTTCGAAGCCGGTGAAGACGCGGTCATAGGTGGTCAATGCTTTGCCAACCGCCATGTCGCCTGTATTCGATCCGACCACCACGTCCGTGAACGTGCCACCCGTATCGACAGCGATGCGGTACCTCGCGTCACCTGGTTGTGTCTGTACTTCACTCATGGGTCTTCTTACTTTCGTAGAGTTGGAGGGGTTATAGCTGGGGCTTGCCGACGCGGTTGCGGAGCAGCCCCACCTTGTCGATCTCAATTTCCACCGTGTCGCCCGGCTGAAGCCAGACGGGAGGATTCCGCTTGGCCCCAATGCCTTGCGGGGTGCCGGTGGCGATGACGTCTCCCGGTTCGAGGGTGAGGAAGCTCGACAGGTAGGAGACGATGCGGGCGATGGAAAAGATCTGGTATCGCGTGTTGGAACGCTGCACTTCGATGCCGTTAACCCGCGTCGCCAGGTCAAGCGTCTGCGGGTCTCCCACTTCATCGAGCGTGACCAGTGCAGGGCCCCAGGGGGTTGAACCGTCAACGGCTTTGCCGGCGAGCCACTGAGTCCCGCGGTATTGGAGATCGCGTGCTGTGACATCGTTCAGCGGAGCCAGACCGGCCACGTAGTTAAGTGCTTCCTCCTCGGAGACCTCGCTCGCCCGGCGGCCAATGACCACGGCAACTTCCCCCTCGAAATCGAGGTTATCGCTGACCCGGGCACCGCCGATTTCGTCCTCCGGACCCACCATGGTGGAGGCGAATTTTGCGAACACGTCAGGATATTCGGGGAAGGCCCGGCCGGTTTCCGCCACGTGGTCCTTGTAATTGAGGCCAATGCAGAGCACCTTGGCCGGATCCGGTACCGGGGTGGTCAACCGAACCTCGGAACGCTCCCCGACGCGGGCCTCTGGGTCCTGCGCAGCGAGAGCGGACAGCTCAGCCGAGATCGATGCAATCCGGTCGCCGTAGAGCTCAAGGAATTCACGAACTGACGTGGTTGAACCATTAACTGCCCCACTCGAAGCCTGCAAGAGAAGCTCGAGGTCGTGGACAGAATCTCCAATCAGGACCCCACCCCGAATACCGGACTCGTGTTCGTACGAGATGATTTGCATATTTCCTATTTCCCGTCTTCCGTGAGGGAAGGTTTCCCGGCAACTGCGAGCACGGCGTCAGCCAGTCGGTCTGCAATATCCGCTGCGACCTTCTCATCCATCGGTGTGGACAAGGAGAGCAGGTTGGCGGGCGAACCGAGCAGTCCCCGTTCGTAGGACGCCCACCAGAGCTGGTGCTGGGTCTGTTCGTCGACCTTTTCTGCGCCGGCGGGAACCGCGCGGAGCAGGGAACCTCGGCCGCGCACTTCCCAGCCGGCGTCGGCGATCCTTAAGTTCACTGCATCACGCGTGGTGTCACCGAGGTGGTTCAGTCTCTTTACTTCCTGCTGGGTGAAGAGGCGCAAGGCAACAGCTCCGGCAGCCATGCTGACCGGATTCCCGGAGAAGGTGCCGCCGTGTGGCAAGCTGCCCGGACGGGTCGGATCCACTTCGGCCATCAGTTCGGCCCGGCCGGCCACAGCGCCGACGGGGAAGCCGCCGCCGATCATCTTGCCCGTGGTGAGCAAGTCGGGGGAAACGCCGTATTCACCACTGAAGCCGTTGAATCCGAGGCGCAGACTGATGACCTCGTCGATGATCAGGACAATCCCGTACCGCGTCGCGAGTTCACGGGCAGCGCGCACAAAATCCTCGGAAATCCTGAGAAGACCTGCCCTGTTGGGCAGCAGATCCAGGATGATTGCGGCGTAGGCGTCCGGTGCGGCTTCAACTTCCTGACGCAGGACATTGACGTCGTTGAGTGGCACCGCGGTGACGTCGTTGATCACACCGCGGGTCACTCCGCGCTGGTAGGCCGGTCCGCCAGGAACCAGGGCCACTTCGGAGGTTCCGTGGTAGCCGCCCTTGGTGACGATGACGCGTTCGCGCCCAGTGCTTGCCCGGGCGATGCGGATTGCCGACATCACGGCTTCGGTGCCGGAATTGGCAAATCGTACTTGGTCAAGATCAGGCAGGCGGGACAGCAGGAGGTCCGCCAGTTCCCACTCATAGAGGTTCGGGATTCCCCAGCTGGCGCCGGCACTGAGTGCCTTCGTCGCGGCCTCGGTGATCTCGGGGTGCGCGTTGCCATGGATCAGCGAGGTGAAGTTGTTGTTTGCATCGATCAGTTCATGGCCGCGGTCATCCCAGACGCGGTAGCCTTCGCCTCGGATGGCATACGGGCTCGGGGCTCCCGTGTAATACGTTGATCGGCCGTAGCCGCCCGGCAGCAAGGGTAAGCCGCGGGGTCCTCTGCGCAGATGTGGATCCTCCGCGGGGTGACGCTCCGCGACTTTTTCCGGGTGGTTTTTTGTTCCCAATTGGTTTTCCTCCAGTCTTTCAGTTCACGAGGTCGATGAGCGGTTGCCCAGTCAGTGCCAGACGGACCCGTTCCACGGCTCCGTCCTGCAGTGCGCCCGTCGAACGGTTGGAACGCCACGCGATGTGGGGGGTCAGGATGGTGTTGGGCGCGGAGCGGAGCGGGTGCCCCTCACGCAGCGGCTCTTCAGCGAAGGTGTCGATGCCGGCACCGGCAATGTGTCCCGAGGTCAGTGCTTCGGCAAGAGCCGCTTCATCGATGAGGCCGCCGCGGGAGACGTTGACCACCACTGCGCCCTGGCGCATCCGTGCCAGGACATCGCCGGAAACCAGGTTTGCCGTGTCTGCGGTCAGCGGCAGGTGCAACGAGACGACATCGGAGTTCTCCAGGATGTCGTCCAGCCCGGTCAGCTCCACGAAGCTATCCGTCACGAACGGATCGTAAGCCCGTACCCGGGCACCCACAGCCTGGTACATCCGTGCCACGTGCTGGCCAATGCGGCCCATTCCCAGAACACCGACCTCGAGCTCGGACAATACCGGCGTGTCATAGCCGATAGTCCCGGCCCAGCCGAGATCCCGGATCGACGCATCACCCGCGGGCAGCCTGCGGGCCAACGCCAGGCCCATAGCGAAAGCGTGCGAAGCCACTTCCTCCGAAGCTGTCCCCGGGACAATGGACACCGGAATACCTGCCTCGGTGGCAGCAGCAACATCGATGTTGTCATAGCCGATTCCGTACCTGATGACTGCCTTGCATCTGGTCATCATCGGGAAGTCCGCGGCGGTAAGTTTCGCGTATGGGGTGATCATCACAATGTCGGCTTCGGGGAGTCCTTCACGGAAGGCTTCGGCATCGGGAGCCGGGCTGAGTGTGTAACCGAACTCCTTAGCGAGCGCGTGCTCGCGGTCCAGGTTCGGAAAGTGATGGGGGGCCACAAGAATGGTTCCCTGGGCATCGCGGGTCATAGTCGTCGTCCTGTTCGTTTTGTAACCCTCTTTATCTGCCAAACACCCCTTGGGAGGGTGCCGGTGTCCGGGTAATTTCAAGTAGAACGCGATATGTGCAGGCTCATCCGTACCAGATCGAGACACCCGCGTGGGACACTGTCCCATGCGCCCTGGGTAGTTCAAGACAAAGCAGCCGACCACACGCGATGGCCAGCTGCTTCAAAAGGGTCTGGAGCTAGAGGTCGAATCCGCGGCTGCGGAAATAGTCCATCCGGCGGTAGAGGGTGGAGCGGCCAATCTGCAAGGTTTCGGCCGCCAGGCTACGGTTGCCCCCGGATTCTTGGAGAGCGGTACGGAGTTCGCTGAGCTCGGCGTCCTCCAGCCGGGACAACCGCCCCTTGGTCAGAACGCGGTTGAACCCCTGCGGCAGATCGTCCACCGTTACTTCGGCGCCGTCGGCCCGTTCAACAGCATTGGACACCACTGCCCGCAGCTGATCGATGTTCCTGGGCCAGTCTGCATGCGTCAGCGTTGTGATGAGCCGCCGGGACAGCCTGCGGTCCCCCATCTCTTCGGCTATTGCGTTCGCGAGCGGCGGGATATCTTCCCTCCTGTTACGCAGGGGCTCAACCGCAATCTCCAGGACATCGAACGCTTCGGAGAGAAGCAGGGTGGCATCCGTGGGCCGCGTGATGGTGAATGCGAGTTTGGTGATGGCATTGCCCCGGAGGTTCCTCGCCAGCTCGGCGGCCTCGTTTTGTGAGAGCTCGTCGGCATGTTCAACGATGAGTGTTGAGGGCATTTCGGTCGATACGCGATGGATGACGTCGCGGAGTTGGGGATTCCTTAGGGCACCACCCCTGGCGTCGACCACCATATGCTCGCCACGCAGTGCTGCAATGGCACCCGCGAGCCGGCGTTTCCCACTGCCCAGCTCGCCGATCACCACTACCGAGCGTTCCTGCTCTAGTGCCTTTCCAGCCAGGTTAAGGGTGCGCTTGAATCCCATGCTGGTCCCGTCCAGATGCTTCATGAGCCGGTCCGCGGTGTCCGGCAGGGACGACTCCGGCTTGTCCGGCACACTGATGAGTTCAGAAATGCGCTCAGTGACAGGTGAGTGCGGACGGACAACCACAATTGCCCCGACGTTGGCCGCAGACAAGGTGACTGGTGAAACTTCCAGAGTGGAAAGGCCTGATCCCTGGAGCGATACCTCGCAGTTCAGTTCCCGGCCGGAGGACATCACCGCTTTGGCGTACCCGGAGATGATGGAGAAGTCGCTGTCCTCCAAGGTGGCAGTTGCCGAAGCGTTGAGGAGGGAGTTCTTGCCATCGAAGGCAATCACGGCACGGTTGCCCCTGCGACGGGAGACCCTCAAGTACTCATTGAGCAGCGCCCGTTCCCTGGATGACGTCCGGACCTCGATGTCGCGTTCAATCCGGGAGGCAACCCCCTCCAGCATCAATAGAGTGGACGACGGCTCCAGCGTGGAGACCCGGTTACCGGGCAGAGTGAGCCCTATGACAGCCCGAATCCTGTTATGGAACGGATCCCGGACTAGGGAAGCAAAGCACCAATTGCCCCGCATGTCCTCGCGGAAGTGCTCCTCCGGTGCGAGCCAGACACCGCGTCCTTCTTCCAGCGCCAGACCTTCACCGTTGCTCCCGCAACTCTCCTCCAGCAGTGAATATCCGGCAGGAAAGCCGTCATCACGCAGGAAGTTCGCTTTGATCAGCACACCGTTGGGCGCTGTCAGGCTAACGTAGCCACCCAGGTCGGCGGCAACCTCATCCAGTTTCTGCAGGTGCGGGCCGGCTGCATGGATTGTGTACTCATCCACGCGGCCCTCGTCAAAGAAACCACGGTCCGCGACAGCATCAACTCCGGCTGCCCGGCTTCGGTACCAGGAGCGCGCCACTATGGGCCGGATTCCGGTGAGATCGGTATGGGGTTGCATCAGGAAGAGTTCGCGCACTCGGTCTGTTTGTCGCAGTGACTCATGCGGCAGCCAAGGGGAAATTACTTCGACAGAGGCCATGGCAGATAGTTCCTTCTGGAGGTGCCCGGTAATTTTAGGAGACGGCAGTACCAGCGCGGCGGGAGGCAATCCATCTGCTTCCCCAGCCTTGGCCCTTGGGGCGGAAGGCCTGCTGCGCGTGCCATTT
Organism: Pseudarthrobacter sp. CCNWLW217; assembly: GCF_037203985.1. Lineage (NCBI taxonomy): Bacteria > Bacillati > Actinomycetota > Actinomycetes > Micrococcales > Micrococcaceae > Pseudarthrobacter > Pseudarthrobacter sp. CCNWLW217. The sequence goes on from NZ_JBBCBT010000017.1 coordinate 110,613, forward strand.
GGGATTGTGGGCAGCGTCGTCTTCAAGCGCCCTGGCACTGATGTAGGCGGCGACCATGCCCGAAAGCCCACTGCCAAAGACCATGGTGTTTTTTCTGGCTTCCCGGTTCGAATCGTCGGCAGACATGATCCGTTCCTTCCTGCTATGCGCTGATGACGGCGGAGCCAGCAGGTGCTGCTTTGCGCCTCTTTTAGGATAGCTAACTAATGATCGTTAGCCAATAGTTTCCACAAAATTTGATTCCCGTTTCGGTACCGAAGTTGGCTCTGTGCAACCAAGGTGTCGGGCTGGCAACTGCTAGGGTCAAATCATGAGCAGCACGTCCTATAAGGCCGCCCGCGACACCTTCGCCCACCGCTTGGAAGAGTGGGATTGGGCGGGCCAGGGAGCTTCGCGACGACACATACTTGAGGCCTTCCTGCAACTCGCCATCGCCAATGGGTTCAACTCCGTATCCATGCGGACCATCGCCAATGCCGTCAATATCAAGCCGCCGAGCCTCTACTCGCATTTTCCAGGCGGCAGGGACGAAATCGTGGCGGAATCACTGCGCTGGCACTTTCACCGATTCGGCGTGGCACTCCTGGAAGCCGTTGACCAAGCGGAGTCGGCAGAGGAGTTCTGGGTCTGCATGGTCAAGCTGCACTTCACTCGACAGGTGAGGCTCCCGGAAAGCAACTTATGGGACCTGCTGGTTGCCACGGACAGAATGGCCCGCATCCTCCCCAGTGAGCTGCGCGCCCAGGTAGACGATTGGGTAAACCTACATCAGGACATGTACGTGGCCGCTGCCCTGGATATGGGTTATCCGGAGGCTGAGGAGCGAGTCAAAGTTGTGATGACGTTGCTAGAAGGTGCGACCCGATGGGCATCCCCCGAGTGCGACGACGAAGAGTTGGATAAGCTGACCGACCGGGCAGTTCTGCTTTCGCACGCCGTTCTCAAACTGGATTTCCGGCCGTAGCGCAATCGCCATCAACTGGGCAGTGCGACTATTGACTGGTTTATCATTTAGGGCAAATCTGGCCGTGCCCGTAGTTCCAGTAGGTCATGACCAGTACGGCGGCGTCGGTCTGGCTGGTGATGCCGGCAACCACGTCGAAGACCTGGCGGACGGCGAAATAGCGATTTTCGATCAGGTCGGCCCCGTTCCGTGCCAGGGCGATGCCCGCGGCGATGGTGTCCTCAACAGTGGGATAACCGGCGGGCAGGTAGCCGATCAGGGCCGCCCGTCCTTCTGCGCGGGCCTTGGCGATGGCGCACGCTGATTTCTGGTCGACTGCGCGGTACTCACTGTTGTTCCCCTTCCGTGCCGATGGCTGCCTCGGGCGAGTTTTTGTCCAGAAGGTGGAACCATTCGGCGGCCGTAGCCACGTCCTTGTCGCCCCGGCCGGAAAGGTTCACGATCACGATCTTGTCTGCTGCCCCGGCGGCGTCGACCTCAGCGGCGAGCCGCTGGCCCACCTTGATGGCGCCGGCGAGGGCGTGCGAGGACTCAATGGCGGGGATGATGCCCTCGGTACGGCACAGCAGCCGGAACGCCTCCATGGCTTCGCTGTCCGTGATGGGCTCGTAGCTGACGCGTCCGATGTCGGCCAGGTAGGAGTGCTCCGGGCC